>DATEKK010000135.1:0-1266 GCA_035277485.1 Gemmatimonadaceae bacterium
TCCTGCATGGCGGCGAGTGGCGTGTCGCTCTTGGCGAAGCCGAACATCTCGGCCGCCCGCACGTTTGCGGCGCGCTCGGCGCGGCGCGCGAGGTCGGGCACGCCGACGAGCGGCGCTTCCGGCTCCCGCCTAACGCGGAACGCCCCTGCGCCGCCGCCGCGCTTCATGATGCGCGACAACACCCACAGTGATTCGTTGGAGAGCATCGGGCTCGCCAGCACGAACGCGCGCTTGCCGTTCAGATGCAGTGCCGCGGCGCGCAACGCCTCATCCCAGCCGGTGGCCGCCAAGCGGTCTCCGCGCCTAACGAGCGGCGCTTCGAGCCGGTCGGTCCGATTCATCCACCGATAGTCCATGCGCCCTTCGTCGCACAGATAGTAGTGGTTGACGTCGGTGTTGGATCGCGGACGCATCCGGACGACCACGTTGTCGCGCGTCTCGAGGATCGTGTTGCAGCCCTGCGTGCAATTCGGGCACACCGACGCCGTGCGATCCAGCTCCCACGCGCGCGCCTTGTTGAGAAAATCCTTGGAGACGAGCGCGCCTACCGGACAGAGATCGATCACGTTCGCGGCCCACGGGTGGGTCAGGTCCTTGCCCTCGAACTTGCCGATCACGGCGCGATCGCCGCGCTCGCTCACGTTGAGCACCGGGTCGCTTGCGACATCCTGCATGAATCGCACGCAGCGCGTGCACAGGATGCAGCGATTCGTCACGTACAACACATCGCCGCCAAAATCCTCGGCGGGATTGAATCGCTTGGGCTCGTGCGAGCGGCCCTGCGCACGTCCTTCGCGGTACGTGTAGTCCTGCAGCTCGCACTCGCCCGCCTGATCGCACACGGGACAGTCGAGCGGATGGTTGAGCAGCAGGAACTCGAGCACGGCTTTGCGCGCGTCGAGCGCTTTGTCCGTGTGCAGGTGCACCACCTGACCTTCCGCGACCGCGGTCGCGCAAGCAGGCGCGAGCTTGGGCGCCTTCTCGACTTCCACCAAACACATCCGGCACACGCCGGCCACCGGCAGTCCCGGGTGATAGCAGTAGTGCGGAATGAGGACGCCCGCGACTTTGGCGGCCTCGAGAATCGAGGTGCCGGCGGGAACGCTGACCTGCCGTCCCTCGATGGTGAGTGAGACTTGTTGCGCGTCTGCCATCAGGCCGCCGCCGTAGCGCCCATGGGGCACCGTTTCCCAGTGATGTGTGCCTCGAACTCACTCCGGAACTTGTGGATGCCGGACACGATCGGTGCTGCGCACGAATCGCTGA
>DATEKK010000136.1:0-8442 GCA_035277485.1 Gemmatimonadaceae bacterium
CGCGGATATTGATGTCCTTCCACTCCCTCAGGCGGCGTAGCCCGCCGCTTCCCCCTTCCCCCAGCGTCAGCGCTTCCCCCAGCGAGCGACAGCGAGCGCTTCCCCGTTAGGCACCAACCGCCACCGCCTTCCTCGGATACAGATGCTCGAGCCTGACGTTCGCCTCGGCGTACTCGCGCCCAGCCTTCTGGTAGGCGGGCATGTTCGCGATGCGGTCGAGCCGCATGTCGAGCTCCTGCACCGGCCCGTCGGGCGTCGCCACGTTGAAGACCTGGTTGTAGCGCACGTACGTGAACCGCTTCTGCTCCCCGGAGAGAAGCGACGGCCCCGCGCCGGACAGCGCGCCGATCTCGTTGTCGATGGGCGCCCCGAACACGCAGTCGCCTAACGCACGACACATCACGTCCTGCTGCTGCGACGCCGCGTCGATGAGCGCCGGCACCGCGAACTTGAGCTGGTCCATCACCGTGATCTGCTCGGCCACTTTGTCGGGCAGATGGATGCGCTCGTAGCCCGTCCCAACGGAGATCACGTGCAGCGCCTCACGACCCGACGGCCAGCCGAAGCGATACTGCGGCAACGTCGCCATGAGCACCGCGATGAGCGATGGATTGTTGAACGGCGTCACGCCGCCATCGACGAACAGGAATTTGTGCCGCCCGAAATCGACGCGCTCCGGCGCGAAATACGTGGGCGCGGCCGTGCTCGCGCGCAAGAGCTTCCATAGCGGGACGTTCAGATTGCAATCGGGACGCGACCGGTCGTTGTAGTGCGCGTCGGGATGATTCGTCACCGGCCACGGCGAGCCCGTCGTCGCGTTGCGCATGAGGACGAGCAGCTTGATCGCCAATCGCGGTGACCCCATGAGCACGGGCTGCTCGTGGTCTTCGTCTTCGCTGAAGTGTTGGCGAAAGAAGTCAGCCACCGCATCCGCGCGATACTTCCGCTTCCATTGGCGGTACCACGGCTCGCGCTGGAACATGAACGGCCCGAACTCCATGTACAGCCGCTCGATCTCGGCCACCGGCTTCCGTAAGGCGAGGAAGGCGGCGATGATCGCGCCGGTGCTGGTGCCGGCCACCAGGTCGAGCACGTCGGCCAGCACGAGATCGGGGGCCTGTCGCTCCTCCCTGAGCAGCGCCTCGATGCGCGCCAGAATCTGCAGCGTGAAAATGCCGCGTACGCCGCCGCCATCCAACGTGAGGATTCGCTTCATGTCATCCACCCTGACCGCAGCCAACGTGAACGGTCCGCCGCTCGCGCGCCGTTAGGCAGCGCTCAAGCTTCCAACAGGTCCCGCGAGTACAACACCGACCATTCGGCCACTTCGTCGCTCAACATCTGGGCGCACACTTCGCCTAAATCGAACGCCTCGAGCGTCCACCCACCCGGGTCGCCGGCTCCGCTGTTCGCGTGCGCCGCCCGCATGCGCGCCTGCAGCACCTCGCACTCGGCCCGGCATCCCTCGAGCATCTCCACCATCACCGCCGACCGCTCGGCGATGCGCAGACATTCGGACTGGAAGCGAATGCTGTTGAGGCTCGCAACCGCCGCGGGTAATACCGCCGCGAAGAACACCAGCACCGGTCCGTACGAGTGGCCGGCCTCCACCAACCCACCGCGAACGCCGAGGAGCCGAGCCAGGATGAGGAGCAGGTCGAGGAACACGATGATGATCACGGCAAGGTTCAAGCGCCACACCCACCGCTGGATCCAGCGGTGCATGCGCAGCTGGGTATGGCTCGTTGCCCGATGATACTCGATCTGCGTCGCGAGCCAATTGTCGTGCACGTGGGCGAGCGCACGGTCCACGTCGGATCGCACGACACGAGTCGTGCTGCGTGAAGGCGTCGCCGGTGTCGCCACGGGAGACATTCCCGTGTCGGGAGGGGCCTGGCGAATCAGCGCTTGCAGCAGCCAGTCGATCACGCTCTGCCGCAGCGCGGTCGCCGCGTACCGCGCGACGCGCGGCGGCGCCAATCGCAGCGACGCCATCGGCGACAGGTAGTACATCGCCCGGAGTCGCTCGGCGAGGTACCGGTAGTCGACTGCTTTGCTGTTCCAGTGGTGGCTGTTGCCGCGATGGGTGTTGAGAAAGATGGCGACCAGCACCGCCAGCTCGACGATCGCGATCGAGAACAACACACGTCCGCCCACGCCTTCCGGCGCGAGATGCCGGGCGAGGAAGAGCAGATACACCAACGTCGCTACGGCGAGCGCCACCGCCAATGCGGCGAGCGTGTAGTTGAGGAGGAACGCGCCCCGATAGAGCCCCGTGTAGTGCGCGCTCAACTGCGCCGCCCGCGCGCGGAACGCGGCAAAGGGCTCGACCACCGTGTCGGCGCCGCTCGCCGTTAGGCGGTGGAAGCGCCGCACGAAGGCCGTCCACAACCGCGGTCGCACGCGCGCGCGACGCTCGCCGCCGCCGAAGAACTCATCGAGCAGCTCCGCTTCGGCGCCGTCCAGGCGCGCGGCCCCTCGGTCGGCATCCTCTCGCGCAAACGGCCCCGCGCGCGACGTACGCGGATCAGCCAGAATGCGCGTGACGACCTGGTCGACGGTCCCGTGCCACGGCGCCGCCGACGGCTCGGCCAACCGCTCCAGGTCCACCGGCCGCGTGATGACGGTCACGGGTCGGCCGCCTTCATCCGCCGCCGCCGAGAGCAGGATGACGGGCATGCCTAACGCAACCGCGGCCGCCATCGTTTCGCGCGTGCCGCCGGCCCCCGCGCCGGAGTCGAGGTCGGCGCTGGCGATGAGCAGGTCGCAGTGTCGGAGGAGCGCGGCCGCCTGCACGCGAAACGCGCGATTGCGGCGTTCCGTCGTTAGGCGATCCGGTCCCGCATGGTGCGGCGGGTGCGGCACGCACCGGCCATCGAGCTCGATGGCGTACGCGCAGCGGCCGAGGAGCGTGTCGAACGCTGCCTTGTCGTTGACTTCGCTGTTGTCGCGAAAGGACGCGGCGTCGCACGGCAGGATCGCGACCAGCTCGAAGTCGGTGCGCGCCCCGGGCTTGGATGGGCTCGTGCGCGCCTCGCACTCGAACGCCAACATCGACTCGAAGGCGATCTGGTCCGTTCCGTCGGCCAACCCTGATACGACGCGCATGAGTGGCCGCGCGGGGCTGTCGTCATCGCCCGGGGCGTAGTACGAGCAGATGTCCGGCCGGGTTGATGGGTCGCGCGCCGGCGACAACGCCTCGAGCCGCGTTGCCAGGACGCGATAGACCTGTGTGAACAGCTCGTGAAGCCGAGCGCGCTGCGATTCCGGGAGCTTGATGACCCCGGCGACGCCGACGCGGAGCACGAGTCTCGGCTTCTCGAGCGGGCTGAGCATCGCACAACGGTAGCACGGGCTCGCACCATTGGCGATGGTTTGTCAGACAGCGGAGGCGCACACGAGAACGACCGAGCTCTCGCGAATCCGCCTCCGACGACGATGACAGTCTCACGAATGTGAGCGCGGACGGGGCCGGACACAAACGGACAAGCAGGAAGGTGTTGTTGATCCGAAAGGCCGCAGCATCTCGATGCGCGTGAATACTATAGTAGGGAACAGACGTTCCCACCTCAGAAGCGGCCCGAACTGCAGACCACCTGACTAACGCTACCGTCCTGCCGGCACCTCGAACGTCCCGTCCACCACCTGCACGAAGTTGCGCTCCTCGCGGAAAATGCAGCGCTTCTGCTGCGCGAACTTGAAGTTCTCCTGCGCATCCGGGTCGGTTTTCAACCGGTCCTTGTACCGCTCGTACGACGCGAGACTGTCGAACGCGATGAGGCCCCACGCCACGTCGTTAGTCCCTTCGTAAGGCAGGAAGTACCCGATGAGATGCCCGCCGCACCGCGGAATCACCTTGCCCCAATTCGCGGCGTACTGCGCGAACGCCTCGCGCTGAAACGGGTCGATCTGATAGCGGATCACGCACGTGATGGTCATGGGTGTGCTCCGGTCGGCGGGACGGACGGCACGCAGTCGCACGAGCGCCAGCGCCGCCCAGGCGGCGAGCCCCGTCTTGAGTGCATCGCGACGGCCGATGTGCCCGGTCGCGAAGTCGTCGGCATCCATGTCGGCCAAGCTAGCGGTTGCCGAGCGTCCACACTTCGCTTATGGTCAAAGTATGGATGTCACCCGCCGCACCGACGCCCACGCCGCCCGCGCCGCCGCCGCCATCGGCGAGCCCGCGCGCGCCAGTATGCTCTATTGCCTGCTCGACGGCCGCGCCCGCACGAGCACCGAGCTCGCCTTGGTCGCCGGCGTGAGCCCGTCGACCGCCAGCGTCCACCTGCACAAACTCGAAGCCGAGCATTTGACCAGGGTTCGGGTGCAGGGCAAGCATCGATACTACAGTCTCGATGGGCCCGAGGTGGCCGCCGTGCTCGAAGCGCTGAGCGTGCTCGCCGGCGCCGCGCGCAGCGCGTTTGTGCCCAACACGCCCGACCACCTCCGCGCCGCGCGCACCTGCTACGACCACATGGCCGGCACCCTCGGCGTCGTCATCCACGACCGCCTAACGGAACTCGGCTGGCTCACAGTGCCTAACGGAGAGGAGACGTACGACGTGACGCCGAAGGGCGCCCGGGGGCTCGCCGCGTTAGGCATCGACGTCGACGCCGCGCGCGCCCTCCGCCGCCGGTTCGCCTGCGCCTGCCTCGACTGGAGCGAGCGGCGCGCACACCTGGGCGGCGCCCTGGGCGCCGCCCTCCTCAACCTCGCGCTCGCCAAAAAGTGGGTCGCCCGCGACCGGCAGAGCCGAGCGCTGGTGGTTACGGGCGTCGGCCACCGGCACCTGGAGAAAGAGCTCGGCGTACGCACGTGAAGGCGGATGGAACAAGATACGCCCGCACACGTAAGGACCTGAACGCATCGCAGAGCAACATCCGGCTTTGCCCAGTCCGGTCTCGTTCCGTCCGTCTTTACGGGCGCACGCGACACCTGCTATTGTCCACCATTCCAGAACGCTCCATAGCAGGCTCTTGAGCCACGGGCCCTGTGGGTCACGCCCGTCCGGATCCCGTTGGACCACTACACACACCGCGAGCCCAAACCAATGAGACACCGCCCGGCGTCGTTCCGCTCGTCCCTCATGATATGCGCCGCGATCGGCATGGTCGCCGGTGCCGTACCATCGATGGCGCGAGCACAATCAGACACCACCGACCCGCGCGCGCACCTCAAGGCCGGTCTCTACGATGCCGGCGTCGCCGCGAAGGGCATGCAGCTCGTGGCCCACGCCAACAAACCCGCGGACTTCCATCCCGACGATCCCGGCGGCCTAACGTACGCGAACTCCGACCTCGCGTTCGGTGGCCGCTACCTCTATCAGGGCAACTTCAGCGGCATCCAGATCTGGGACATCTCGAATCCCGCCAAGCCCGTGCTCGCCGAACACCTGGTCTGCTTCACCGAACAGGGCGACGTCTCGGTGTACGGCCACCTGCTGTTCGTCTCCGCCGAAAATACCGGCAGCCGGCTGGACTGCGGCACGCAAGGCATCAAGGACAGCGTGAGCAGCGAGCGCATGATGGGCGTTCGCATCTTCGACATCTCCGACATCACACATCCCAAGCAGGTTGCGGCAGTGCAGACGTGCCGCGGCTCGCACACGCACACCGTCGTGCCCGACCCGAACGACAAGGGCATCGTCTACGTGTACGTGTCCGGACTCTCGTCCGTTAGGCCAAAGAGCGAGCTGCCGGGATGCGAGCTCGGCAGCATGACGAATCCGAACTCGGCGCTCTTCCGCATCGAGGTGATCCGTGTCCCGCTCGCGCACCCCGAGCAGGCGAAGGTCGTGAGCACGCCGCGCATTTTCGCCGACCTCACGAAGCCGGCCACGCACGGTCCCGCACCCGCCGACACGGCGAACGGCGCGGCGCTCACGATGGCGCGCGGCTATCTGCCGATGGTCGGCCTCCCGGCCAAAACCACGGCCGCCGATTCCGATCGTGTGGCGCACCTCATCGCCCAGGTGATGTTCGAAACCGATACGGCCAAGTTCAAGGCGCTGAGCGATTCGCTCAAGCAGTTAGGCGTAGACGTGCCCGTCACGCCGGACAGCCTCGCCAACAGCGGCGTGCTCCAGTGCCACGACATCACCGCCTATCCGTCGGTGAACCTGGCCGCCGGCGCGTGCGCGGGCTATGGCTTGCTGCTCGACATCAAGGACCCAGCGAATCCGGTGCGCGTCCAGGCCGTGTCCGATTCCAACTTCTCCTTCTGGCACTCGGCCACGTTCAGCAACGATGCGTCGAAGCTGCTCTTCACCGACGAGTGGGGCGGCGGCGTGGCTCCCAAGTGTCGCGCGACCGATCCAAACGATTGGGGCGCCGACGCCATCTTCACGCTCACCGGCAACACGCTCACGCAGAAAGGCTACTTCAAGATGCCGGCGGCGCAAACCGAGCAGGAAAACTGCGTCGCGCACAACGGCAACCTGGTTCCGGTGCCCGGTCGCGATATCCTCGTGCAAGGGTGGTATCAGGGCGGTCTCTCGGTGTTCGACTTCACCGATCCCACGCATCCCAAGGAGATCGCCTACTTCGACCGCGGCCCGATCGACGCCGCGAAGCTCGTGTTAGGCGGCTTCTGGTGCGGCTACTACTACAACGGCTACATCTACGGCTCCGAGATCGCGCGCGGTCTGGACGTGTTCAAGCTGACGCCGACGGCCGATCTCACGCAGAACGAGATCGACGCCGCCAGCCTCGTGCGGTACGAGGTCCTCAATCCGCAGGACCAACCCAAGATCGTGTGGCCCGCGGCGTTCCCTGTCGCGCTCGCGTACGTCGACCAGCTCAAGCGCGACAACGGACTCCCCGCCGATCGATTGTCGGCCATCGAGAGCGCGCTGACATCGGCGCGGTCGGCGAGCGGCGCCAAGCGCACCTCGCTGCTCCGGAAGTTGGGCACCGACTTGTCCCACGACGAGCAGGGCGCGAGCGACACCAAGCGCGTACAGCTGCTCGAGGCCGTCGTCAAAGGACTCGAGAACGCGAAAGGATGAAGGCGGACGGAAGGCGGACACTGCCGGACACTGCCGGACACTGCCGGACACTGCCGGACCACGGCACCGCACCCAATCACTGCGAGCCCAAACCCTATGAGCTTTTACCCCCGATCGTTCCGCTCGTCGCTCCTCCTGTGCGCAGCGTCAGGCGTCGTCGGCGCTGCCCTGCCCGCTGTGTCGCGCGCGCAATCGGATACCACCGACCCGCGCGCGCACTTGAAGCCCGGCCTCTACGATGCCGGCGAAGCCGCCAAAGGCCTCGAGCTCGTGGCCAACGTCAAGAAGCCGGATGACTTCCACCCCAACGACCCCGGCGGCCTAACGTACGCGAATTCGGACCTCGCGTTCGGCGGCCACTACGTCTATCAGGGTAACTTCAGCGGCTTCCAGATCTGGGACGTCTCGAATCCGGCGAAGCCGGTACTGGCCGACCACCTCGTCTGCTTCACCGAGCAGGGCGACGTCTCGGTGTACGGCCATCTGCTCTTCGTATCGGCAGAGAATGGCGCGAGCCGGCTGGACTGCGGCACGCAAGGCATCCCCGACAGCGTGAGCAAAGAGCGGATGGTCGGCATCCGCATCTTCGACATCTCGGACATGCAGCACCCGAAGCAGGTCGCCGACGTGCAGACCTGCCGCGGCTCGCACACGCACACGCTCGTGCAGGACCCGACCGACAAGAGTGTGGTCTACGTGTACGTGTCGGGGTTGGCGCAGGTGAGGCCGTCGAGCGAGATGGCGGGCTGTGAGGCGGGCGCCATCACGGATCCCAACACCGCGCTCTTCCGCATCGAGGTGATCCGCGTTCCGTTAGCACACCCCGAGCAGGCGAAGATCGTGAGCTCGCCGCGCATCTTCAACGACCTCACGCATACCGCGACGCACGGCGCCGCGATCGCCGACACGGCCAACGGTGCGGACGTCGTGCAGGCGCGCGGATTCATCGATGCGATCGGCATGCCGCGCACGGCGACGGCAGCCGACACGGACAAAGCAGCCCACCTGCTGGGCAAACTGCTCTACACGAGCGACACGTCGAAGGCGCGCGCATTGACCGACTCGTTGCGCACGTTAGGCATCAACATCCCGAATCTGTTCGGCGGGACCGGCGGGCCGTCGCAGTGCCACGACATCACCGTGTATCCGTCGTCCGGCTTCGGGGCGGGCGCGTGCTCGGGCTACGGCATCCTGCTCAACATCAAGGACCCGGTGCACCCGGTGCGCGTGGACGCGCAGGCCGATTCCAATTTCTCGTTCTTCCACTCGGCCACGTTCAACAACGACGCGACCAAGCTGCTCTTCACGGACGAATGGGGCGGCGGCGTTGCGCCCAAGTGCCGCGCGACCGATCCGATCAATTGGGGCGCGGACGCCGTGTTCACGCTCTCGGGCAACACCCTCACGCACGCGGGCTACTACAAGATGCCGGCCGC
>DATEKK010000137.1:0-4717 GCA_035277485.1 Gemmatimonadaceae bacterium
CGAATTGCTCGTTCGAGTACGTCTCGAGGCCGGCGGTGGGCACGAACACCGTCACGCTCGTTATCCCATCCTGCGCCCACGCCTCGAGCCGGTACGGACGCCCGTCTTGGAAACCCCCCTCGCGCCAGCCGATGTCGACCACGTCATCGTCGGCCGACTTGCTGAAGTTAGGCACGTAGCTCGAGCGGTCGGGCTTCGGATGCGTCATGCGGCCGTTGTCGAAGTGTCAGGCCCGCGATGGCGACGTGACGGCACCACGCGAACTGCTTACCGTTAGGAGATTATATGCGTCGGCGCAGGCTCCGCCAGTACGCGTGGATCTCGGCGAACCACCACTCGACAGGGGCCACCGGGCGGTCTCTGATGCGGCAGCCGGGGTGCGGCGAAGCGCGGGTCTGAGGAGCGCCGTGCACAATGCTTGCGGCGCTCGTCGTGTCACCCGTTACAGCCACGACACGACCACAAGGCGGTGCCCCATGTTGAAAGCTTCCGAGATCATGACCAAGCAGGTCGTCACAGTGGAGCCCGACACCACCCTCCGCGATGCGGCCGAGCTCTTCACGGCGAAGCACATCGGCGGCGCGCCCGTGTGCCGGGGCAACAAGGTCGTCGGCGTCATCTCGTTGGGCGACATCATCGACTTCACGACCACCGCGCCCGAGGAGTCCGTGGGCGATGCGGGCCGCGAGCCCGACGATCAACGCCTCGAGGAGGAAGAAGAGGATGCGGCTGCGGCGTCCTACTATATGGATGTGACCGAGGACAGCGCCGACGTGGACGACCGCATGCAGGAGCCTGCGTTCGCCGAGCGACGGTTGTACGACGAGCACGTCGTCGAAGAGGCGATGTCGACGAACCCGATCGGCGTTTCGCCTAACGACACCGTGGTCGATGTGGCGAAAGTGATGCAGCGCCGCGGGATCCATCGCGTGCTCGTACTCGATGGCGAGAAGTTGGAGGGCATCGTGAGCACGATGGACGTCGCGCGTGCACTCGCCGATGGCTCAATCCGATGAGGCCGCGCCCGCCATCGCCGCCTTACGGTTCCAGATGATCTCCCATAGGTGGCCATCCGGATCCCGAAAGTATCCGGAGTAAATGCCCCATGGTCGATCGCGCGAGGGTGATCACGTCGAGATGAGCTTTCATTGGCGCCCCGGTTCGCGAGTTGAGAGCTCATCAAATGCCGCGAGATTCGTACCGGTCGCGAAACCCGCGCGTGCCGCATCTCGTAATCGGGGTTGTCACCACGCACCCGAGAATCTTCAATGCCCCTGCCCGCGTCTCTCAGGCAGTCCTGGCGCTCCCTTCGCCGCGCGCCCGGATTCAGCACGTCCGTCATCCTGACACTCGCCATCGGCATCGGCGCCGCCACAGCCATCTTCGCGGTCGTCGACGCCGTGCTCTTGCGGCCGCTACCGTACGGCAATCCCGGACAACTCGTGGGCGTCTGGTTTCACATGCCGTCCGTTGGCCTTCCGCAGGCGGAGCAGACCAAGGGCACGTATTTCACCTTCCAGCGCTACACCAGCACCATCACCGGCATCGCCGCCTATCAGTCCAACTCGGCTGATCTCGTCGATCCGGAACAGCGCGCAGAGCCCGCGCATCTCGACGACGCGCAGGCCACCGCGAACCTCACGCAAGTGCTCGAGGTGCCGCCTAAACTCGGCCGATGGTTCACGGCGGATGAGGATCTGCCGCAAGGCGCGCGCGTCGTCGTCATCAGTGATGGCCTCTGGCGATCGCTCTACGGCGCCGACCCCAAGGTGATCGGCAAAACGGTCATGATCTACGGCCGCAGCACGGAAATCATCGGCGTGATGCCGGCCTCGTTCCGATTCCCCAACAACAACACGCAGCTCTGGCTTCCGCTGCGACTCGATCCTAACGATCCGCAGAGCGGAGGCTTCAACTACAACGCGGTCGCGCGGCTGCGTCCCGGCGTCACGCTCGAACAGGCGGAGCGCGACTTCACGCACGCGCTCCCGCGCTTGGTCGACGTCACGCCGCAGATGGTGCCGGGCGTCACCACCCAGATGATGCTCGACCAGGCGAAACCGGTGCCGTATCTCACCACATTGCGGCAGGACGTGGTCGGCGACGTGTCCCGCACGCTCTGGATGATCGCGGCCACCGCGGCGCTGGTGTTGCTCGTGACCTGCACCAACGTCGCCAACCTCATGCTCGTGCGCGCCGACGCTCGGCATCGCGAATTCGCGGTGCGCGCTGCGTTAGGCGCCGGGCGCTCGCGGGTGGTGGGCCAGTTCTTCGCCGAAGCCGTCGTGCTCGCGTCCGTGGCCGCCGTGCTCGGGTTAGGCGGCGCCTGGATCGGGGTGCGCCTGCTCGTGGCCAGCGGCCCAACGCAGATCCCGCGCCTGACGGAAATCCACATCGGATGGCAAGTGATCGCCTTCACGCTGGTGACCACGGTGATCGTTGCGTTCGCGTGCAGCCTGGTGCCGGCGGCTCGGTTCCTGAGCGGCCCGGTGTACTCGGGACTCCGCGAAGGCGATCGCGGCGGCACCATCGGTCGCGCGCGGCAGCGGGCGCGCAGCACGCTCGTCGGCGCACAGATCGCATTCGCGCTCGTGGTGCTCGCGACGTCTGGGCTCTTGCTCAGGAGCTTCGAGCGCCTCACGAACGTCCGGCCGGGCTTCGACGCCGACGGGCTCGCGACCCTGTGGATCACCACCCCGCACCAGCGCTATCCCAACGACACCACCGTCGTTCAGTTTTATGCGCAGCTCACGCAGCGTGCGGCACAGATTCCCGGCGTGCGTTCTGTCGGCCTGACGGCGCATCTGCCGCTCGCCGGCAACGGCATGAACTGGGATCCCACGTACGCCCAAGGCAACCTCGAGGATCAAACGAAGATCCCGCCGCTCGCCATCTACAGCATGGTGGACAGCGGCTACTTCTCCACGATGCAGATGCCGATCATCGCCGGCCACGGGTTCGATCACATCCAGCGGCAACCGCCTAACGAGGTGGTCATCAGCCGGACGGCGGCGCGGGTGTACTTCCACGACTCGACCGGCGCGAACGCGCTCAACAAGACCGTCCGCGAGCTGCCGACGAGCGTTCCGCTTCGGGTGATCGGCGTGGTGGGCGACGTGCGCGACACGTCGTTGGCCGCGCCGCCGTCGCCGGAGATCTACCAGTCCGAGTCGGTTGGTGGCGACACCACGTTCGGAGGCGCCCAACAGACGATGGCGCTCGTGGTCCGCACGCGCGACAACGTGGCGACCACGACGCGTGCGATGGAAGCGGCGGTGCACGAGATCGACCCTACGCTGCCCACCTTCGACGTCGCCACCATGCACCACCTCATGGACCAATCGATGGCGCGCCTCACGTTCACGATGATCATCCTGAGCGTCGCGGCGGCCGTGACACTTATTCTGGGCGTGATCGGCCTCTACGGCGTGATCGCCTATATCGTGACGCTCCGGCGCCGCGAGCTCGGCGTCCGCATTGCGTTAGGCGCGCAGCCGGCATCGGTGGCCGCGATGGTCACGGGGCAGGGACTCGCGCTCAGCGCGGGCGGTGTGATCGTGGGACTCGTGCTCGTGGCGATCGTCGCGCGGTTCCTGCGGTCGTTCCTGTTCGAGGTGGCACCGACCGACCCGGTGACGTTAGGCGGCGCGACCGCTGTGCTGGTGTTCTTCGCGCTCGCCGCGAGCTGGATTCCGGCCAGGCGGGCGGCGCGAGTGAACCCGATCGAAGCCATGCGCGGGGATTAATGAAAGCGTCGACGCTTTCTCCCTCGAGAGCAATCCTGTCGTTTCCGGTCATCAGATAGAAGACGCCTACTTTGTAGGTGCCTTCTATCTGAGCGGCGCTAGCGCACCCTGTGGCGCGCGTCCCGTCTTGGCCGAGGCGCGTCGACTATTTCATCGACTTCACGTGCGCCACGAACTGCTCGAGCGCGATCTCGGTCCCCTGCGCCCAACCCGACGCCTTGTTCTTCTCGAAATCGGCTTCATCGCGGTGGAGCGCCGTGAACACATAGCGTGTTCCGGTTCCCACGGTTTCCAACGTCATGATGGCCGTGATCGGAACGTCATCAAAGACTGCGGGGCGATAGCCGGGAAACAACATCGAGGTCCAACTGAGCCGCTCCATCGGAACGACTTCCAGAAAGCAGCCGAGGTTGGGAACCTCGTTGTCGCCGACCACGATGTCGATGCTGAATTTGCCGCCCGGTCGCAGGTCCATTTCGCACTTGGACACCGAACCCCATGGCTTGGGCATGTACCACTCCTTGAGATGTTCGGGTTTCGTCAACGCTTCCCACACGAGACGCTTGGGCGCGTCGATGAACCGCTCGAGCACGAAATCGAGTTTCGGATTGATCGTGACGGTGGCGCTCATGATGTTGACTCCCGTTCCTTGAGTTGTTTGACGTATGTGTCGAACCGGTCTAACCGGGCTTCCCACGTCTGACGCCGCTCCGTTAGCCAGTCCTCGGCGACCTTGAACCGTTCGGGTGCGATCTCGTACGTGCGTACGCGCCCTCGCTTCTTCGACTTCACCAGCCGGCTCTGTTCGAGCACCGAGAGGTGCTCAACGAACGAGGGGAGCTTCATGTCGAACGGAGCAGCCAGCTCGCTCACCGTGGCCGGTCCGCCAGACAGCTTCTCCAGCACTTTGCGCCGAGTGGAATTGGACAAGGCGTAAAAGACATCGTCGGCGACTGCGGATTGAAACATGT
>DATEKK010000138.1:0-14690 GCA_035277485.1 Gemmatimonadaceae bacterium
CAACAACGTGCCGCCGTACAACTCGCTGCTGCTGGTGAACGAGCTGATCAAGCACAACAAGGACTTCGACTTGATCGCGTTGCCTAACCGGCGCCACGGGTTCGGCAACGAGCCGTACATGATTCGCCGGCGCTGGGACTATTTCGTCCGGTATTTGTTAGGCGCGGAGCCGCCGGCCGGTTACGAGATCCACGGCCCACGTCCCGGCGCTCCACTCTTCTAGGCACGGGCGTCGGAGTCAGGGGATAGCAGGAAATGGGTACGGCGGTAAGTCTCGCTTGGCCCGGGCCTGGCATCTACGCTCATGAGGAAACGGACAAAGCACTGACACCACGGACACAACCCGGACGAAAGCGCCTCCGTTAGGCGACCACCAAGCACGCGTCTGGAGCTTCTACCTGCTCTCTTGTCTTTGTCCGTGCTTCGTCTGGGGTGTCAGTGCTTTGTCCGTTTCCTCATGTGCGTAGATGCCAGCTACGGGTCAGATGCGAAGAGGGGCACCCGGCCGAATCCGGGTGCCCCTCTTCCCTCAGCGCAGCGATCGCGTCGTTACCAGCGATAATGCGCGAACGCCTTGTTCGCCTCGGCCATGCGGTGCGTGTCGTCCTTCTTCTTCATCGCATTGCCTTCGCCTTTGGACGCCGCGATCACCTCGGCCGCCAGTTTCTCCGCCATCGACTTTTCGTTGCGATCGCGCGAGAACTGCATGAGCCAACGCATCGCCAACGCCGTGCGCCGCTCGGGCCGCACCTCGACCGGCACCTGGTACGTGGCACCACCCACACGGCGGCTCTTGACTTCGACCACCGGTTTCAGGTTTTGCAGGGCCTGCTTGAACACGTTCACGCCGGGCTGACCCGTGCGCGATTCGACGAGATCCATCGCACCATAGAAAATGTGCTCGGCCGTCGATTTCTTGCCCTGCAGCATGAGCGTGTTGATGAACTTCGAAACGGTCTGGCTATCGTAGCGCGCGTCGGCGAGCACCGGGCGCTTGATCGATTTCTGTCGACGGCTCACTTGCGACCTCCAGCACCAGCCTTGGGCTTCTTGGCGCCGTACTTGGAGCGACTCTTGTTGCGGCCGTTCACCCCCGACGCGTCGAGCGTGCCGCGCACGATGTGATAGCGCACGCCCGGCAGATCCTTCACACGACCGCCGCGAATGAGCACGATCGAGTGCTCCTGCAGGTTGTGCCCCTCACCGGGAATGT
Source organism: Gemmatimonadaceae bacterium (assembly GCA_035277485.1). Lineage (GTDB taxonomy): Bacteria > Gemmatimonadota > Gemmatimonadetes > Gemmatimonadales > Gemmatimonadaceae > JADGGM01. The sequence continues at coordinate 1,214 of DATEKK010000138.1, forward strand.
AGGCAGTCACCTCGAAGCCATTCGTGAGCCGCACACGCGCCACCTTCCGCAACGCGGAATTCGGCTTCTTGGGCGTGGTGGTGTACACACGCGTGCACACGCCGCGCTTCTGCGGATTTCCCCGAAGCGCCGGCGCCTTTTCCTTTTTCTCGACGTCCTGGCGACTGCGCCGGACAAGCTGATTGATAGTCGGCATAACCTCTGGTGGTACGAACGCAATCCGCCCCGGGGGCGGCACAGAACACTAAAGTTAGACCGACCCCAAAATCGTGTCAACCAGCTTATGCCGAAATTCCACGAGAATCAGTGCGCGATCGGGCTCGACGCACCTGCCTCCCGGAAGAACACGAACTTCCAGAGCACCCAGCTGCGCACCTTCTGGCCACCCTTTCTCGCCGGCTCGTAGCGGAGCTTCTTGAGCATCTTCTCCACCGAATTCGTGAAGGCGGAGTCGCTCGTCGATACGACCTTGAACGACGAAGAGTCGACGCAGCCCATCGTATCCACCACGAATTTTCCGGTCACCGATGCGTTGTCACCGATCTTCATGTCGGACTCGACGGTCCCGTTCTGGTTCATCCCATAAGACCCCGGCCACGGAATCTTCGGGTTGTCCCGGTCGGGCACCGCCTCCTGGTCGACATCGCCATCGAAGATGTGCGAGCTGTCAATTTGGTTGAGCAGCCACCCGTGCGCCCCACACTTCGGCCTCCCATTGGGGCTGGCACTGAAGCTCTTCGTTGGCATCGCGAATGCCGCCGCGAGCGCTCCCACTCCAAGGATACCGACAACGGACGCGCGCATGAGACCCTCCAAGCGAATGTTGGACGACCTGCTCTCGCATGCCGGCAGGAGCGCCGGTAGAACACAACGGCCCGGACAACCATAGGTCGCCCGGGCCTCGTCATGCCTTACGTCGCTTCGTCCCCTCGGCTTACTCGTCGCCGCCCAACGGGAACGGTGACGGGATCGTCGACGCGGTACTCGTCAACAGCGGAGCGAACGGAGCCTCCGGTAGAGCCGCCGGCACCTCGGGCTGCGGTGGCGGCTCCACGCCTTCGATTTCGACCTCGCTATACCGATACTGGCCGGTACCCGCGGGGATCAAGTGCCCGATAATAATGTTCTCCTTCAATCCTAACAAATCGTCCCGGGCGCCGCGGATCGCGGCGTCGGTGAGAACGCGTGTGGTCTCCTGGAACGACGCCGCCGAAATGAACGACTGCGTCGTGAGGCTCGCCTTGGTGATCCCGAGGAGCAGGGGCTCGGACGTCGCCGGCTGATGCGACTTCTTCTGCGCCCGGTCGTTCACCTCGCGGAACGTTCCCTTGTCCACGTGCTCGCCCTCGAGCAGCTCGGTGTCGCCCGGATCCAGGATCCGCACCTTCTGCAACATCTGACGCACGATCACGCCAATGTGCTTGTCGTTGATCTTCACGCCCTGCAGCCGGTAGACCTCCTGCACTTCGTTCAGCAGGTACTCCTGCACCGCGCGCGGTCCCTTGATCCGCAGAATGTCGTGCGGGTTCACCGGACCTTCCGACAAACGGTCGCCGGCGCGCACGCGGTCGCCCTCGTGCACGCGCAAGTGCTTACCGGCCGGCACCTCGTACAACTGCGCCGGCTGGCTGTCGTCGACCACGGCCTGGTTGCCGTCGCCTAACTTGAGCGGCTGGACGAAAATCTCGCGCTTGCCGCGCTTGATTTCGCCGAACCGCACGACGCCATCGATCTCGGAGATCGTGGCCGGATCCTTCGGCCGCCGCGCCTCGAACAACTCAGCGACACGGGGCAGACCTCCCGTGATGTCGCGCGTCTTGTACGCTTCGCGGCTGATCTTCGCGAGGATGCTGCCGGCGGCGATCTTCTCGCCGTCTTCCACGGTGAGCTGAGCGCCCACCGGAATCACGAAGTCGCGCACGCGCTTCTCCTTCCCGCCCTTCTCCTGCACGATCTCGATATGCGGGTGGAGCTTCTTCTCGCGATCCTCGATGATCACGCGCTGACGCAGACCGGTGAGCTCGTCCAGCTCCTCGGTAACCGTTTCGTCCTCGACGATGTCGACGAAGCGAATCGTGCCCTCGACGTCGGCAATGATCGGGTTGGTGTACGGATCCCACGTGAACACCACCTGGTCGCGGCGGATCTCGGCGCCGTCCTCGACCATGAGGTACGCGCCTAACGGAACCTGGAAGCGCGACACCACCGGCGCGTTCTTTTCGTTGGACGCGCGGATGATGATCTCGCCTTCGTACGAGGTGACGATCTTCTGTCCCTCGGGATTGGTGACGTGCGCCAACCGCTCGCCGAACTCCACGACACCCGGCACCTTCGACTTGCGCGCCGTCTGCTCCGCGATGCGGGCCGCGGTGCCGCCGATGTGGAACGTACGCAGCGTGAGCTGCGTACCCGGCTCGCCGATCGACTGCGCCGCCAGAATGCCGACCGCTTCGCCCAAGTCGACCATGCCCATGGTGGCCAGGTTGCGGCCGTAGCACATGCGGCACAGCCCGCGCTTCGCCTCGCACGTGAGCACGGAGCGAATGCGAACCGTTTCGATGCCGGCGTCTTCGATCGCGCGCGACATCTCTTCGTCGATCAACTGACCGGCCTCGACGAGCAGCGTGCGACGACCCAGCTCGTCGATCTCGTGCGGATCCTCGACGTCTTCGGCCGCCACGTTGCCGACGATGCGCTCGGACAGCGGCTCGATGATGTCTTCACCCTCCTTCAAGGCGCCGACCTCGAGTCCCAGAATCGTGGCGCAATCTTCCTCGGTGATCGTCACGTCCTGCGCGACGTCCACCAAGCGACGCGTGAGGTAGCCGGCGTCGGCGGTCTTGAGCGCTGTGTCGGCCAGGCCCTTTCGCGCACCGTGCGTCGAGATGAAGTACTCGAGCACGGAGAGTCCTTCACGGAAGTTCGACTTGATCGGGCTTTCGATGATCTCGCCGATACCGCCGGTGAGTTTCTTTTGCGGCTTCGCCATGAGACCGCGCATGCCGGCGAGCTGCCGGATCTGGTCGCGCGATCCGCGTGATCCGGAGTCGAACATCATGAACACCGGATTGAAGCCGTTCTTCGCCTTCGCCATGGTCTTCACCATCGCGTCGGCGACGTCGTTGTTGGCGTGCGTCCACGTGTCGATGACTTTGTTGTAGCGCTCGCCGTTCGTGATGTTGCCGGTCTGGTACGCGCGCTGGAACCGTTCGACGCGCGCCTCGGCTTCCTGCAGGAGCGTCGCCTTCTCGCCCGGAATCTCCAAGTCCTCGATGCCGATCGAAACGCCGCCCATGGTGGCGTGGCGGAAGCCGAACTCCTTGAGGCGGTCGAGGAACTGCACCGTGCTCGCGAGTCCTTCCTTGCGGTAGGCCTCGAACACGAGCTCCGAGAGCGCCTTCTTCTTCATCTCGCGGTTCTGGAAGCCCAACGCGGTGGGCACGATGCTGTTGAACAACACGCGTCCCACGGTGGTGTCGACCCACCGCGCGCCGCGCGCATCGCGGACCAGATACCGCACCGGACTCTGGAACTGCACGTTGCCTAACGCAAGGCCCATCTCCACTTCGGCCTGCGTGGAGTAGCGCGGTGCGTTCTTGAGCTTCGCCTCGAAGTCGAGCGGCGCCTTCGTGAGGAAGTAGCAGCCGAGCACGATGTCCTGGCTGGGCTCGGCCACGGGGCGGCCGTCCGACGGCTTGAGGATGTTGTTCGACGACAGCATGAGCAGACGCGACTCGAGCTGCGACTCGAACGACAGCGGCACGTGCACCGCCATCTGGTCGCCGTCGAAGTCGGCGTTGAACGCCGCGCACACGAGCGGGTGGATGCGGATGGCCTTGCCCTCCACCAGCACCGGCTCGAACGCCTGAATGCCTAACCGGTGCAGCGTCGGCGCGCGGTTCAACAGCACCGGATGGTCGCGGATGATCTCCTCGAGGATCTCGTACACCTCGGGCGACTCGCGCTCCACGATCTTCTTGGCGCGCTTCACCGTCTCGGCGATGCCTTTGTCGACGAGCTTGTGGATGATGAACGGCTTGAACAGCTCGAGCGCCATGGCCTTGGGCAAGCCGCACTGGTGCAGCTTGAGCTCCGGCCCGACGACGATCACCGAGCGGCCCGAATAGTCCACGCGCTTGCCTAACAGGTTCTGACGGAAGCGCCCCTGCTTGCCCTTGAGCATGTCGGAGAGCGACTTGAGCGGACGCTTGCCGCGCCCGCGAATCGCCTTCGAGCGACGGCCGTTGTCGAACAACGCGTCCACCGCCTCCTGCAGCATGCGCTTCTCGTTGCGCAGAATGACTTCCGGCGCCCGGTGCAGAATGAGCTTCTGCAACCGGTTGTTGCGGTTGATCACCCGGCGATAGAGGTCGTTCAGGTCGGACGTGGCAAAGCGGCCGCCGTCTAACGGAACAAGCGGACGCAGATCGGGCGGGATCACGGGGATCACGTCCATGATCATCCACTCGGCCTTGTTGCGGGTGCCGCCGGCGTCGCCGGAGTTCCGGAAGGCGTCGATGATCTTGAGCCGCTTGAGCTGCTGCTTCTTGCGGTGCTGCGACGACTCGACCGCCACGGCGGCGCGGAGCTCGTCCGAGATCTTGTCGATGTCGAGGCGGCGCAGGAGCTCGCGCACCGCGGGCGCGCCGATGTCGGCGCGGAACGCGTCGTCGCTCTCCTGCCTCGCCTTGTCGCGCAGCGTCAGGTATTCGTCTTCGTCGAGCAGTTGGTTGGGCACCACGTCCTGCTGGCCCGGCTCGATGACGACGTAGTTCGAATAGTAGATGATCTTCTCGAGATCACGGAGCGTGATGTCGAGGAGATTGCCCATGGGGCTGGGCAGCGTCTTGAAGAACCAGATATGCGCGACGGGAACGGCGAGCTCGATGTGGCCCATACGCTCGCGGCGGACGCGAGACAGGGTCACCTCGACGCCGCAGCGGTCGCAGATCACACCGCGGTAACGGATGCGCTTGTACTTCCCGCAATGGCATTCCCAGTCCTTCACCGGACCGAAGATGCGCTCGCAGAAGAGGCCGTCCTTCTCGGGCTTGAACGACCGATAATTGATTGTTTCGGGCTTCGTGACTTCACCCCACGACCACCAATTGCGGAGCCCCTGCATCTCGAGGCGTTCCCGCTCCTTGGGGTCCTTGGGTCCGCGGATCTCCTCGGGCGAGGCGATGCGGATCTGGATGAAGTCGAAGCTCGAGCTGCGTGGCTCGCGCACGCTGCGGAAGTCGATCATGTGCTACTCCTCTCCGTTGCCGTTGCCGTTCATGCCATCCCCGTCGGTGGAGCCGAGCTTGACCCAAATGCCTAACGCTTGCAGCTCTTTCACCAACACGTTGAACGACTCCGGAATCCCAGGCTCCGGAAGGTTCTGGCCCTTCACGATGGCCTCGTACACGCGGCTGCGACCGTTCACGTCGTCGGACTTGACCGTGAGGATCTCCTGCAGCGTGTGCGCGGCGCCGTAAGCCTCCAACGCCCACACCTCCATTTCTCCGAACCGTTGGCCGCCGAACTGCGCCTTGCCGGCCAAGGGCTGCTGGGTGACCAGCGAATACGGTCCGATGCTCCGTGCGTGGATCTTGTCATCCACCAGGTGCGAGAGCTTGAGCATGTAGATCTCGCCCACCGTGACGGGACTGGCGAACCGCTCGCCGCTGCGCCCGTCGCGCAGCCACACCTTGCCGGCCACCGTTAGGCGCGCGAGCCGCATGAGCTCCACGGCCGCGGCGTCCACATCCACCTCCGACTTGGGGCCGAGCATCCGCGCCAACGCAGGCAGCTCGAGCGACTCGAGCGTGTCGGTGGCGTCGCGCGCGGCCAGCTTCTCCAAGTGCCGCAACGCATTCTTGAACTCCGTACGCCGCTCCTTGGATACCGATTCGTCTTCCGACAACGCGGTGTGCAGATCGATCTGCGCCTTCACCTCCGCGGCCTCATGGTTCGCAATTTCCGACGCCGCGGCCGCGAGGAAGTCGCGCACCCGGTGGTACAAGTCGCGCGTCTCCTGCGACAGGCTCCGGCCGGACAAATCGTTGATCGTCGCATCGCCCAAGTTCGCGTGCACCTCGCCTTCCTCGCGCGACGGCTTCACGTCGCCGAGCAAGGCGCGCACGTCCGCGTCGCTGATCGCCGGCACCGGCGCGTGCAGCGCGAGCGCCTGACCCGACCACCGCACACCGGCAAGCTTGAGCAGCAAGCCGATTTCCTTTTCGTTCGCGCCCTGGAACACCGGCGTCTTGGCGTAGAAGCCGAGGATCCGCGCGACCCACCCCAGGTGCGTCTCGAGGATCTGTCCCACGTTCATGCGGCTCGGCACGCCTAACGGATTGAGCACGATGTCCACCGGACGGCCGTCGGGCAGGAAGGGCATGTCCTCTTCGGGGACGATGCGCGCCACGATACCCTTGTTGCCGTGCCGGCCGGCCATCTTGTCGCCGACGCTCACCTTGCGCTTCTCGGCCAGATACACCTTGACTAACTGAATCACGCCCGGCGGTAATTCGTCGGGCTGCAGGATCTTGTCGATGCGCTCTTCCGCCTTCTCCTCGATGCGCGCCTTCTCGGAGTTGGCCGCCTCGATCACTTCGCGGATGCGCTCGTTCGCCTTCTTGTTTTCGACGCGGAACGTCTTCAAGTCGAGCGCCGGAATGCGGAGCTCGCGCACGGCTTCGGGCGTGAGCTTGGTTCCCGCCGTGATCGCCTCTTCGACCGTGCCGGCCTTGAGCGCGAGCGTCACCACCTGCCCCTCGAGCAATTCGGAGAGCTCGCTGTCGCGCACTTCGTTCACGCGCAGCTTCTCGTCCGCCTCGAGGCGGCGCACCTCACCGATGCGCTCGCCGCGATCCTTCTCGATCACCTGGTCGTCGATGCGCGAGAAGATCTTCACGTCGATCACCACGCCTTCCATTCCCGGCGGGACCTTGAGCGACGAGTCCTTCACGTCCTTCGCCTTCTCGCCGAAGATCGCGGTGAGCAGCTTCTCTTCCGGCGACAGCTCCGTTTCGCCCTTGGGCGTGATCTTGCCCACGAGAATGTCGCCCGGCTTCACGTGCGCGCCGATGCGAATGATGCCGCGCTCGTCGAGGTCGACCAACGACTCCTCGGCGACGTTCGGGATTTCACGCGTGATCTCTTCCTGGCCGCGCTTGGTGTCCCGGACGTGGAGCTCGAGCTCCTGGATATGGATGGACGAGTAGACGTCGTCCTTCACCAGGCGCTCGGAGAGCACGATGGCGTCCTCGAAGTTGTGTCCGTACCACGGCATGAACGCGACCGTGACGTTCGAGCCTAACGCGAGCTGGCCCATCTCGGTGCCGGCGCCGTCGGCCAGCACATCGCCCGCCTTCACCCGCTGGCCTAACCGAACGAGCGGGCGCTGGTTGATGGCGGTGTCCTGGTTCGTGCGCCAGTACTTCTTGAGCCGGTAGCGGTCGTGCTGCGTGAGGCGGGCGAGCGGCCGGTCATCGCCGCGGCGATCCTCGGTCTTGCCGCGCTCCGCGGGACCGGCATCGACGACGATCTCGTCGGCCGTCACACGCGTGACCACGCCCGACCGGCGCGCGATTACCACCGCGCCCGAGTCGCGCGCCACCTTCTCCTCGAGGCCCGTGCCCACCACCGGCGTGCGCGGGTTGAGGAGCGGCACCGCTTGCCGCTGCATGTTCGAGCCCATGAGCGCACGGTTCGCGTCGTCGTGCTCGAGGAACGGAATGAGCGCGGCGGCGATGGACACGAGCTGCTCCGGCGCCACGTCCATGTAATCGATGCGATCCGGCGGCACGAGCGGAACGTCGCCGCGCTGCCGGCAGAGTACCAGGTCTTCGACGAACGAGCCGTCGGGCTTGAGCCGCGCGTTCGCCTGCGCGATCACGACGTCTTCCTCACGGTTCGCGTCGAGCCACGAGATCTCGTGCGTGACCTTGCCGTTCTTCACCACGCGATACGGCGTCTCGACGAAGCCCAAATCGTTCACGCGCGCGTAGCACGCGAGCGAGGTGATGAGTCCGATGTTCGGACCTTCCGGCGTCTCGATCGGGCACATGCGGCCGTACTGCGAGTAGTGCACGTCGCGGACCTCGAAGCCCGCGCGCTCGCGCGTCAGACCGCCCGGGCCTAACGCAGACAAGCGGCGCTTGTGCGTGAGCTCGGCCAGCGGGTTGGTCTGGTCCATGAACTGCGACAACTGCGACGACCCGAAGAAGGCCTGGATCACCGCGCTCACCGTGCGCGCATTCACGAGATCGTCGAGTGTGATCTTCTCGGGATCCGTGTTGATCGACATGCGCTCCTTGACCAACCGCGCCATGCGCGAGAGGCCCACGGAGAACTGGTTGGCGATCAGCTCGCCCACCGAGCGGATGCGGCGATTGCCCAGGTGGTCGATGTCGTCCGTGTGACCGCGGCCTTCGTGAAGCTCGACGAGGTAGCGCACGATGGCCACGAAGTCATCCTTCGTGAGCACCGTGTGCGACGCGGGCGTCTTGAGGCCTAACCGCTGGTTGATCTTGTAGCGGCCCACGCGGCCCAGATCATAGCGCTTGGGCGAGAAGAACAGGCGCTCGAGCGCGACGCGCGCCGTTTCCAAGTTCGGCGCCTCGCCCGGACGGAGCAGCGAGTAGATCTGCTGCAGCGCTTCCTTCTCGCTCTTGGTCGGGTCCTTCGCCAGCGTGTTCTTGATGAGCGTCGACTCGGCGCGGCCGGAGGCGACGAACACCTGGACTTTGTTGGCGTCCTGGCGGCGAAGTTTCTTGAGCAGCGTGTCCGTGAGCGCCTGACCCGCTTCGGCGATCGCCTCGCCGGTATCGGTGTCGACGACGTCGACCGCGAGGACGCGGCGCGTCTGGCGCTCGCCGCGCTCGATCGCGTCCATTTCGTCGCGGACGTCGATGGTCATGTACGACGCGAACACCTTGATGGAGTCGATGCCTAACCGACGGAGGCGGTTGTAGACCTCCGGCGTGAGCTCGTCGCCTTCCTTGACCAGCATCTCCGCTTCGGCGCGCTCGCGCTCGGCGCGGGCTTTCTTGGTCTTGAGCTTGGGCGCATCGGGATCCGACGCTTCGCCGGCCAGCGTGATGTCCTCGGCGATGATGGCGCCGATGACTTCGCGCTGGTCGCCGCGGCTCTCGAGCTTCTTGGTGAGGTCGAGGTCGCGGACCGCGAAGAAGAGCCGCAGGATGTCGGAGTTCAAGCCGTAGCCTAACGCACGGAGCAGCGCCGTCGCCGGGAACTTCTTCTTCTTGTCGATGTGGACATAGATCACGTCGTGGATGTCCACGGTGAACTCGACCCACGAGCCGCGGAACGGGATGATGCGCGCCGAGATGAGGCGCTGGCCGTTCGGGTGCGTGGACTCCTCGAAGACGACGCCCGGCGACCGGTGGAGCTGGCTCACGATCACACGTTCGGCGCCGTTGATGACGAAGGTGCCTAAGGGCGTGAGCAAGGGCAGCTCACCGAGATAGACCTCTTTCTCGATGATGTTGCGCGGGCGCTTCTGTCCGTTGACCTCCTCGTTGACGACGAGCTGCAGCGTCGCCTTGAGGGGGGCGGAATAGGTCATGTCGCGTTCGATGCACTCCTCGACGGAATACTTGGGATCGCCGAGCGAATAGCGAACGAACTCGAGGGAATAGTTTTCGTGGACGTCGGTGATCGGGAACAGGTCCTTGAACACGCGCTCGAGGCCGATGTCCTCACGATCATGGGCCGCGGCATCCAGCTGGAGCAACGCCTCGAAGGCGCGCGTCTGGATGTCGAGGAGATGGGGCATGTCCATCCCTTGATCGAGCTTACCAAAGGAGATTTGCTTCAACGATTCTGGCATTGATCACCCGCGCACAGACGCAAAACCGCTCCTCCCTCACCGCGTCGCGATTTCGCGAGGGCAAAGGGGAGCACAGAAGGAACAGTCGATTGTCGCTGCGATGCTGGCTTAAAGACCATTCGCGCCGGGAACCCGAGAGACGACCGGCAGCCGCACCCGATTATATACCGTTTAGGCTGCGCGGCAGTTCCCGAGCGGCGTACGCTGACGCCGCTCGGGTACCGCGGTCGGCTACTTGACCTCGACGACCGCGCCTTGCTCTTCCAGCTTCGCCTTGATCTGGGCCGCTTCCTCCTTCGAGACGCCCGCCTTCACGGTCTGCGGTGCGCCATCGACGAGGTCCTTTGCCTCCTTCAAGCCGAGGCTGGTGATCTCGCGGACCACTTTGATCACCTGAATTTTCTTGGCGCCGGCTTCCTTGAGCGTGACCGTGAACTCGGTCTGCTCCTCGACGGCCGGAGCCGCGGCGCCACCGCCGCCTGCGGGCGCGGCACCACCCACGGGAGCGGCCGCGATCGTCACGTTGAACTTCGACTTGAACGACTCGATGAGGTCGGCGAGCTCGAGGACCGACATGTTGCCGATTGCCTCGAGGATGTCGTCCTTGCTCAGGGTTGCGTTTGCCATGTGTCCGTTCTCTCGACTGAATAGGTACCTGGTGACCCGACGCCGGCGCCCTGTATGAGCAGCCTCCGCCGGCTGCTCCTTACGCGCTTTCTTTTTGCTGCCTCAGTGCCTCGAGCGCTCCAACCCACATGTAGAGCAACCCGTTGAGCGCGCCGACGAACGCTGCGAGCGGCGACTGCAACCCTGCCGCGAATTCGGCGAGCATCTGTTCCCTCGACGGAAGCGACGCGAGGTGCTTGACCTGCGCCCCGCCGATGGGCTTCCCCTCGAGCAGCCCGCCTTTCACTTCGGGCTTCTGCTCGTGTTCCTTGGCGAAGTCGGTAAGGACTTTCGCCGCGGCGACCGGATCCTTGCCGACGACGACGCCCGTCGGGCCCTTGAGCTTCGTGCCCGCGAGACCGCTGTCGTTAACGGCCCTGAGCGCCAGGCTGTTCTTGATCACGACGTACTCGACGCCGGCGCGACGGAAGCGGCGGCGGAGCTCGGTCATGTTCTTGACGTTGAGCCCGGTGAAGTCCGTGTAGTACAGCACCGTGGCGCCTTTGATTTTTGTCGTCAGCTCGCTGACGAGCTGGTCTTTCTCCGCGCGGTTCATCGTCGGTTACCGGTACGGGGTGGTGTCGATGGTGACGCCGGGCCCCATAGTGCTCGAGATCGCGAGGTTCTTGATGTAGACGCCTTTCGACGCGGCCGGCTTGGAGCGAACGATTTGGTCCATGAACGCGGTGAAGTTTTCGTTCAGCGCGTCGGCGGTGAACGAGACCTTGCCGATCGCGGCGTGCACGTTGCCTGCTTTGTCGACGCGGAACTCGATCTTGCCGGCCTTTACTTCCTTGACCGCGCGCGTGAGATCGAACGTCACGGTGCCGGCCTTTGGGTTAGGCATGAGTCCGCGTGGTCCGAGCACGCGACCGAGCTGCCCCACCTGGCCCATCTGGTCGGGCGTCGCGATGAGCACGTCGAACTCGAGCCATCCATCTTTGATTTTCTGCACGAGCTCGACACCCACGGCGTCGGCTCCGGCTGCTTCCGCCTCGCGCGCTTTTTCGCCGACGGCGATGACGGCGACGCGAACGGACTTGCCGGTTCCGGCCGGCAGGACGACTGTTCCGCGCACTACCTGATCGGCATGGCGCGGATCGACGCCTAACCGAACGGCGACCTCGACGGTTTCATCGAACTTGGCGAACGCGTTCGTCTTCACGAGATCGATGGCCTGGCGCGCCGGCACGCCGCCCAAGCCATTCTGCATCCGCTTGGCCGCGGCCGTGAACTTCTTTCCGTGGTGTCGCATCAGTCGCCCACCTCGACGCCCATCGAGCGCGCGGCTCCGGCCACCATGGCCATCGCGCTCTCAATGGAATCGCAGTTGAGATCGGGCAACTTGATCTCGGCGATCTTGCGGACCTGCGCCTTGGTCAATTTCCCCACTTTGTTCCGGTTCGGCTGACCCGATCCGGATTCGAGGCCGAGTTCCTTCTTGATGAGGATCGCGGCCGGCGGCGTTTTGGTGATGAAGGTGAAGGACTTGTCCGAGTAGATCGTCAGCTCGACCGGCAGAATGGTGCCGGCGTTTGCTTGCGTCCTCGCGTTGAACTCCTTCACGAACGCCATGATGTTGATGCCGTGCGGCCCGAGCGCGGTGCCGACCGGTGGGGCCGGCGTCGCCTGGGCTGCCGGAATCTGCAGCTTGACGAATCCAATCGCTTTTCTAGCCATCAATACTCCGCTGTCGAAGGCGCGGCGCGGGCGTCGCGCGGTTCTTCCACGGTGTGTTTAACGTCGCTGTGGTGGACGACGGGGAGCGGTCAGTACCCTCTCAACTGCAAGTAATCCAACTCCACACTCGTGGGCCGGCCGAACAGGCTCACCGAGACGCGGACCTTTCCTTTGTCGGCATAGACTTCTTCCACCGTTCCGCTGAAGTCGCTGAACGGACCTTCTGTGATCTCGACCGCCTGTCCGACCATGAACGGAATCTCTTCCTTGGGCTCTTCCGGTTCGGTTTCGTCCGCGATGCCTAACAGGCGATTGACTTCGTCCGGGCGCAGCGGCTGCGGGAAACGGTCCTGCCCAACGAACTTGATCACGCCCTGGATGTTGTTGATGGTGTGGGCGGTTTCCTGGTCCATCACCATCTCCACGAGCACGTATCCCGGATAGATCTTCCGTTCGACTGTCACCTTCTTGCCGTTCTTGATCTCGACGACTTCCTGGGTCGGGACGAGCGCCTGGCGAATCGCGCGCTCTTCAGCGGGTCGCGCATCCTGTTCGATGCGTCGCTGGATGAGCGAGCGGACCTTGTTTTCGTGTCCGGCCGTGGTCTGGATCGCGTACCACCGATGCTGAGGAGCCATGCCGACGTTGCTCACTTGAAGAGAGACGGCACGCCGGCCACCAGCACGCCCTGCAGGATGACGTCGAGCAGCGCGATGAATCCGGCAATGAGCAGTACGAAGATGATGACCGCGAGCGTGTTCTTCCGAAGTTGAACACGGTCGGGCCACGTGATCTTCCGCATCTCCGCGCGGACGGCGACGAGGAAGTCCCCGAAGCCGACGACGCCCGAGCGGATTTCCGTCGCGAATTTCGTGACTGCTGCTGGCATGTCCTACTTGGTTTCCTTGTGCACCGTGTGCGTGTTGCACCGCGGGCAGTACTTCTTCCACTCGACGCGTTCCGGGTGCGTGCGCTTGTTCTTCGCGGTGAAATAATTCCGATTTTTGCACTCGCCGCAGGCGAGAATGATTTTTTCACGCGGCATGTAACCCCTGCCTGTTGCTCGTTGCCGTTAGGCGTTACTTGATGATCTTGGTGACGACGCCGGCACCCACCGTGCGGCCGCCCTCGCGAATGGCGAACCGGAGTCCCTCATCCATCGCGATCGGCGTGATCAGCGTGATCTCCATCTGGATGTTGTCCCCCGGCATCACCATCTCCGTCCCCTGGGGCAGCTGCACCGACCCCGTCACGTCCGTCGTCCGGAAGTAAAACTGCGGCCGATACCCG
>DATEKK010000139.1:0-6205 GCA_035277485.1 Gemmatimonadaceae bacterium
TGCTGCTCGACGCGCGTGTCGTACGCGGTGCCCACGCGTACGACGCGATGGACAACCGCGCCTTCGACATCGCCGCGCGCACCGTGGTCAACGCCACCGGTCCGTGGAGCGACGTCATTCGCCGGTACGCCCAGCCTAACGCAACGGCATCGGTCCGCGGAACCAAAGGCGTCCACGTTGCACTGCCCGCCGAGCGCGTCGGAAACGCCGGCGCACTCACGCTGTTATCGCCGGTCGACGGACGCGTGTTCTTCGTGCTTCCGGCCGGCTCGACGACTATCGTCGGCACGACCGACACGGATTACAATGGCGAGCCCGAGGCGGTCTGCGCCACTCCCGATGACGTCACCTACCTTCTCCGATCGGTCGACGCCTACTTCCCGGCCGCGCAGCTCACCTCTCGCGACGTGATCGCCGCATGGGCCGGCATCCGGCCGCTCATCGGCGGCGATCCACGCCACCCCGACGCGCTGTCGCGCGAGCACGCCGTGACCACCACGGCGCCCGGCCTCATCACCGTATCCGGCGGGAAGCTCACGACCTATCGCGTGATGGCGCGCGATACCGTCGATGCCGCCCAACGGATGCTCGGCCAGTCTGTGCGCGTGGCGCGCACGGGCACCACGCCGCTCCCCGGCGGCGATGTGAACATCGATGCCCAACGGGAGACAGCGGCCCGGCGCACCGGCTCGCATTTACTGGCCGCGCATCTCGTGCACCGGTACGGCAGCGAATGGCCGCACGTGTGGTCCCTTGCCGAAGCGGACACCGCGCTCTTGGCCCCGCTCGCGCCGCCGCTTCCGTACATCCACGCCGAGGTCGCGTGGGCCGTCACGCGCGAGATGGGTCTTTCGTTAGGCGATGTGTTGATGCGCCGCGTGCCGGTCGCGTGGCAGCTCGGGGACCATGGTGTGTCGCTCGCGTCCGCGCTCGCACCGTCGTATGGCTGGACGAGCGCCGACGTCGCGGACTACGCGCGCGAGGCCGCGACCGTGTACGGGCCCGCGGCCAATTCGCTGCTCACGCCTGTACGTGAATCGTGAGCAGCTCGATGATCTCCAATTGGCGCGTCACCGCCGGAAGCCTGAGCACGGCCACCTCACCCACGGCCTTGCCGACCAGCGCGCGTCCGATGGGCGACGCCATGGTCACGTGGCCATCCTCGAATTCGACCGCATCGCCGAAGACCAGGTGATACACCTCGTGCACACCGCTCTTCACGTCCTTCACGGTGACGCGCGAGCCCAGCCCCACGCGATCGGTGGGAATCTGTGCGATGTCGATCTGCGACAACTTGCTCAGGCGCTGACGCAGGTGGCCTAACCGGGCTTGCACGAACTGCTGCCGCTCCAGCGCCGCTTTGTACTCGCTGTTCTCGCGCAGATCACCAAGCTCCACGGCTTTGCGAATCTCCTGGGGTAGCACGACGTTCAGCTCGTGCTGCAGCCGGTCGACTTCGGCTTGCAGCTTCTGCTTCAGTTCCTCGATCATCGATTCATCACGGCGCAAAAAGTGGAGCGCCCGGCCTCCGGGAAGGGGGCCGGGCGATTGCGGGCAAGCGTGCCTGGGACCCTCTCTCTACGAAGCGATTGACGCCGATCCGCGACGCGCGCGCGAGAGCGCATGACCATGCGCCCGCGTCGCCGGCGTGCATCCGCGCACTCGTGCTCCGGAAAGAGGTCTCATGTCTCCATAGTAGACGACGAACGGGGCGGTGTCTACCCTGAAGCGAGCCACCAACTCGTGCAAATGGGACGAGGGACACTCAATGCGAACGACAATCGCGTGACCCTGCGCATTCAATCGCACGGCGACGTAACGCAGGTGCTCATGACGAGCACCGTGGGACGGTCGATCGGCTATGACGTGAGCGCATACCTCACTCGAAGCGTGCTCGTCGACCTCGGATTCCCGTTGGTCGCGCGCGCGGTCGCCAGATATCTGACGCGTGCGCGCCCCGATGGCATCCTCATCACGCATCACCACGAAGACCACGGAGGCAACGCCGAGCTTGCCGCGCGCATGGGGATACCGATCGGCGCATCGGACGCAACGCTCGCATTGCTCCAACAACCGGTGCACCTCGCGCTGCATCGGCGCGTCATCTGGGGAAATCCGCCGCCGCTGCGCGCGCCGATCACGGCTTTCTCGAGCGACGCGCTGCGTCTCGTACCGACGCCCGGCCATGCGTCGGATCATCACATCGTGTGGGACGCCGAACGCGAGACCATCTTCGGCGGCGATCTGTTCCTCGGCGTGAAGGTTCGGGCCGCGCACCCCGACGAGCGGCCGCGCGCGCTCGTGCGCAGCCTGCGGCATGCAGCGGCGCTTCGGCCCCGCCGCTTTTTCGACGCGCACCGCGGCGTGGTGCGCGACCCGGTCTCCGCGCTGCTCGCCAAAGCCGATTGGCTCGACGACACCATCGGCGCGATCGAGCGGCGCATTGCCGAAGGCTGGTCCAACCGCGCGATCGCGCGCGCGGTCCTCGGCCGCGAGGACCTGGCGTACTACGTGTCGCGCGGCGCGATGTCGCGTCTGATGTTCGTGGCGCGCGTTCGCGACGAGGTCGCCTAACAGCAGCGCGGAGTCAGACGACCATACGCTATCTGTTTTCCGCGTACCGTCTGCGCGTGTGACGTATGTGTCCGGACTAAAGTCCAGGGCAAACAGCCCGAAACTCGCGGTAGCTGCAACGCCGGCACACAAAGATCTCTATGCGCGGCAAATCCCCAAAAAATGTGCTGTCCGCAACGTAGGGAACGTCCGGCGGGTTCCGGCCGAACCACGCAAGCCCATTGCCCAACGCGAGTTGATGACGATGCCCACTCTAGCACGACCCTCGCTACTGGGTGCACCGAACAGAGAGTCACCTGGTGGTCGCGAAGGCAAACCTTTCCGCTTGGTCGCAATTCGAGGAAGCATGTCCGGTCACCGTCGTGCGTTCACCCTGATCGAGTTGATGATCGTCCTCGTCGTTGTTGGTGTGGGCGCGCTGCTGGCCATGCCCAAGTTCGTCACGATCGTCAATCACGCCCGGGCGAACAAAGCACAGAGCCAGGTTGCTGCCGACATGGAGCTCGCGATTGCGTTAGCGCAGCGTGAGCAGCGCCCGACGCGCCTGTCGTTCGACTCCGCGGCGCTGACGTATCAGATCACCGACCGGTCCAACGGCGCAGTGTACGTCACACGGAGCATGGACTCGAAGTCCGAGTACCGGCTGCGCTCCCTGAGCGCGCATCCGTCGCAGTTAGACTTCTTCCCGACCGGCGTCACGGCCGGCGCCGAGACGGTGTGGGTCGCGATGCCCAACTACACGCGGTCGGTCGCGATCACGAGCGCCGGCCAGGTCCGGATGGGGAACCCCTGATGCGTCGTACGCCTAACGGAGTGGCGCGCTCGCGCGCCGGATTCTCGCTGGCCGAGATCGTTGTCGGCATGACGTTGCTCGCGATTCTCGTCTCGTCGCTCGCCGGCCTCACGTTTCACGTGTCGCGCCGGATGATCGAAGTCTCGCGCGGCACCGGCTTGAACGCCGCCGTGTCGCGCGACGTGAACCGCTTCTCCGTGCTCCCGTACGATTCGCTGGCCGCGCACGCCGGCTGCGACTCGATCACCGCCGCAACGGAGCGCTTCGCCCAGTGCGTCACGGTGACGACGCCGAGCACGAACAAGCACCGCGTCACGATCGTCACCACGCCGCTCGTGAAGGCGTATGCCTCGAGGACACCCGTGCCGGATACCGTCGTGATCGATCGCATGAAGGCCGCCGGCTCCAACCCGCTGAATTCGCCATGACCAAGCGCCTAACGAACCGACGCCGGGGCGTCACGCTCGTGGAGCTCCTCGTGTCGTTGGTGATCATGGCGATCATCGGCACGGCGCTCACGCGCATGACCATGTCGCAGGCGCGCTTCTTCAGCCAGTTCGCCGCCAAACGCGGCGCGCGCTCGGCGACGCGCGGCGCGATGGGCATGATGCTCGCCGATCTGCGCATGGTCGACCCGACATCCGGCATCGAGTCGGTGTCGTCGACATCGATCCAGGTGAAAGCGCCATACGCGTTCGGCGTTGCCTGCCATACGAGCGGCACCACGACGTACGTCAGCCTCTTTCCGACCGACTCGGCGATGTACGCCGGGGCGACGTTCAGCGGGTACGCGTGGCGCGACTCGACGAGCGGGAACTACGTGTACGACACCGTGGCCACCGTCGTCGCGTCCACCGCGAGCAAGTGCACAGCGGACAGCGTAGCCGTGCTCGTTGGCCGCGGACAGGTCGTCGCCATCACGTCGTCGGAAGCGGCGCCGCCAGTCGGCGCGCCGGTCTTCCTCTATCAGGAGCTGCGGTACTCGATTCAGAACTCCGCGGCCGTGCCGGGCACGCTCGGCATCTGGCGCACGGTCGTCGACGCGGGAACGTCGGAAGAAATCGTCGCTCCATTCAAGAACCCATCGAGCTTTCGCTTCTACGTGCTGAACCGCGACACGGCTCAGACTCCTGTTCCACCACTCGATCAAATTCGCGGGTTCGAGATCTCGCTCACCGGGGCGAGTCAGAACATCATCGAGGGTCGCACGTCGAGCGACTCGGAACAGGTCACCACCGCTGTCTTCCTGAAAAACCGACCGGACTAGAGAGCGCGACCCGTGACCATTCGACTCGCTGCCCGGAAGGGCTTCACGATCCCGATGACGCTGCTGTTCAGCACGATCATGGTGCTGACGCTCGCGGCGTCGTTCACGCTCATCTCGACCGAGCGTCACGTCAACGACGGATATCACGAGCGCGCCGAAGCATTCGCGATCGCCGAAGGTGCGTTGCAGACCTATCTCACGAACCGGGCATCGTACGGCTACAGCGGCATGCCGAGTGCGGCGCCCGAGTCGGTGCGCATCACGATGACGCACGGGTATGCCGACGTCATTTTGCAGCGGATGCGGCCCGCAGTGGGCACGGCGCCGGCCGTGTATCTCGTTCGGTCGCGCGGCACGAGCACGATCTCGCACGTGTGGACGCCGGGTTTCGCCCAACACACCGTGGCGGAAGTCGCCACGTGGCAGGCCGGCAGCATGTCGGCGTTAGGCGCGTGGACGAGCATCACGGGTCTCACGAAGAACGGCGGGAGCGGCACGCTCACGGGCGTCAATCAATGCGCGGGCGGCCCGAATGTCGCCGGCGTGGCCGTGCCGTCGTCGCCGGGGTACAGCCAGAAGGGTGGAAAGTCGGTGCCGACCGGATCGCCGGCGGTCGACAGCCTCGGCACCGAGCAGCAGGCGGCGAACTCGGTGAAGATCGACTGGAACGGCATCGTCAACCAGAATGCCATCACGCCCACCGTGAGCATGCCGGGCGGTTCATGGCCGTCGTTTGCCGATACGAGCTACTGGCCGGTGATCATGGCGACGGGCGACTTCTCGCTGCCGAGCAGCGGGCGCGGCCTGCTCATCGTGACGGGAAACCTGACGATCAGCGGCAGCTCGAGCTGGAACGGCGTGGTACTCGTGGGCGGCAATCTCACGTCTAACGGAAACAACACCGTGGCCGGCGCGATCGTGTCGGGCCTCAACGTGAAGATCTTGCCGCAGTCGCAGTGGCCGCCCACAGGAGCCATTGGGAACGGCACCAAGACGTTTGCCTACAACTCCTGCTACGTCACCCGCGCGCTGTCCGGCCTGGGCTCGCTCAAGCCGCTGCAGAACGCCTGGTTGGACAACTGGTCCAACTACTGACGGCTGGTCCGGCGCCGGACCGCCGCCTAACGGTGAGCAGGCGCGCCCCCCGACGCCGCGCGCGCTTCTCGCGCGAGCGCGTCCATCATGTCGCCGCGCCGCTCGAAGAGACGCTTGAGCCGGCGCGGCTTTCGTTTGGCCAGCGCGTACGACGTGAGCAGCGGCAGCGCGATCGTCGAATCCGTGTAGCACACCACCGCGTCCGGCAGCCGGTCCGGGTCGATCTTGCCCCAGCTCACCGCTTCGGCCGGCGTCGCACCCGACAATCCGCCCGTATCGGGACGCGCATCCGTCACCTGCAGGAAGTAGTCGTGCCCCTTCTCGTCGATGCCTAACACTTCCTGGATCTGCGGCTCCGTTTGCAGCATGAAGTTCTTGGGGCTGCCGCCGCCCATGATCATCACCGCGCTCTTGCCGCCGCCGCGCTTGGCGGCCAGCACGATCGATGCCGTCTCGTTCACGTCGAGATTCGGATC
>DATEKK010000140.1:0-31966 GCA_035277485.1 Gemmatimonadaceae bacterium
AGGCGAAGACGGCCGTGGATGGTGCCCGGCGGCTGGGCGGCGATGGCGCGGTGGGTGGGCGCGCCGCCGCGGCTCACCGAGCCGCCGCGTCCGTGGAAGAACGCAATCCCGACGCCGTGCTCGGCGGCCACGCGCGCGAGACGGGTCTGCGCCTTGTACAGCTCCCAATTCGACGTGAGGAACCCGCCATCCTTGTTGGAGTCCGAGTAGCCGATCATCACCTCCTGCACGCCGCCTAACGCACGGATGCTGCGCTTGACCACCGGCACGTCCAGCAGCTCCGCCAGGATGCCGGGCGCGCGGTGCAGGTCCTCGATGGTCTCGAACAGCGGGACGATCGGGATCGTGCAGCTCTCGACGCCGGCGTCGTCGACGAACAGGCCGGCGTCCTTGGCCAGCAGGTAGGCCGCGAGCACGTCGCGCGCGCGCTCCGTGCCGCTGATCACGTAGCTGCCGAAGGCGCGGCGATCGACCTCGGCGCGGGACGCGCTGATTTCGGCGAACACCGCGAGCACGTCGGCCTGCGGCTCGCCTAACTGTATCGTTTCGTGAGGCCGCGGGATGGCGAGGGCGGCGCGGAGCCACGCGGTCTCGTCGGCGTGCGCGGACGTGGCGCCGCGCGCCATGCGCTCGCCCAGCGCCTCGGCTGCCGGGCGTAGGCGCCTCGCGTGGTCGCGCACGTCCAGCCGCACGAGCGAGAACCGGAAGATTTCCACTTCGCGGCGCACGGGCGCGACGAAGCTCGCCGCGATGCGGACACAGCGCGACTCGGCGAGGGCGCGCTCGAGCGCGCGCAGGTCGGCGATCAGCTCGTCCGCGGTAGCGTAGGGCAGCGCGGACGACGACTCGCCGGCGGATGCGGCCAGGCGGGCCAGCATGCACGCCACCCACTGGCGAAACAGCTCGCCGGGATTCCGCGCCGCGGCGCCGTCCTGCACACCGGCCCGCGCTCGAGCTTCGCCTAACGCAGCCCGAAACCACGCCGGTATCGGAACGCTGCGCTCGGCGATGCTCAGTCGCCGGACCAGGTCGGTGAGACGCGCGCGATAGCGCCGCACACACGCGCGACGGTACTCGCGCACGGCCTGCCGTGTGGCCGCAGGTGTGACATTCGGATTGCCGTCGCGGTCGCCGCCGATCCACGACCCGAAATCGAGTACGACCGGGATGTCGATCGGCGCGTCGGGGAACGCGATGGCTGCCGCATGGGCCAGCGCATCGTGCACGGCGCCGACGGCGTCGAAGAGCGTGTCGTCGAAGAAGTGAATGCCCCAGGCCACCTCGTGCTCGACCGTCGGACGCTCGAGACGCAGCTCGCCGGTCATCCAGAGCATGTCGATCTCATCGCGCAGCGCGTCGATGCGGCGCGCGCGCTCGGCGGCCGTCCAGACACCGGCATCCAGCTCGACCAGCGCGCGATAGATCGTGCGGTGCTTCTCGAGCACGGTGACGCGCTTCGCTTCCGTGGGGTGCGCCGTAATCGTCGGCGTCACGTGCAGCGACGCGAGCAGGTCGCGAACCTCGTCGGGTTGCACGCCGGCTTCGCGCCACCGCCCCAGCACGTGCGCGAACGTACCGGCCACGCGCGTCTCGCCCTCCTCGAGCTCCACCCGGCGGCGCGCGCCCATGGCATCGTGGAGCTCGGCGATGCTCACCAGTTGGGCCCACATGCCTAACGCCTGCAGCGACCGGCCGATGCTCGCCGGCGTGCCGCCGCGGTCGATGCGCGCGCCGCCGAGCGCTGCCGCCGCATCCGGCGCACGCGCGGCAACCACGTCGCGCAGCAATCCGACCAGCAGCGCTTCGGCGTCGGAGGCTGCGTTAGGCAGCTCCATCGCCGTGGCGCCGGCGGGCACCGCCGCGCGGGGAACGAGGAGGGCATGGGCCGGCGCCGTCATCACGCCACCCGGTCGCGCGGTGCGCCGCCGCCGAAGAACGCCGCGAGATTGTCCACGGCGCGATTGCCCATCGCCACCCGTGTCTCCTCGGTGGCGCTGCCTAAGTGCGGGAGCAGGACGACGTTGTCCAAGTCGAGCAGCTCGCGCGACACCAACGGTTCCCGCTCGAACACGTCCAGGGCCGCGCCGGCGATGGTTCGTTCGCGCAGTGCGTGGACGAGTGCGGGTTCATCTACTACATCGCCGCGCGCGGTGTTGATGAGGAACGCGCCATGGCGCATCGCGGCCAATCGCCCGGCGTTCATCAGGTGTTTGGTGTCGGGTGTGGCCGGGCAGTGGAGCGATACGAAGTCGCTCTCCTCGAGCACCGCCTCGATGGACGAGCGGCGCTCGGCGCCTAACGTGACCGCATCGTCGGCCGCAAACGGGTCGTGCCACAGCACGCGCATGCGGAATCCGCCAATGGCACGGGCCGCCACCGCGCGGCCGATGCGCCCGAATCCGATGAGGCCGAGCGTCTTGCCGGTGACGCGTGTGCCCAACATGTGCGTGGGTCGCCACCCGGTCCATTCGCCCGCGCGCAGGTGACGTTCGCCTTCGCCGGTACGCCGCGCCACCATGAGCAGGAGCGTGATCGCGAGATCCGCGGTGTCATCGGTGAGCACGTCGGGCGTGTTGGTCACGACGATGCCGTTCGCCTGCGCGGCGGCCACGTCGATGTTGTTGAACCCGACGCCGAAGTTGGACACGATGCGCACGCGGCGGCCCGGCGTGTCCAGCAGATCCGCCGTGATGCGGTCGGTCACCGTGGGCACCAGCGCGTCGGCATCGCGCATCGCGACGGCGAGCGCGGCATCGTCGAGCGGCGCATCGGCGGTGTTGAGCCGCGCGTCGAACAGCGACCGCAGCCGCTCTTCGACCGGTGATGGCAGCCGGCGCGTGACGACGACCGTTGGGCGGCCGCTCATGCGTGCACCGCCATGGCCGCCGGTCCCTGCCGCGCAAGCGCGAGCGCCATCGCCGCGCCTAACTCAGCCGGGCTCGGCGCCACCACGAGACCCGATGCGCGCATGATCTCCGCCTTCTCGGCCGCGCTGTCGCCGAAGGCGCTGATGATGGCGCCCGCGTGACCCATGCGCCGGCCGGCCGGCGCCGTCAGGCCGGCGACGTAGCCGACGACCGGTTTGGACATGTGATCGCGCACGAATAGGGATGCCTCGGCTTCCTGCGGTCCGCCGATCTCGCCGATCATCATGACGGCATCGGTGTCGTCGTCCTCCTCGAACAACGCGAGGATGTCGACGAACGAGCTGCCGTTGATCGGGTCGCCGCCAATGCCGACGCTGGTCGTGACGCCGAGTCCCAGGGCCTGCATTTGCGAGGCGGCCTCGTAGCCTAACGTGCCCGACCGCGACACGATGCCGATCCGCCCGCGCGTATAGATGTGGCCCGGCATGATGCCGATCATGGCGCGACCCGCGCTGATGACGCCGGCGCAGTTCGGCCCGATGAGCACGGGCTTCCGCTCGCGCGGATATCGCCGCATGTACCGCTTGACGCGGATCATGTCCTGCGCCGGGATACCGTCTGTGATACAGACGATGAGTCGCACGCCGGCATCGGCCGCTTCCATGATTGCGTCGGCGCAGAACGGAGCGGGCACGAAAATGCCGCTGGCGATCGCGCTGGTGGCGCGCACGGCCGCCTTGACCGTATCGAACACCGGGAGGCCCAAGTGCCGCGTGCCGCCCTTACCGGGCGTCACACCGCCGACGAGGCGCGTGCCGTAGGCGAGCGCTTCGCGGGCATGGAAGGTCGCTTTGTCGCCCGTGAATCCCTGGAAAATCACGGGCGTGGTTTCATCGATGAGGATGCTCATCAGGCTGCTCCCCGTGTTGCTCCGTTAGGCGAGGCGCTTGGGCCGCGCTCGAGTGCCTGCACCGCCTGGCGCGCCGCGTCGGCGAGGTCCAAGGCCGCCACGATGGGCAGTCCGCTCTCGCGCAGAATGCGACGTCCTGCTTCCACATTGGTCCCGGCAAGTCGCGTGACGACGGGAACCGGCACATTCACCGAGCCGGCCGCCTGAACGATACCCTGCGCGACCCAGTCGCACCGGTTGATGCCGGCGAAGATGTTCACCAGCACGACGCGCACCCGAGGATCGGACAGCACGAGCTGGAACGCCGCGGCCACGCGCTCGGGCGACGCGCCGCCGCCGATGTCGAGAAAGTTCGCGGGCTCGCCTCCGGCGTGCTTGATCATGTCCATCGTCGCCATGGCGAGCCCCGCGCCGTTCACGATGCATCCGATCGCGCCGTCGAGCGCGATGTAGCTCAGCCCGTGCTTCGACGCTTCCGCATCGCGCGGGTCCTCTTCGGCGTAGTCGCGGAGCTCGCTCACGTTAGGCCGCCTGAACAGCGCGTTGTCGTCGAACGTCATCTTCGCATCCAGGGCGAGTACTTTCCCGCTGGCCGTCACCGCGAGCGGATTGATCTCGACCATGGTTGCATCCAGATCGCGAAATGCCTTGTACGCCCCGATGATCGCCTTCACGGCCTGGTTCACCTCGGACGAGCGGACACCGAGTCCGAATGCGAGCTCGCGTGCCTGGAAGGGCTGCATGCCCACCGCGGGCTCGATCACTTCGCGCATGATGGTATCGGGACGGTCGCGCGCGATCTCTTCGATCTCGACGCCGCCCTCCGGCGCCGCGACCACGCACACGCGTTCCTCTCGCCGGTCGAGTACGAGCCCCAAATAGATCTCGCGCGCGATCGTCACCGCTTCCTCGACGTACAATCGATGCACCACTTTGCCGGCCGGTCCCGTCTGGTGCGTGACCAGTCGCTTGCCTAACAACTCGCCGGCCGCCACGCGCACTTCGTGCTCGCTCTCGCACACCTTCACGCCGCCGGCGCGTCCGCGCGCGCCCGAATGAATCTGCGCCTTGACCACCCACCGCGACCCTCCGATTTCCTCGGCGCGAAACATGGCCTGCTCCGCCGTGTACGCCACGCCGCCGCGCGGGACCGGCACGCCGAAATTGGCGAGGAGCTCCTTGGCCTGGTATTCGTGAATGTCCATGTGTCGTCGCGGGTGAATGAAATGAGTGGAGGTCCGCGCTGCATGCCGCGCGGACACGGCGAACCATCAGCCCGGCACCCCGGCCCGTACTCCATGGCGTGCGAGCGACTCCGCCAGCGCGACGATGTTCTGCGCCATGCGAGCCGATGCGGCATCGATCATTTTGCCGTCCAGTTGGGCGGCGCCGCGCCCCTGCGCTTCGGCCTCGACGATCGCCTCGAGTATCCGGCGCGCGCGGCCGACCTCGGCGTCCGATGGCGTGAAGATCGCGTTGGCCGATTCGATCTGCGCCGGATGAATAGCCCATTTGCCCTCGCAGCCTAACGCAGCCGCGCGGCGTGCAGCGGCCGCGTAGCCGTCGGCGTCCTTGAAGTCGCCGAACGGACCGTCGATGGCGCGCAAACCGTGGGCGCGACAGGCGACCACCATGCGCGAGATGCCGTAGTGCCACTGGTCGCCCGGATAGTCGGGCGTGAGGCCGCCGATGCTGGTGGTGCGCGCCCGAACGCTCGCGGCGTAGTCGGCGACGCCGAAGTGCATCGCCTCGAGGCGCGGACTCGCCGCCGCGATGGCCTCGACGTTGGACATGCCTAACGCAGTTTCGATGAGCACCTCGATGCCGATCCGCCGCGGGATGCGCACCGCGTGCTCGATCTGCGTGAGCAGCGCATCTACGAGATAGACGTCGGCTGCGACGCCGACTTTCGGCACGAGGATCGTGTCGATGCGGTGGCCCGCGCGCTCCACCACATCGATGAGGTCCCGATACATGTAGTGTGTGTCGATGCCGTTGATGCGCACCGAGACGGTCTTCCCCTGTTCCTGCCAGTTGAGCCCGAGGAGACCGGCGATCACGTTGTCCCGTGCGCGTGCTTTGTCCGGCGGCGCCACGGCGTCCTCGAGGTCGAGGAAGACGTAGTCCGCGGAACCCGCGGCCGCCTTCTCGAACAACTCGGGTCGGGAACCCGGGACCGCGAGCTCGCTGCGCTGCAAGCGGACGCGCGCGGTGTCGTAGCGGGTGTGGCTCATCGCGCCACCGCCATGCGCTCGCGCGACGGCGGCGCGGCCTTGGGCTGCGCATCGGGTGAGCTCGCGCCGGCGCGCGGCGTGAGCGGCGCCGCGGTGGCCCGGAACCACTCCTGCGCCGCCGCGACGCCACTGCCTAACGTGATCGGAATGCCCACGTCGCGCAGCGCCAGCTCCACGCCGGCCAGGGCGCCCAGCAGCATCAGCTCGTTCAAGTCGCCCAGGTGGCCGATGCGGAACACCTTGCCCGCCACCTTGCTCAACCCGGCGCCTAACGCAAGATCGTAGCGGCGGTAGGCGACGTCGATCACGTCGGCGCCATCGATGCCCGGCGGCACCATCACCGCGCTCACCGTGTCCGATGCCCAGCGCGGCTCCTTCGCGCACACCGACAGCCCCCAGGCGCGCACCGCCGACCGGCATCCCTCGGCCAGCCGGTGGTGGCGCGCGTGAATGGCGTCGAGGCCTTCCTCGAAGATGATGTCCAGCGACTCGCGAAGCCCGTACAGCAGCGGCACCGACGGCGTGTACGGGAAGTAGCCGCTCGCGTTGGCCGCGATCATGTCGCCCAGATCGAAGAACACGCGCGCGCAGCGCGCCGATTCGCGCCTCGCCAGCGCCCGGCGGCTCATGCCTAACAGGCCTAACCCGGCGGGCAGCATGAACCCCTTCTGCGACCCGGTGATCGCCGCGTCCACGCCCCAGGCATCCATCTCGAACGGGAGACTCACGAGCCCGCTCACCGTGTCCACGTAGAGGAGCGCCGGATGCCCCGCGGCATCGATCGCCCGCCGCACGGCCGCGATGTCGCTCGTCACCCCCGTTGCGGTTTCATTGTGCACCACGAGCACGCCCTGGATCTCATGGCTCGGGTCGGCGCGCAGCGCATCCTCGATGCGATCCGGATTCGCGCCCGTGCCCCACTCCTCGTCCTGCACGTCCACCCGGAGTCCGAGTCGTTGGGCGCAGTCGATGAACAGGTGGCCGAACTGCCCATAGCGCGACGCGAGCACGCGATCGCCCGGCGACAGCGTGTTGGCGAGCGCGGCTTCCCACATCCCCGTGCCCGTCGCCGGGAACACGAAGCACTGGCCGTCGTCGGTTCGGAACACACGCCGGAGATCGGAGAGGATCGGCCGCGTGAGCGCCGGGAACGATGACGAACGATGGTCTTCCATCGCGCGATGCATCGCGCGGAGGATTCGATCGGGCGTGTTCGTTGGTCCGGGAACGAAGAGAGCGTTGCGTCCGGGCATAGGTCAGTCCTCGCGCTGAATGAGGAGAGATGCGTCATCGCGCGCGTGCGACGCGCGCGCGCCCTCGCGCGGCGCCGCCCGATACGCGATCATTGATGACGTGAAGACACCGATGGAGCGGCATTCCGCCGCCGGCGTTCCGCGCGACGCGAAGAGCGCGCTCACGGCGCTGTACTGGGCCGGCGTCGACGCCGCGGCGCCGGGCACATCCCTGCGCTCGGCGCTCGAACGCGTGCCGGTGGCGGAGCGCGGACGACGCGTATGGATCATCGCGATCGGCAAAGCCGCGCACCCGATGGCCGCCGAAGCGCTCGCCGTGCTCGCGCAATGGAATCGCACGCCGGCCGGCGGCATCATCATCGCGCCTAACGAAGAGACGGCGCCGCATCCCTCCATCGATGTGCGCGCAGGTGACCATCCCGTGCCCGGCCCGCGGTCGCTCGCGGCCGCCGAGCGCGTCGGACTCGTGGCCGGCCGCGTGCGCGAAGGCGACGACGTGTGGGTGCTGCTGTCCGGCGGCGCCACGAGTCTCGCCGCTGCGCCCGACGGCACCGTAAGGCCCGAGGAGCTGTTCCAGCTGTACGAGCGGCTGTTAGGCTCCGGGCTCGACATCGCGCAGATGAATCTCATTCGCAAGCGCTTCTCCCGATGGGGCGCGGGGCGATTGGCCGTGGCACTCGCTCCCGCGCGCGTTCGCAACTACATCGTGTCCGATGTGATCGGAGACGATCTGGCGGCGATCGGATCGGGACCGTGCGTGCCCGATCCGAGCACCGCCGCGCAAATTCACCAGATGCTCGACGGCGCTGGACTGTGGGATGACCTCCCGCTGTCCATGAAGCGCGTGGTCGGCGGCGCCGAGCGTGATCCATCGTTGGAGACACCGAAAGCCGGCGATGCAGCCTTTGCTCACGTCGAAAGGCGCATCATCGCCAGCAATCGTGTCGCGCTCGAAGCAATCGAGGCGCGCGCCCGGGCATTCGGCTATGAGTCGCGTGTGCTGGGCGCCGCGCTTGCCGGAGAAGCAGCCGTCGTCGGCCGCCGGCTCATCGCGACGTTGGGAAGCTATTGCGCGCAGGACGCGTCGTCCCTGTCCGGAAGAACGGGACGCACCTGCCTCATATGGGGGGGAGAGACGACCGTCACACTCGGCGCCGCGCACGGTCGCGGCGGACGATGTCAGGAGCTGGCCTTATCCGCGGCACGCGAGCTCGCGGAAACCGCAGGGCTGTCGAATGCAGCGCTGCTCGCGGCGGGTACCGACGGTCGTGATGGCGACACCGACGCAGCAGGCGCGATCGTCACGCGTGAAACGTGGCGCACGATCGAGCGCGCGGGCCGGGATCCCGCAGGCGATTTGGCGAAGCACGATTCGTACACGTCGCTCGACGCGGCCGGCGCGCTGCTGCGCACGGACCTCACGGCGACGAACGTGATGGATGTCGTGATTGCAGTGTGTGGTCCGCCGGCAAACGAACAGCGCGCGCGTCTCACTCCGGCCATGGCGTTAGACGCGATCGCCGGATCGCTGCGCCGCCGCAAACCATAGCGCACGTTTCGCTCTATACATTTCGCCCATGGCAAATCCTGTGTTCACGGTGGGACTGGTGCAGCAGGCAGTTGCCGCGAATGCCGCGGAAACTGTGGATGCGGCCGAGCGGGGGATTCGCGAGGCAGCGGCGCGCGGTGCGCAGATCATCTGCCTGCAGGAATTGTTCAACGCGCCCTACTTCTGCAAGGTGACGGACGCCGAGCGATTCGATCTCGCCGAACCGATCCCGGGACCGACGGTGGAGCGGATGCAGCGCGTGGCGCGAGAGTTAGGCATCGTGATCGTGGTGCCGATCTTCGAGAAGCGCGGCCCGGGGCTGTATCACAATTCGGCCGCGGTGATCGATGCGGACGGCACGCTGCTCGGCGTGTACCGCAAGATGCACATCCCGGATGACCCGCTCTATCACGAGAAGTACTATTTCACGCCGGGCGAGATGTATCAGCACGACGAAGCGCGTCCGCCGTCGGGCTTTCGTGTGTTCCGCACGAAGTTTGCGACGATCGGAGTGCTCATCTGTTGGGACCAGTGGTACCCGGAGGCGGCGCGCATTACGAGTCTCATGGGTGCGCAGATTCTGCTCTATCCGACGGCGATCGGGTGGCATCCCAAGGAGAAAACCGAGTGGGGTGCGGCGCAGGCGGACGCGTGGCGGACGGCGCAGCGGGCGCACGCGATTGCTAACGGAGTGTATGTCGCCGCGGTGAACCGGGTGGGCTTCGAAGCCGAGCCGGGCACGGACGGTCTCGAGTTCTTCGGCCACTCGTTCATCTGTGATCCGTTCGGCCAGGTGATCGCCGAAGCGGGCACGTCGCCGACGATTCTCGTCGCCGAATGCGATCCGAAGCGCATCGAGTACACGAGGCGCAATTGGCCGTTCTTGCGCGATCGCCGGATCGATGCGTATGGCGGGATCGTGCAGAGGTATCTCGATTAGGGAAGCGGCCGCCGAAGGCGGCCTGGGGGAAGCGGCGGGCGATGCCCGCCTGGGGGAAGGGGGAAGGGGGCGAGGGCGAGATCTCGCGGGCATGCGGCTTTCGCGAAGGCGCTGATGGAGGCGCTGCAGCATTCGGCTGATCGAGTCAATCTCGGCAGCGATTTCAGTCGCTTCAGTGCAGCTGATGTACGTGAGCCGCCTAGCAATTTCGACCTGCGTAGCGAGCTCGAACAACGAACCGCGCGCAACACCAAGATAGCGAAGGTATTGGGCGCGATAGAAGAAAGCGTTGCCCTCGGCGATGTTAGATGCGATCGAGGTTGCCGCTCGCGTCATCTGAGACGAAAGGGCGTAGCGTTCCTCGACTGGGAAGCGCCGAACGATTCGATAGATACGCTGCGTGAGGTCGACAGACTTTTGCCAGACGATGAGGTCGCGATAGTCATGTACGTGCATTGGGACGCCTTGCCGATTTCGCCTAACGTAAGGGGCGTAATGAGAGAACCGAGAAGCGAAAATTGGCGCCGATGCACAAATCATTTCGGAGCGGCATGATCTCGCCTTCGCCCCCTTCCCCCTTCCCGCAGGGCGAAGCCCGCTTCCCGAAGGCCGCCTCCGGCGGCCGCTTCCCTGCCGAGTGGTCTCGCCATCGCGCGACCTGGCTCGCCTGGCCGCACCACGAGCCTGATTGGCCAGGAAAGTTTGAGTCAATCCCTTGGGTGTATGCTGAGATCGTGCGGACGCTCCACAGGTACGAAACGGTCGAGATACTGTGCTCGAACGAGGATGTGCGTGACGACGCGCAGCGCGTGTTAGGCGCACATGGCGTCGCAATGAACCGGGTGCGGCTGCATCTCGTGCCGACCGACCGCGTCTGGACGCGCGACTCCGGCCCGACAGCCGTCAGACAGGAAGACGGCCGCATCGAGTGGGTTGGGTGGGCCTTCAACGCGTGGGCCAAGTACGACAACTATGCGCGCGATGCGTGCGTGGCCGATCGCATCGCAGACTTGAGCGGGTTGCCGCTCCGGCACGCAGTGCGTCCCGACACCGAAGCGCCTCTCGTGCTCGAGGGTGGCGGCATCGAGACGAACGGCGACGGCCTGCTCCTCGTCACCGAAGAATGGTTGCTGTCCTCCCTACAGGTTCGCAATCCGGGTCTCGATCGCGCCGGCTACGAGCACGCCTTCGCCCGGTACCTCGGCATCGATCGCACCATCTGGTTAGGCCAAAGCTGCGTCGGCGACGACACCCACGGCCACATCGACGACGTCGCCCGCTTTACGGACGCCAATACGGTGGTGCTGGCCTACGAACCGGATCCCGCCGACGCCAACCACGAGCCCTCGGCCGACAACCTCCGCCGCCTCGAGCTCGCCGCCAAGAGCGTGCCTAACGGCCTGCGTATCGTCAAGCTCCCCTTCCCTCGCTCCGTGATGATGGACGGCGAACGCCTCCCCGCGAGCTACGCCAACTTCTACATCGCCAACGACGTCGTTCTGGTACCCACGTTCAACGATCGCCGCGACCGCGACGCCCTCGCCACTCTCGCGGGTCTGTTCCCGACACGCGAGGTGATCGGCATCCACGCGGTAGACCTGGTGTGGGGACTGGGCACGCTTCACTGCCTAACGCAACAAGAGCCTGCTTCGGTTGATTGATCGAGATTAGGAGACCTGGGGAAGGGGGAAGCGCTCGCTTGCGCTACGCTGGGGGAAGCGCTACGCTGGGGGAAGCGGCGGCGACGCCGCCTGAGGGAGCGGGAGGACGTGAGCTGTCTTTGGATGGAGACTGCCGACTCGCGCGGCCTCGCGCATGGCACGCACACCGCGCGGACCATTGATGTTGTTCCGATCCCGCAGGCGGCGTCGCCGCCGCTTCCCACAGCGCAGCGCTTCCCCCAGCGAGCGCTAGCGAGCGCTTCCCTCTTCCCTCTGCTAGGACAGTTTATTCGCCGCCCGCCGCAGCACCGCGATCACCGTCTCGTCCGTCACCTGCTCGAAATCCGCGTACCACTCACCCACACCACGAAAGTCCGGCGGCGTATACACGCACACCACCGTGTACCCTTCGGCCGCGAGCGTGCGACAGCCATCTTCCGAGCATACCGGCGCGGCAAATACGAGCATCGCAGGTTGTGCACGCTGCACCGACGCCAGCGCCGCGCGCGCGGTCACGCCCGTCGCGAGCCCGTCATCCGCCAACACCACCGCTCGGCCGGCCAACTCGGGAAACGGCCGCTCGTCGCGGAAGCGGTGCATCCGGCGATCGAGCTCCGCGCGCTCGCGCCTGGTCACCTTCTCGATGTACGCATCGCTCACGCCGAGCGCCGACACGATCTCGTGGTCGAGCACGCGCGTGCCGTCCGGCGCCACCGCGCCGATCCCCAGCTCCTCGTGGCCCGGCGCGCCCAACTTTCGCGCGACGATCACGTCCAACGGCGCGCCTAACGCACGCGCGACCTCGCGGCCGATGATCACCCCGCCGCGCGGCACGCCGAGCACGATCGGACGCTGCGCGACGAGCCCCGGTAGCCGCGCCACGAGCGTCTCGCCCAACTGCCGGCCGGCGTCGGCGCGGTCCGCGAACAACATGTCACGCGCCGCGCGCCGGCGGCGGCAGGTGGTCGACGAACCAATCGCGCGACAGGCGCGCCACTTCCTCGAGCGCGCCTGGTTCCTCGAAGAGATGCGTCGCGCCCGGGATTACCACGAGTTGCGCGATGGCGCCCAATATCTCGCACGCCTCTTCGTTGAGCGGGATGATCGGGACGTCTTCACCGCCCACGATGAGCAACGACGGCGCGCGCACACTCTTGAGACAATCGCGCGCGAGATCGGGACGGCCGCCGCGCGATACCACCGCGAACACGTCGCGCAGCTCCGACGCCGCGTGCAATGCCGCCGCTGCGCCCGTACTCGCGCCGAAATATCCAAGCGCCAGCGACGAAGACACGGGACGCTCGCGCAGCCACCGCGACGCGCCTAACACACGCGCGCCGAGCAGGTCGATGTCGAATCGCAGGAGACCCGTGCGGGCATCCTCCCGTTGCTCATCCACGGTCAGGAGATCGATGAGCAGCGTGGCGAGGCCTGCATCCTCGAGCGCGTGCGCCACGAGCATGTTGCGCGGACTCATGCGACCGCTGCCGCTGCCGTGCGCGAACAACACCACGCCGCGCGCCGCGACCGGAACGCTCAGCACGGCGTCCAGCCGCGCGTCCTCGAGATCGACGACGACATCCGTGCGCATCACCGCCGAGCGCTCCATTGGTTCGCCCCCTACGGCGCGGGGCTAGAGCCGCACGAAGAAACCCAGACGATACGTGACGCGTGACGCCGGCGGCACTTCCATGCGACGCACTTCGCCGTACAACGCCCAACGCTTGGTGAGGTCATACGAGATACCGAGAAAGTACTCGCCGCCCAGTTTCGCGCCCGTGTAGTCATCATGTATCGGCTGCGACGGTGCAATGTCGGTGCCGAGAAAGTGCAGATCGAGGCCCGCGCCGACATACGGCTCGAACCGTTTCACGTGCGCCACCGAGTACCGCGCCGCCAGCCCGACGCTGAAGTCGTGGAACGAGCCCGGTATGGGCACCTCGTCTGCGTCGAACCGATGTACGTCCGCGTGCAAATAGTTGACCTCGGCCAAGAGGTGCAGCTTGCGCGTGAAGACCGAGCCGACATCGACATCGCCGCCGAGCTCCCACCCGTGGCGGGCATGCTCCACCGTGGTGTAGCTCAGGTAGGAACCCACGCGGTCCAGGCCTAACTGGGCGACGCTGGTGTCTGTTTGCGCCCGTCCGTTGTGCGCCGCCGCGAGCAGCCCGGCCGCCACGCACGCCCACACCCGCATTCCACGAGGCACTATTGGTCTCCTCTTGAAGAATCGGTCGGTCAGCGCTGGCGAAGCGCGATGAGCCCGCCCGCCGCCCAGGCGCCAAGGTAGACGCCGAGCAGCGAGAGCGCCACGCTTGCCGCCACGTAGGCGCTCGCGCGACCCATTTCCCCGTCGTTGATCAACGCCACCGTCTCGAACGTGAACGTCGAGAAGGTCGTGTAGCCGCCGCACAATCCCGTCGTCAGAAAGCCGCGCATTTCGGGCGAGATCGCCGGCGTCGCCATCGCGAATCGCATGAGGAAGCCGAGCAGGAGCGACCCGGTGATGTTGATGACCAGCGTGCCGGCGGGAAAGCCGGGACCGAACCGTTGCTGCACCGCGGCGCCCAACAGCAGCCGCGACGCGCCGCCGATCGCGCTGCCTAACGCAACGACGAGAATCATCGCCACGCCGCGACCGTTTCCACCGCGGCGTCGGGCGACGCCAGCAAGAACGAGAGATCGGAACCCGGCGGGTAATCCACCGCTTCGCGCCCGGCGATGAACACGCGCGCACCGGCACCGCCCTCCGGATGGCCCGTCAACTCCACGAGGCCGCCCGACACGCGCAACGCACTCCCTTCGCGCAACCCCACCACCGGCACGCGCGGATGCAGCACCAGAAATTCCCCGATCCGTTCGGCGCGCGTCTCACCCTGATGCCCCGGGGGATGAAAGTCCGTGTAGTGCGCGTTGATCTGGAACGGTACGAGACCGAGGGCGCCGAGGCCCGGCGGTTCCGCGATCGGCATGTCGTTGGTGGTCGCGATGGTCGGGCACGCCACCACCGATCCGGCGCTCCAACCGATGTACGGCACGCCTGCGCGCACGCGCTCGCGCACGACACCGAGCAGTCCGGACATGGCGAGCTGCCGCAACAGCTGGAACGTGTTGCCGCCGCCGACGATGATGGCGCCCGCCTCGCGGACCGCCCGCGCCGGATCCGCGGCATGGTGCACCGCGTCGACTTCCACGCCTAACGGAGTGAAGATCTCGTGCACGCGTTCGGCGTACACGTCCATCGAGAACGACACCGCGGCGAACGGGATGAACACCGCGCGTCCAACGCCCGACAGCGCGTCCTCGAGCGCCGCCCGCGCATACACGAGCACCCGTCCGTCGGCGTCGCGCGAGTTGCTCAACAGCAACAGCCGGCGCGACGCCGGCCAGCCCATGGTATCGTTAGGCATCGGTCGAATCCGTCGTGTCGTCCACCGCGCGCCAGCTGCCCGTGATGTCGATGGGCCAGCTGGCCGGCCGCTCCTCCTCGGGCAAGTGCGGGCGGTACATGATCACCTTCGCCCGCTCCAACGTGATGAGACCGCCGCCGATCATGCCGTCCAGATCCGGCAGCAGTCCCTGGATCTGCTCCTCGGTATCGATGACCTCAATCACGATGGGAAGGTCGAGCGACAGCACTTCGATTCGATCGCTCCGCACCCGCGAGCTGGCACCGAATCCCATGATCGCGCGGAGCACCGTCGCGCCGGCGCAGTGCCGCCGCCGGAGCAGCTCGACGATCTCGCGATACAACGGCTTGCCGTTGTGCTTGTCGCGCTCGCCGATGTGGATGCGCATGAGCACGCGCTCGCCCTTGAAGCCGTGCATCGTGGCCGCACGGCCGGCCTCAGGCATTGTAGTGCTCCTCGTCCAACCGCAGCTCGCCTTCCACGTCGTCGTAGCTGAACAGCTCCGCGTACCGGCCCCAGTCGATCAGCGTCTCGAATTGGCGCCGCGCTTCCGTCCGCGTGAACGATGTCTCGAGCTCGGTCAGCACTTCTTCGGCCTGCAACACGCGCGACTGGCTCGCCTCGAGGCGGTGCACGATCTCGCGCATGAGCGACAGGTGGTCGAGCACCGCGTGGCGGAACAACGTCTTCTGCGCGTCGAGCTCCAGCGGCGCGAAGCGTTGGCCTAACGGAGTGAGGAAGACGCTCCGCTCCTGGATGTCGGCGAACCCGAGCAGGTCGGTGGCCTCGGCGATGCGCAAGATGGTCTCGCCGCGCATCTGGAGGTCGCGCGCGAGATCGCTCAGCGTACCGGAATTCCCGATGCCCGAGAGGTACTGCACGAAGCCCGTCAGATCGTCGATGCTCACGTCGGGCAGCGCCTGAAAGCGCCGCGGCCGCGCCGGTTCCGCCTTCCGCCGCTGGCGCGTCGGCGCGCGGGCGATGTATTGCTCCACCAGCTGCTCCGCATCCTCATCGGGATTCGTGATCACCTGGTAGATCGCATCCACGAGCCGCGTGCGCGCTGGACTTTTTTCGCGGCGCTCCGTGGGACGCAACCCCTTGAGCTCGACGCGCACGCGCCCGGGATTCGCGCCGAACACCAGGATGCGATCGGCCATCGATACCGCTTCATCGATGTTGTGCGTCACCATCAATACGGATTTCGTCGGCATCGCGCTGTCCGACCACAGATCGCGCAGCTCGCCACGCAGCGTTTCAGCGGTCAGTACGTCGAGCGCCGAGAACGGCTCGTCCATGAACAGGATTTCGGGCTGCACCACCAGCGCGCGCGCAAAACCCACGCGCTGCTTCATGCCGCCCGACAACTCTTTCGGAAACGCTTCCTCGAAGCCGTCGAGACCGATCAGGTCGATGGCCCGCAGCGTCCGCTCGCGGCGCTCGGCTTCCGGAACCTCAGTGGCCAACAAACCGAGCTCCACATTCTGGTACACGGTGAGCCACGGGAAGAGCGCGAATCCCTGGAACACGATCGCGACTTGTCGGTTAGGCCCGTGCAGCGGCGCCCCGCGCGCAAGCACGCGGCCCTCCGATGGTTGCAACAGACCCGCGAGAATGCGCAGCAGTGTCGACTTCCCGGAACCCGATGGGCCCAGCAACGCCACGAATTCGTTCTCGCGCAGCTCGAGGTCGATGCGTTCGAGCACCGGCGCCGTGTCGTCGCTGAAGAACTTGCGCACGCCGTCGGCTGCCAGCAGCACGGTGCCGGGCGGCTTGGGAGCGAGTGCGCGCGTCGTGGTTGCCATCGGTGTCCTCGTCCAGGCGAATCAGCCGAGACGGAAACGCGTTTCCGCGTAGCCGTAGAGTCGGCGCCAGAGCAGACGATTCATCACGATCACGATGCCCGCCATGACGAGCGTACCGGCGAGCAAAATCGGGAAATCGCCGTGCTCCGCCGCGCCGGCAATCAGCGCGCCCAACCCGGTGGTGCTCGTGGTGTGGCCCGCGAACGTCACGTACTCGGCCACGATGCTCGCGTTCCAGGCGCCGCCCGTGGCGGTGATCATGCCCGTCACGAGATACGGGAAGATGGCAGGAAGAATGAGCGTCTTCCAGCGGCGCCAGCCCGCCACGTGATACATGGTCGCCGCCTCCTTGAGATCGGACGGAATCGCCATCGCGCCCGCGATCACGTTGAACAGCACGTACCACTGCGTGCCGAGCAGCATGAGCGCGACCGCCGCCACGTTGAGACCGCCCGGAATCGCCAGCAGCGCGAGCAGCAGCACCGGGAACACCGCGGTCGCGGGAATCGATGCCGTGATCTGCACGATGGGTTGCAGACGCCTCGCCCAACGTGGGTTCGTGCCGATCGCGACACCCGCCGGGACGGTCCACGCCGCGGCGATCAGCAGCGCGATGGTCGTTCGCGCCAGCGTCGCGGCGGCGCTCACGCCCACGCGGCCCCAGTCGCCTTCCGTTAGGCCGCTCAGCGTGCCTGCCGCGAGCACCAGGCCCCAGACCACGGCCGCCGCGGCGAGCACGAGTGCTGCGATGCCGGCGATACGCCGCCGGTGCCGACGGGCCGGCGGCATGTCGGCAGGGGCCGTATCGGGCGTGTCACCGTTTCGTGACGCGCCCAACGCATGGTCGATCCGCTTGCCGGCCGGCCGCAGCACTCGCGACCGCAATGCATCGATCAAACGAGAGCCGCGCAGCGCGTCCAGCACGCGTGACGAGGGCGCATCGCCGCCCGCGCTCTCGAACTTGAACCGGTCCGACCAGGCCAGCATCGGACGCCACAGAATCTGGTCGAGCAGCACGATCACGATGACCAGCGTGAGCAGTCCGTACACCAATGCGCGCGTGTCGCCGGCATCGGCGGCGGCGGCGAGGTACGAACCCAATCCCGGCAACCGCAGACGCCCGTCGCCAACGGCGAATTGCTCGCTCGCCATGAGGAAGAACCATCCACCCGCCCAGCTCATCATGCTGTTCGCGATGAGCGAGATCACGCCGAACGGCAACTCGAGACGCGTGAATTTTCGCCAGAACCCAAGGCGGTAAATCCGCGCCGCTTCGGTGAGCTCGCTCGGAATCGTGATCAGCGACTGATGGAAGCTGAAGGCGAGATTCCAGGCCTGGCTGGTGAAGATGAGAATCACGGCCGCGAGCTCGAGGCCGAGCGTGCGTCCTGGAAAGAGCGCCACGAGGCCGAGCACCACGCCCGGCATGAACGACAGGATCGGAATGCTCTGCAAGATGTCGAGCAGCGGCAGCAGCACGCGCTCCGCTGCTTTGCTCGATGCCGCGAAGCGCGCGTACGCAATCGAGAACACGAGCGACACGAGGTACGCGAGCACCATCCGCAACGTGGACAGCGCCGCGTAGTACGGCAGCCGTATTGGAGAGAGCGAGATGCGGAAGCCGGGCGACAACGGAGCGCGCCATTCTGCCGCGGCGCGCATGACGCCGACCGTAACGGCTGCCACCGCGCACAGGAGGACGAACTCCACCCAGCGCGGCGCAGGCGTCGTGACAACCGGCGCCGCGGGCGCGCGTCCCTCTGTAACGACGGGTGCGATCGGCTGCGCCATGCGGGATCGAGGTTCGGGAGACGAGGAAGAAAAACTTCGCAGCCCCGAGACGGAAGGGGCCCGGCGACGGAAACTCCGCGCCGGGCCCCGTCATTCGGCGACCCGGCCTACTTCCCTTCGAGCTCGTCCGCCAACCGCGCCGATTCGTACACGTTGCGCAGCGCTTCGATGATCGCGCGGGACGACACACTTACCGACCGCGCCACGTCGTCGGTGAAAATGAATCGGTTAGGCAGGGACTCGATGTTGCCGTCGAAGATGAGACCCACGAGCTCGCCATCGCGGTTGATCACGGGACTGCCCGAGTTCCCGCCGATGATGTCGTTGGTCGACACGAAGTCGAGCGGCGTGGTGAGGTCCATCTTGGCGCGTTGCTGCATCCACCGGTCGGGCAGATGGAACGGCGGCTTGTCGTCGAACGCGGTCGCGTGGCCGAACATGCCATAGAACGTCGTCTTGTAGGGCGCGATCGTCCCGTTGTACGGATAGCCCTTCACCACGCCGTCGGTGATGCGCAGCGTGAACGTCGCGTCGGGCGGCAGCTTCGTGTTGTACACCGCGAAGAGCGCCTGCCCCACCCGATCCGTGTTGGCCGACACGATGTCGTCGAGCCGCGCCTGCTCCGTCTGCGACTGGTCGGCTAACGGAGCGATCTTGCGCGCCAGGACGATCATGGGATCGGTGGACGTGTCCACCGCCGCCTTGCCGCCATCGAGCAAGGCTTGCCGCGCCGTGAGCGACGCGAGCTTGGTGCCCGACAGCAGCGACGCCGCGACATCTTCCGGCGCGCGCACGCCTAACAGAATGGTGCGGTAGGGATCGTTAGGCGGCAGCCCCTGCTGCACCGCCTTGAGGAACGACGTCAGCTCGGTACGCTCGGCCGTCGAGTCGATGGGCTGGTCCGCCAGCACCGCTTGGCGGATGCGTGCGAGACCGTCGCCGCGGTATTGCGGCAGACGCTTCGCCTGGGCCAGCGCGCTTTCCGCCGGCAAGCGCACGATGGCCCCAGCCCAATTCAGGAGCTGCGAGCCGAACGGTGGATTGAAGCTGAAGCCGTAATAGTTGCTCTCAGCCGCCATCGCGGTGAGCTGCCGCTCCGCGTTCGCAATCTCCGTCCATGCGCTGCCATACTTGGGTCGCAGCGCGGGGTCCGCGTCCACGCGCGCGCGCAGATCGCGCTCGAACGCGGCCTTCCGCGCCATGATCGCCGTGTCGAGCAACCCCGCGCGGTAGCCCGTAATCGCCTTCTTCGAGTTCTCGATGTTGAAGATCAGGTTCTCGTACTTGCGTTTGTTCTCCGCGCTCTGCGCGCTCAGCGCGTTGAGCGTCGCGATCGTGCGATCGAACGCGGCGAGCGTGAACGGATACTGCACGTCGCGCAGATACTGCATCTGGGCGAGCGTGAGCAGCCGGCCGGTCGAGCCCGGGTTGCCGGTCACGAACACCAGGTCGCCCTCGCGCGCGCCGGATTTGCTCCACTTGAGGTAGTCCGTCACGACCATTGGCGAGTCGTTCTGGTACACGCGCAACAGCGCCATGTCGAGGTCGTATCGCGGATACGTGAAGTTGTCCGGATCCCCGCCGAAGAACGCCGCCTCCTCCTCCGGCACCATCACCAGCCTAACGTCGGTATATCGCTGGTACCGGTAGAGCGAGTACATCCCGCCCTGATAGAGCGTCACGACCTCGCATCGCAGGTGCGTCGACGACTGACACTCGTTCTGCACCTGAGCGATCACCGAATCCCGCTGCTGCACCTGCGCATCCGCGGTCTTGGCGGTCACCGCTCCGCGAATCTGCCGCGTGACATCCGAGATCGACTGCAGTTGGTCGACGTATAGCGTCGAGCACTTGCGCTCATCGGCCACCGTCGCCGCGACGAAGCCGGTCGTGTTGTAGTCGGTGTCCGATGGTGACGCCGAGGCGACGCACGCTCGCGCGCAGTGATGGTTAGTCAATACCAATCCGCGCGCCGAGACG
This sequence comes from Gemmatimonadaceae bacterium, assembly GCA_035277485.1. Classification (GTDB taxonomy): domain Bacteria; phylum Gemmatimonadota; class Gemmatimonadetes; order Gemmatimonadales; family Gemmatimonadaceae; genus JADGGM01. The sequence goes on from DATEKK010000140.1 coordinate 20,401, forward strand.
AACGACGCCGAGCATCCCGGCAGACGCACCGATGCACGTTGTACGTGGTTGAGCCACGTCGAGTCCGGCGTGAATCCGTACGTCTGCTTCCAGTACTCGAGCGGCGGTGCATCGAACGTCCACATCGTGCCCGCTTCTTTCACATACTTCGCCGGACCGAGCGGCACCGGCAACCGGGGCGGCTCCTTCGGCACACGTGTCGGCGGCTTGCGAGTCGTGACCTGCGCCGGCAACATCGATGGAAGCCCAACGGAAAAAACTGCGATTGCTACAATGGCACGACGGAGCGAACGGAGCAGGCAGTCGATGTGCATAGGCCTCGTCGATTCGAAATGGGCGAAAATCGGCCAGAGCCAAATTCGGTCATCGAGCGACGGAGCGAAAGGTCTGGTCGCTCGTCATGAGCGTCAGGAAAGCTGGCACGGAGCTCGCACTACGGTTGACGCACGTAGTCGTGCGGATTACCATGCGCTCGCCCAAGCGGGTTGCTCGGGCAAGCGCGCATTCGTCTGTTCGAGCACACACGAATCTCCTACACCACTCGCTCGCACGAGATGCCGCGTCGCTCACACTTTCATCTTGCTGTCGTCGCGGCGCTCGCGGCCGGTCTCGTGATGAGCCCAAGGGCGCTCCGCGCGCAAGATGGTGTGCGCACCACGCCTCCCGTCCAAGAACCAGAATCTTTCACGGCCCTCCGCCACTCCGCGCTCGCGCTTGGCGATTCCATAGTCGACCTGGCGCGTGAACAGTTGGGCAAGCGCTATGTGTTTGGCGGGGCGTCGCCGCGACGCGGCTTCGACTGCAGCGGCTTGGTACAGTACATCGCGAGCCTGTTGCACATCGAGTTGCCGCGCACCGCTCGTCTGCAAGCGCGCGCCGGCGAGGCGATCGCGAAAGACACGGCGCAGCTCCTGCCCGGCGACCTCGTCACGTTCGGTCGCGGCTCGCGCATCACGCACATCGGGATCTACGTCGGCAACGGACGCTTCATCCACGCGAGCACGAAAGCCGGCCGCGTGATCGAGACGACGCTCCTTCGGCCATCGGCGCGCGGCATCAAACCGTGGCAGGGTGTCCGTCGTATTGCCCTAACCGACGTGGACGCGACGGCGCTAAGCGACGCACCGTTGCGTTGACGCCGCCTCAGGGCTCGCGCACCGTCGCTTCGACGAGGAGCCGCGCACCCGACTTCGGAAAATCCAGCTTCGACAACGAATCCGCCAACACCGCGGCCCGCGCGCGCGGATCAGCGCGCACGAGACCGGGTGCACGCTGTCGCGTCGAAATGAGGCGCACGGCGCTCACCCCGCCGTGGCGATCCATTGTTGCGCAGAGCAGGGCACCGCGGTCGAGCGGACTGTCGAGCGCGAACGGTCCGTACGTGACGAGGTTGCCTAACGAATAGGCGATGAGCGCGCCGTGGCGCCATTCGATGGCGCGCACCACGTGCGGTCCATGCCCAACGACGAGCGTCGCGCCCGCATCCACCGCCGCGTGCGCGAACGCCACCGGATTTCCTCGGCGCTCATCCAGGTACGTCTCCATCGTGTCTCGCGTGCGCTGGGCATTCGCGCCTTCGGCGCCCAAGTGCATCGTGACCACGAGCCGCCGATAGCGCGCAGAGGCGCGCGAGACGTGGCGTCGCACCGCGGCCAGGTTTCGCGCATCGGGTTCACCCGAGCTGCCGAAGCCGAGGAACGCAATCGTGTCGCCGCGAGAGGTGACGACCGGAGTCGCGATGGTGTCCGCGCCCGTCACGTGCACGCCCGCTTGCGCGAGTGCGTCGAGCGTGTGCGTGAGACCGGACACGCCGGCGTCACGCGAGTGATTGTTGGCGACGTTGGCGACGACCTCTCCGCTGTCGCGCAAATGACGGAGCGCTGACGCTGCCGATGTAGGCATACGGAGCGCATAACAGCGCGCTGTGGCGCTCGAGCATTTGGCGGTCGTGTCGGCGCTGGTCACGCTGTCACCAATCGCGCCCTCGAGATTCACCATCACCAGGTCGGCACCGGCACCATTGAGCATCGGGATCAACGGAGCCAACAACTGCGACGGCTCTGGCAGCGCCTGCGGTCTATGGCGCATCCATTTCGCGGCGCGATCCACCCATGTCGTATCGAGGTTGGTGCCCAGCGAGACGTCGCCGCCCATGCACACGCGGACGGCGCTCGAATCGGCGCGCGTTATCATGGCTTGAGCGCCGAGTGGCGTTGCGAGGAAGAGGAGGGCCGCAAAGCAGCACGCCAGCAGGTGCGAGAGGGCGGTCGGAACGACCGCTTTACGGCATGTCCGCTTTTGGGACACGCATTCCCATTGGCGGGCACCTGGCGAGCCAAAATCGAGATGCCCTCCTGGACAAACCATTGCCCTATAAGCGATTGTCCAATCTGTCACTCGGGCACGCTCCTTCCCGTAGAGGAGTGAGCGAAAATGCCGCAACAGAGCGGCGCCTGTGAACCATCCGAGTCATTGATCCGTGGACATTCCGCGCGAACCACCCAGCAAGAAGAAGCGTAACATCTTAATCGGCGCCGGCGTCCTCGCCGTCGTCATTATCACCGCCGCCCTGAGTCGCCTGAGCCCTGCAGCGCCCCCCGTGGATCGGGCGACTCTCATGATCGACACCGTGCGCCGCGGCGAGATGGTGCGGCAAGTACGCGGCCCGGGCACGCTGGTGCCCGATCAGATCTTGTGGATCTCCGCCCTCACGGGCGGACGCATCGACCAGATCTATGTGCGTCCGCCCGCAAAGGTTACGGCGAGCACACTCATCCTTACCATGTCCAACCCGGACGTCACGCTCGAGCAGCTGAATGCGGACCAGCAACTGAGCGCTGCCGAGGCCGCCATGGCCAGCCTCAAGACGACGCTGGAAACGCAGCGTCTCAATGAGGAAGGTGTGGTCGCCAACGCCGACAACCAGTATCAGACGGACAAACGAGCGGCCGACGTGTCGGGAGCTTTGCTCGCGAAGGGTCTCATCTCTCCGCAGGACGCCGCCAACGCCAAGAGTAAAGCCGCTGCATCAGAAACTGCGTTCAAGGTGGAAACCCAACGGCTCGATGTGATGTCAAAGACCATCGATGACCAGTTGAAGCTCCAGCAGCAGCAAATCGACCGGCTCAAGGCGATTTCGGAGTTCCAGAAGAAGCGAGTGGAATCGATGCAGGTTCGCGCGGGCTCTGACGGTGTGCTTCAGGACATGGATCTGCAGCCGGGGCAATGGCTGCAGCCGGGGACACTGCTCGCCAAGGTCGCGCAGCCCGGCAAGCTCAAAGCCGAGTTGCGTATTCCTGAGAATCAGGCGGCCGATGTGCAGGACGGTCAGCCATGCTCGGTGGACCTGCGAAACGGAATCGTCCAAGGACACGTAACGCGTATTGATGCTTCGGCGCAGTCCGGAACGGTGGGTGTGGACGTGGCGCTGGATGGTCCGTTGCCGCCCGGCGCGCGGCCCGACCTGAGCGTGGACGGGACGATCGAGGTGGAGCGCCTCAAGAATGTGTTGTACGTGGGGCGGCCCGCCTACGGACAGCCGGAGAGCACGGTCGGTCTCTTCAAGTTGACGCCGGACGGCAAGGAAGCGACGCGCGTGAACGTGAAGTTAGGCAGGGCCTCGGTCACGACCATCGAAGTCGTTCAGGGTCTCAATGTCGGCGACAAGGTGATCATCTCCGACATGTCGCAGTGGGATTCGCACGACCGCGTCAGCTTGCACTGATCGGACTACCGGATTCGCCGAGCAATACACTCAAGCCTCCAACCTGGACCCCGCCTCCCATGGACTCCGTCTCGCCAACACCCGTGCCTGCTTCCGCGGGCAGTTCGTACACATCGGCCTCGTCGGACGGCAAGGCGCTGATCCGTCTCGACTCGATCGCGAAGATCTTCTATACGGACGAGGTGGAGACGCACGCGTTGGCGGGCGTGCACCTCGAGGTGCCGCCGGGCGAGTACCTGGCGATCGCGGGACCGTCGGGTTGCGGCAAGACGACGCTGCTCTCGATCCTGGGTTTGCTCGACACGCCGACGCAGGGCGAGTACCTGCTCGACGGGCAGCCGGTGGCGGGCCTCACGGCGAGCCAGCGCGCGCGCGTTAGGAATCGGCAGATCGGGTTCATCTTCCAAGCGTTCAACCTGATCGGCGACCTCACGGTGTACGAGAACGTCGAGCTCCCGCTCACGTATCGCGGCATGGATTCCAACGAGCGCCGGAAGCGTGTGCTCGAGGCGTTGGAGAAGGTTGGGATGTCGCACCGCGTGAAGCACTATCCGTCGCAGCTCTCGGGCGGCCAGCAGCAGCGCGTGGCGGTGGCGCGCGCGGTGGCCGGCGATCCGTTGATCCTTCTGGCCGACGAGCCCACGGGAAACCTGGACTCGACGAACGGCGAGGCGGTCATGGAATTGCTGCGGGACCTGCACCGTCAGGGCGCGACGATCATCATGGTGACGCACGATCCGCGGTATGCGAGGCACGCGGATCGGTCGATCCACCTGTTCGACGGCCGGGTGGTGGAAGACGAATCGGGGCCCAAGGAACAGGCCGACGAATCGCAGCTGAGAGAGGCCGGATTCTGAGAGCTGGAGACGGCGGCGCACGCCGCCTGTGGGAAGCGGGGATTTGATCTCCGAGGAAGCGGCGGCCTAACAGCCGCCGCTTCCTACAGCGGCCCGCTTCTCGCCCCGACCCCAGGCGGCGCGAGCCGCCGCTTCCCGGAGCACCCATGTTCGATCTCACGTTCGCGCTCCGCTCGCTCCGCCGCACGCCCGGCTTCACCGCCGCGGCCATCCTCTGCCTTGCGTTAGGCATCGGCGCCACCAGCACGGTCTTCGGCATCGTCGACTCGCTGTTCTTCCGGCCCCCGCCGGGCGTCGGCGAGCCGGGCGGCATCGTCCGGACGTACATCGACGAGCAGTCGAAGTACAGGATGCTGAACAACACGCCGAACGTGTCCTACCCGACGTACCAGGCGTGGCGCGGCGGCGCGAAGTCTCTCTCCGGTATCGCCGTCTTTTCGCCGTTAGGCCTGAGCGCGGGACTGGGCAGCGCGGCGCGGCACGTGGGCGGATACCTCGTGTCCGGAAATTTCTTCTCGGTGCTTCGCGTGCAGGCGGCGCTTGGCCGTCTCTTCGGCGCGGAAGATGACGCCGGTCCCGGCAGTCCCCCGACCGCGGTGATTAGTCACGAGTATTGGCAGCGCATGTATGGCGGCGACCCCGACGCACTCGGCAAGCCGATCGTGCTCGACGGACACGAGTACAGCATCATCGGCGTCGCGCCCACCGATTTCCACGGCGTGGATGCCGACGAGGCCGACGTCTGGATCACCGTGTCGCACGCGTCGCTGGTCGGGTATCCCGCCATGTACCTCACGTCGAACAATGCGTTTTGGCTGCAGACGGTGGCGCGACTGGCGCCCGGAGTCAGCCACGAGGCGGCGCGTGCCGAGCTCGAATCGATTTACCGGCACGTCCTCGAGAGCGGCGCCGCCAAGTCGCCGCCGCCAACGCGTCTGCGACTGAGCCTCGGCCCGATCCTCGCAGCGCGCGGACCGCGCACGTCGGACAGCGCACGCATCGCGCGCTGGCTCGCCCTCGCCGCGGCGCTCGTGCTTACCATCGCGTGTGCCAACACGGCGAACCTGCTGCTCGCCCGCGCGACCGTCAGGCGCAAGGAAATCGCGGTGCGGCTGTCCCTCGGCGCCAGTGCAGCGCGGTTGACGCGCCAGCTGCTGGTCGAGAGCGTGGTGCTCTCCCTGTTAGGCGCGGGCGCCGGACTTGCGCTCGCATTCTGGGGCGCGGGTCTCGTTCCGACCATCGGCCTCGCTCCGGTCAGCTTCTTCGCACACGGGCGCGTGCTCGTGTTCACCTCCGCGGCGGCGATTGCGTGTGGCCTGCTGTTCGGCCTCGCGCCGGCATGGGCGGCGACCCGCGCCGATGTATCGGGGGCGCTGAAAGAAGGTGCCCGTGAAGGCATCGACCGCCGATCGCGACTTCGCACCAGTCTCATGATCGTGCAGATCGCGCTCGCCGTGGTGCTGCTCACGGGCGCCGGAATGTTCGTACACAGTCTGCGCAACACCGAGTCCGTGAATCTTGGCATGGACGCGCAGCACCTGCTGGCCGTCTCGATCGACCTCTCCGTCGTGGGCTACAAGGACAGCGCGAGCGCGCGATTCGACGAGCTCGCGCGGCAGCGACTCGATGCCCTTCCCGGCGTGCGCAGCGCGACGTTGGCCACCGTGGTGCCCGTCACCGGTTCATTCGTGGTCAACGATTTTCGTGTGCCTGACGCCGCGACGCCGTCACATTCGATGTCCGATGCGACCGACCTCATGAGCGCCATGACGGGACCGGACGCGGCTCTCAGTTGGAACGGCGGCGAGGACTATTTCGGCACGCTCGGAACGCCGATCGTCGCCGGTCGCGACTTCACCGCCGCCGACATTGAATCGAACGCGCGCGTCGTCATCGTGAATCAGGCGTTCGCCACGCGGATGTGGCCCGGAAAGACCGCGTTAGGCCATTGCGTCGACATGCAGGACGAGCACAACAAGTGGGTGTGCTACAGCGTGGTGGGCGTCGCGGCCAACGCCAAGTACTCGAATATCGTCGAGCTGCAGCGCCAATCGTTCTGGACGCCGGTCACGGCGGACAATGGATCGATGAACATTCTCGTGCGCACGACGGGCGATCCGGCGGCGGCCGTCACGAGCGTCCGTCGTGCCGTGTCGTCGCTCGCTGCCGGCCTGCCGTACATCGAGGTCAAACCGTACACGGAGATCCTCCGTCCGCAGCTCCAACCCCGGCTCCTCGGCGCTTCCATGTTCAGTGTGTTCGGTCTGCTCGCACTCGTGCTGGCGGCGATCGGCCTCTACGGACTCATGTCGTACCTCGTCGGCCAGCGCACGCGCGAGCTCGGCCTCCGCATGGCCTTGGGCGCCCAGCAGCGCACCGTGCTCGCGATGGTGCTCCGCCGCGCGCTCGCTCTTACGTTAGGCGGACTCGCCATCGGTCTCGTGGGCGCGCTCGCATCGGCGCGACTCATCACGCACCTGCTCTATCAGGTGAGCGCCGCCGATCCGTCGAGCCTCGTTGGCGTCGTCGCCGTGCTCGTCGCCACCGCGCTCGTCGCGGCCTGGCTCCCCGCGTACCGCGCCTCGCGCGTGGACCCCATGGTGGCGTTGCGCGCCGAATGACAGGTTACCATTAAAGCATCTCTCTCGCGGAATCTCGGGACCCATGGCCTCTCTCAAATCACTGTTCGGCGGCGCTCGGCCCGAAGTCCCGGCTGCATCCGAAATGCAGCCGGACATGCCGCCGGCCGATCAGATGCTCATCTCCACGCGCAGCATCGACAAATCGTATCCCGTCGGGAACGGACAGGTGTTCGTGCTCAGGCGCGTGAGCATCGACGTCAAACCCGGCGAGTTCGTGTCCATCATGGGTCCCTCGGGCGCCGGCAAGTCGACGCTGCTCAGCGTCGTCGGCATGCTCGACAGCGCGTGGACCGGCGAATTCTGGTTCCTCGGCCACCCGGTACACACGTACACGATCAAGGAACGTGTCGCGCTCAACAAGCAGTACATCGGCTTCGTGTTCCAGCAGTACCACTTGATCGACGACCTCACCGTGGCCGAGAACCTCGACATCCCGCTCTCGTACCGGAACATCAAGAAGGGCGAGCGCGAGGCGATGGTGGCCGACACGCTCGATCGCTTCCAGATCGTGGGCAAGAAGGATCTCTATCCGCGCCAGCTCTCCGGCGGACAGCAGCAGCTCGTCGCGGTCGCGCGCGCGGTGATCGCGAGCCCGCGTCTCATTCTCGCCGACGAACCCACGGGTAACCTGCACTCGAGCCAGGGTGCCGAAATCATGGACCTCTTCACGCGCCTCAACCAGCAGGGCACCACGATCATCCAAGTCACGCACTCCGAGAAGAACGCCGAGTACGGCAATCGCATCATCAACCTCAAGGACGGCTGGATCGTGTGACCGGCGCAGCGCGTTAGGCACCCGTGAGTCCACTCACCGCACCCGAGATTCCGCTCCGCATCCTGATCGCCGACGATCAGCCCGACGTGCTCGAAGCGCTGCGGCTGATGCTCAAGGGCGAGGGATTCCAGATCGAGACGGCCCGCTCGGTTGGCAGCGTGGCCGCGGCTGTCGAGGAACGCGACTTCGACGCCGTCATCATGGACCTCAACTACACGCGCGACACCACGTCGGGACGCGAAGGCCTCGACCTGCTGCCCCGGCTGCGCGAGCTCGACCGCACGCTGCCCATCATCGTGATGACCGCGTGGGGCTCGGTCGACGGCGCCGTCGAAGCCATGCGCCAGGGCGCCTGGGACTACATCGAGAAACCGTGGGACAACGCGCGCCTCATGGCGACGCTGCGGTCGCAGCTCGAGTTAGGCAGAGCCATCCGCCGCGCGCAGCGGCTCGAGGGCGAGAACGCGCTGCTGCGCAAGGATGGCGTGCCCAACTTGATCGCGGCGTCGCCGCGCATGCGGCCGGTGCTGCAGCTCATGGAGCGCATCGGTCCCTCCGACGCGAACGTGCTCGTCACCGGCGAGCACGGCACGGGCAAGGAGATGGTGGCGCGCTGGCTGCACGCCGTGTCGCCGCGCAGCGGCCACACGTTCGTCGCCGTGAACATGGGCGGACTCTCCGAAGGCGTATTCGAGAGCGAGCTGTTCGGCCACGTGAAGGGCGCATTCACCGATGCCAAGACCGACCGCGTTGGGCGCTTCGAGCTCGCCGACCGCGGCACGTTGTTCCTCGATGAGATCGCCAACATATCGTTAGGCCTGCAGGCCAAGCTGCTGCGCGTGCTCCAGACCGGCGAGGTGGAGCGCGTGGGCTCGTCGCGCGCGCACGCCGTGAACGCGCGCATCGTGTCGGCCACCAACGTCGACCTGCACGGCGAAGTCGGCGCCGGCCGCTTTCGCGAAGATCTGCTCTTCCGTCTCAACACGATCGAAATTCACCTGCCGCCGGTCCGCGAGCGGCGCGAGGACATTCCCGCCCTCGCCATGCACTTCCTCAAGCGGCACGCCGAGCGCTACCAGAAAGCGCTGGGCGGCTTCGATCCGGCCGCGATGCAGGCGCTGCTCGATCACTCGTGGCCCGGCAACATTCGCGAGCTCGACCACGCCATCGAGCGCGCCGTCCTGCTCGCACAGGGCGACACAGTGCGCGCGGCCGACCTCGCGCTCAGGCCCGGCACGCAGGGCGCCGCGTCGCGCTACGAGGAGCTCACCCTCGATGAAGCCGAGCGCGTTCTCATCCAGAAAGCGCTCACCCGTTACGACGGCAACGTGAGCCAGGCAGCAAAAGCATTGGGACTGAGCCGGAGCGCGCTCTATCGCCGGCTCTCCACGCATGGCCTCTGAGCGCCCGCCACACTTTCCCAGCCTAACGAAACATTCGCGCCCGGCGCAGCCTTCGGCCTTCGAGCGCCGGATCCTGCTGCTGTCGTTGCTCGCTGGAACACCTGGCGGCGTGGTCGCGCTCACGCTCCTCTGGACCGGCGACTACTCCGACCGCCTGCGCTGGACGCTCACCGTTCTCGTCGTCGCGGCCTGGCTCGGCGTGACACTCGCGCTGCGCGAGCGTGTGGTGCGCCCGTTGCAGACGATTTCCAACATGCTGGCTGCACTCCGCGAGGGCGACTTTTCGATTCGCGCGCGTGGCGCGCGCGAGGACGATGCACTCGGCCTCGCGCTGCTCGAGGTCAACACGCTCGGCGAGACGCTCCGGTCGCAACGACTCGGCGCGCTCGAGGCGACGGCGCTGTTGCGCACCGTCATGGCCGAAATCGACGTCGCGATTTTCGCATTCGACGAACACCGCGCACTGCGTCTCGTGAACGGCGGCGGCGAGCGCCTGCTCGACCAGCCCGCCGAGCGGCTGCTCGGCCGCACGTCGGCTGCGTTAGGCCTGGCCGAATGCTTGCGCGGCGACGCAGAGCGGACGGTGGATCTCGACTTTCCCGGCGGGCGCGGCAAGTGGCAGCTCCGGCGGGGGAGCTTTCGCCAGGGCGGACTGCCGCACCAGCTCGTGGTGCTCTCCGACCTGAGCCGTGTGCTGCGCGAAGAGGAGCGCCAGGCGTGGCAGCGCCTCATTCGCGTGCTCGGCCACGAGATCAACAACTCGCTCGCGCCGATCAAGTCGATCGCCGCGAGTCTCCGCGACCTGCTCGGCCGCCCAACGCTTCCGGGCGACTGGCGTGAAGACCTGGGCGACGGCCTCGCGGTGATCGCCGGCCGCAGTGAATCATTGAGCCGCTTCATGGCGGCCTACGCGCTGCTCGCCAGGCTGCCGAGTCCACAGCCGAGGCCCGTGGATGTGGGTCAGTGGGTGCGGCGCGTCGCGCATCTCGAGACGCGACTCCCCGTGCGCGTCGCGGCCGGGCCATCGATGACGATCTCGGCCGACGGCGATCAACTGGATCAACTGCTCATCAATCTCGTTCGCAACGCGGCCGACGCGTCGCTCGAGACTCACGGCGCGGTGGAAGTCGGGTGGACGCGCAACGGCGCCACGCTCGATGTCTGGGTGCGCGACGACGGACTCGGCGTGTCGGACACGACGAACCTGTTCGTGCCGTTCTTCACGACGAAGCCTAACGGATCAGGCATCGGGCTCGCGCTCAGCCGGCAGATCGCCGAGGCGCACGGCGGCGTGCTGACCCTCGAGAATCGCCGCGACGCGCGCGGATGCGAGGCGCGACTCAGGCTGCCGCTGTGACGTTGGGCACGAACGTGCTGCTCGATCCCGCGGTGCACCCGGTGATCGCGCACCGCGGTGCCTCCGCGTTCGCGCCCGAAAACACGCTGGTCGGATTCGAGCGCGCGACGGCGTTCGGCGCCGAAGCATTCGAGCTCGACGTGCACGTGACGGCCGACGGCCAACCGGTGGTGATTCACGACCCGACGCTCGACCGGACCACCGACCGTCGCGGCGCGGTCGCACTCATGACCTACGAGGCGATCCGCCAGGCCGATGCGGGAGCCCGATTCACCATCGATCGCGGTGCGACGTATCCGTTCCAGGGACACGGCGTGCGGGTGCCGCTGCTCGCCGACGTGTTAGGCATGTTCCCCGACACGCCCGTCATCGTCGAAATGAAGACGGTGGCCGCGGCGCCGGCGGTGAAGCGCGTCGTGGCCGACGCGGGCGCGGTCGCGCGATGCATTCTCGCCTCGTTCGACGAGCGCGCGCTGGCGCCGTTCGACGCGCCGCCGTGGATCCGGAGCGCGTCGCGTGCGGAGACGTTGTCGTTGTTGAGCCGCGCGCTCGTCGGTCGCGCACCGCGTCCGCCGCGCTACCGCGCGCTCACGATTCCGACGCGGTTCAACGGGATTCCGATCCCGATGCGGATGTTGGCGGGTGCCGCGCGCCGCGTCGGGTGTCCGACGCACGTGTGGGTGATCGACAGCCCGGATGCGGCGCGGTCGCTGTGGGAGGATGGGGTAGCGGGGGTGATCACGAACCGGCCGGGCGCGATACTGGCCGCCCGCGAAGCGGGCGGCTCGGACTGAACCCCAAGGCCTAA
>DATEKK010000141.1:0-53347 GCA_035277485.1 Gemmatimonadaceae bacterium
GCGAGCGCCCGGCGCTCGTGCCTAACGCTTGGGCGGAAAGAGTGTCGCGAGCTCCGGAACCTGACCCGCCGGGGTCCACCCCGCCATGCCGTGTCGCCAGACGAGCGTCTCCGGTGTGAGCGTGCCGGGCGCCGACAGCGCACTCTGATCCACCGGCCCCATGCGCTGTCCGCCCACTGCATAGTACCACGCCACCGATGGAAGCGGTGGGGGCTCGTACGCACCAACCGTCGGCGCAGGCGCTGCCGCCGCGACGGCGCGTTGGCCGAGTGCGGCGCCCATGCCGATACCCACGCCGGCGGCCGCGCCGCCGCCCGGATTGCGCGCCGCGTCGCGGATCGCGTCGGCGCTCTGCAGCTGCGTGTACGTATCGAGTTGCCCGCGCAACATGCTCATGCGCGTCTGTTGGTCGAGCGTGGCCTCGACTTCGCTCGGCAGCGACACGTTCTCGATCACGAGCTGTGTGATGCTCAGGCCGTACTGGTCGAACTGCGGCGCCACGCGCTGCTGCACGCGCGAGCCGACCTCCGCGTACTTGGCCGCGAGCTCGTAGATCGAGATGCCGCCCTCGGCGAGCACGCCGCTCACCTTGGCCACGATGAGGTCGCGCAATTGGTCGACGATCTGGTCCGTGTCGAACCCGGACGTGGTGCCGCTCAACTGCTCGACGAACTTGCGCGGCTCGACCAACCGCATCGCGTACGTGCCGTACGCGCGGAGCCGCACCGGCCCCAGTTGGGCATCACGCACGATGACCGGATTCGTCGTACCCCACTTCTGATCGACGAACTGCCGCGTGCTCACGAAGAGGACGTCCGCCTTGAACGGACTCGCGAATCCGTACATCCAGCCCTCGAGCCTGGACAGCACCGGCATGTTCGCCGTCGTGAGCTCGTGGCGGCCGGGCGGGTACACGTCGGCAATGCGACCCTGGTCGATGAGCATCGCCGCCTGCGCGGGCCGAACGATGAGCTGCGCGCCGTTCTTGATTTCGTTCTGCGGGCGCGAGAAGCGCCACGCCATTGTGGTATCGGTCTGATCGGGCCATTCGATGATGTCGATCAGCTCGCCGGTCAAGAAGTCTCGCAGCGTCATGTCTGGCTCCAGTGCACGCTCGGTCGGGTCAATGGAAGATCGCGTCCAACAACGAGCGCAGGGTCACGTTCTGCGCCTCGGGCGATTGGACGCGCATGGTGAAACTCACGACACCGGATGCGCCGGGCGTGAGGAGCGACGGGTCCATGAGGCCTAACGCACGCTGCTGCAGGGCGCGTTGGGCATCGTCACGCTGCTGCATCTGCTGCATGCCGCCCTTGGCGACGAAGTCGAGCACGCCGCGCAGCTCGTCCTTCTCGAACCACACGCCGTGCTTCTTGCACACGTCGATGATGATGCCGGACGCGTGCGCGAAGTTGACGCGATTCATCACCTTCGCGCACTCGGGGCAATGGACGTAGCGCACGGGCGCCGGCTGTGCGATGGTGGTCGTTCCCGGCAGACATCCTGTGGCCGCGGCGACGAGGCCGCGTGCGTCCTTGTCGGCGCACAGCGCGCTGAACGAATCCGGAGACAGCCACGAGCTGCCGCACTTCGAGCACTGGTGCATCGTCGTGGCGCCCACCTGCACCGCCGGCATGTCGCCGCTGCACCCGGGACATTTGAGAACCGGGCCGCCGACGGCGACGCTCGGATCCACGGCTTTCGCCCCGCAGTGCGGACAGAACTGGGAGCCGGCGAGCATCGATCCCATGCAGGCCGGGCACGCGACCATCGCGAGGCGAGAGCCGCAGTACTCGCACTGCGTCGCATCGGGTCGTGCCGGGGCGCCGCAGCTGGGACAGTTGAGCGATGTTGGCATCGATCGATGGATGCTCGGCGAGCTGTTAGCGGAGCGGGAACGGCGTGGTACCGGAAGGACGGCGTGTCGGGCCGTCGCGTCACCAGCTCAGCTCGCCAATCATCGCCGCGTACGCGTCGATGCCGTCCCAGATGTTCTTAAGGCGGACGTTCTCGTTCGCCGCGTGCTGATTGTCGTCGTGGTTCGCCACCGGCAGGCCGACCAACGGTACGTGAAAGAGGTCGTCGAAAACGTAGAGCGGCACGCTTCCGCCGAGCGTCGGCACGACGGCGACCGGTTGATCGGATGCATGGCCGGCCGCCACAATCACGGCCCGCGCGGCGGGAGACGCCATGTTCGAGCGAAAGGCCGCGTAGCCGACTTCCCAATCGATCTTGATGATCTTGGGGTGCGCGCGGCGAGTTGCGGAGTCGGGCGTGTCGGTGACGATGGTCCAGCCCTTCGAGCGGAGGAACGACTCGAGCTCCGCGCGCACGGTATCCGGTTTCTGGTTAGGCACGAGGCGAAAGTCCATCGACACTTCGGCGTCGGTGGGAATTGCGTTGGTCGCTTCGCTCGCGACCTTTCCTGCTCTCATGCCGCGGATGTTGAGCGCCGGGCGCATGATCGCGTCCATGAGGCTGCCGCCGGACTCGCTGCGCGCGATCTGGAATTCAGCCTCGAGTTGGTCCTCGACCGGCGGCACGGCGGCGATCGCATCGCGCTCGGCTTTGGTCTCGGGACGGACGTCGTGCAAGAAGCCGGGAATGAGCACGCGTCCGTCCGGCGCGCGGAGCTCGGCTACGAGGTCGGCGGCCATGGCGGCTGGATTGGGAACCCAGTTGCCGTAATGTCCATCGTGCAGCGCTTTGATCGGGCCGTAGATGGTGGCGTCGAATCCGATGGTCCCGCGCGCGCCGAAGTAGAGCAGCGGGCGTCCCGACTGATGGACGGGCCCGTCGCCAATGATCCAGAGGTCCGAGGCCAGCGCGCCGTGGTTGGCGCGCAAGATGTCGGCGAGGTGCGGGGATCCGGCCTCTTCCTCGCCCTCCCACACCACCTTGATGTTGACCGACGGTTTTCTGCCTAACGCTTTGAGCGCGTCGAACGCGGCGAGGAACGCGATCTCGGAGAGCTTGTCGTCGCCGGTCGAGCGTCCGTAAAGGCGCCACTCCGGATCGTACGGCGGCGCGGCCGTCGGCCAGTCGACGACCGCGCTGCCCAAGCCTAACGGAGCCGTCCGCATGACCGGCTCGAACGGGGGTGTGGTCCATTGCGACGGCGTGACCGGCTGCCCGTCGTAATGCGCGTAGAACACGACGGTGCGCGTGGCGCCAGGCGTGGTCAGCGATCCGAACACGACCGGCGGCGCATCGGGCACGGTGAGGAGTCGCGTGTCGAACCCGCGCGACTGGAGCTGTTCCTGGAGGTATGCAGCGGCAGCCGCAGTACCCGACGGGTTCGCGGCCACGCTCGGGAAGCGGAGCAGATGATCGAACTGCGCGATGATGTCTTTTTCGTGCGCGGCGCGCCAGCCATCGACCTGACGTTTGAGGTCGTCGCGGTGCGGGGTCGTGCCGCACAGCGCGGCCACGATCAGCATGGCGCTCAGTCGCGGTCGCATGTGAACGCTCTCGATTGTGTGGAGGTATCGGCGGGACGGCGTTCTGCACATGCGCGACGCGGGCGGACCACCAGTGTCGCGCGATGCCTAACTGCAAGTGCCCGAGGCGAGAATCGAACTCGCATGCCGTTGCCGGCGCGGGATTTTGAGTCCCGTGCGTCTACCAGTTCCGCCACCCGGGCGAGGCGTGCAATCTAGCCGTCCGGTGGCGTATGCTCAATCCGTGCTCCACCGAGCGATGAAGTCGTCCACATGGGCACGGCCAGATTGAGCCACGGCTGTGCGAGCTTATCGCGGCCGGCCGCGCGCCGCGCGCGCCCCTGCCCCTCGCGCCTGCTGGCGCTGGCGGATTTGCGTGACGCGCTTGCGGAGCTGCTCCTCGAGCGCCGCATACTTCGCGCGCTGCACCGGCGTCAAAAACCCGGACAAGTCTTTCTGCTCGTGCCGAAAAATTTGCAGCCGCGATTGCTGCACGTCGCTCATCTGGTCGAGGTAGGTGGCCACCTTCGATTGGTCGGCCTTGTCGCCTAACAGAATCTCGGCCCGGAGCGAGAGCCGGAGATAGCGCTCGCGCTGGTTCAGGTCGCGCCGCGGCGCCTCGTACTTCTTGTTCACCGCCTGCAGTTGGTCGAATTGCTGGTCGGTGAGTTGCAGCTGGCGGCGCACGATCTGGCCTAACCGCAGGCGCAGCTGCTGCTCCAGCTGGCGGCGCTGAGGCGTTTGCGCGCCCGGTGCGGCAGCAGTATCGGGCGCCGCCGCGGTGTCCTGTTGGGCGGCGAGGGGGCCGCCGGCCGCGAGCACCGCGAGCGCAACCACGATGAGGGCGCGCCGCATCATCGGGCACCACCGTCATCGTCGAGCTGGTAGCTCATGGGCGACGGATCGGCATCCGGGACCGCCGTCAGGCTGTCCAACGATTGCAGCAGGACGCGCACGTCGCCGTCGGACAGATCGGTCACGCCGCCGTCCACCACCAGCCCGCGGCTGGCCAGCAGTCGCGGCGCTGCCGGCGACTTCGTCTCCACACTTGGATAGCGAGGCGTCGGTGTCGGCGGCAGATGCGCAGCGACCTGAGGCGCCGGCGGACCCGAGTCGGTGTGCCGTGACGTGGTGGCGACGACCGGAGGGGTAAAGGGCGTTTGCCGCGAAAGCACCCAGGTCGCTACGCCCAGCGCCGCAACGACGAACCCCGCTGCGATGCGCCACGCGATGCGGCGGCGACCCGATGCCGCGCGGCGCACGCCTAACGCACGAACATCGGTGTCCGGCGTCGCGTCGCGCGACGCCGCCACGGCCGCCGCGATCCGCCTAACGTCCAGCTGCGGCGCCGGCGCCAACGCGTTCCGCATCGACCGCAGCAGCTCGAGCTCCGCCTGGCACTCGGCGCACGACGCGACGTGCCGAGTGACCTCGGCGCGCGTCGCGGCATCCAACCGCTCGTGCACGAGGTCGGGCAAGAGGTCCCGCATGTCGTCCCGCGTACACTCTTTCACTCGAGAAACTCCTTGATCGCGCGCATTGCGTTGTGATAGTGTACCCGCGCCGCGCCTTCGGTGCTGGATACGACGGCTGCGATCTCCTTGTACGACATCCCTTCCGTCACGCGCAGCGTGAACACCTCGCGCTGCATCGGCGTCAACGTGGCGACCGCGCGCCGCATCCGCGCCTCCGTCTCATCGGCCACCGCTAAGTCCAACGCATCGTGCTCGGTGGCCGCGTGCCACTCCTCGATCGACACCACGTCGCGCTGGCCCTTGCGGCTCCGCGCGCGGTCGCGCACCAGGTTGCGCGCGATCGTGAACAGCCACGTGCGCAACGAGCTCTCGCCGCGAAAGCCATCGAGCGACGCGAACGCACGCACGAACGTGTCCTGGACGACTTCCTCCACCTCGCGGCGTTCGCCTAACCCGGCGACGAATCGCGCCAGCGGCGTCGCGTGCCGCTCGACGAGGAGCGTCGCGGCCCGCTCGTCCCCGCTCCGCCACCGAGCGATGAGCGCGTCGTCATCCGGCTCATCGGCCGTCGGCTTGGGCTCAGTCATCCCGTCGCCAAGTGAGACGTACATCACACCCGGGCGTTAAGGCTCGCTTGACGCTCCCTTCGCCCGGGAATAGGTTGCGGTTGAACGATCGTTCGAAAGCGTGCTGGGGGGTGGAATGGCCGGACCGACCCGGGATCAGAAGCTCGAAACGCTCCTCACCGCCGCGGCGAAGGTGTTCGCCGAGCGGGGATACCACGAGACGAGCATGCGGGACCTGGCGCGTGCGTCGGGTGTGTCGCTGGCGGGCGTGTACTACTACGTCCAGAGCAAGGAAGAGCTGCTCTTCCTCATCCAGAGCCGCAATTTCGAGGCGGTCATCGCGGGCATGCGCGCGGCGCTCCACGGAGTGACCGACCCCATCGAGCGCATTGGCCGGTTCATCGACAACCATCTCGACTACTTCGCCGCTCACATGGCGGAGATGAAGGTGTTGTCGCACGAGGCGGGCGCGTTGTCGGGCGATTACTTGCAGAAAGTGAACGACATGAAGCGCGAGTACACGCGGGCGCTGATGGATGTGCTCGCCGATGTGGAGCGCGCGCACGGACCGGCGCACTTGAACCGTCGTGTGGCGGCGTATTCGCTCTTCGGCATGATGAACTGGATTTACAACTGGTACGATCCGTTGGGCGATGTCGGCGTGGAGATGCTGAGTCAGAACGTGTGCCACCTGTTCTTGGGTGGATACGTGGGACTGCCGGTGTCCGATGCCGCGCTGCCCCGCTCGTCGGCGGGATGACGCTGGGTCGCGGCTGACGATCGGCGCGACGACACCATGGACTCTTTACACCCGAGGTTGATCGATGGCTACCGCCACAGTAACTGACCGCGAGCAGGCGACGCTGGTCACGTACAGCATGGATGGCAACATCGCCATCATCGAGCTGAACGATCCGCCGGCGAACACGTACACGCACGAGATGATGCGGCAGTTGGACGACTGCATCCTCAAGGCGCGGTTCGACAACACCGTGCAGGTGATCATCCTCCGCGGCGCGGGCAACAAATTCTTCTCGGCGGGCGCGAACATCAACATGCTCAACGAGATGGATCCGACGTTCAAGTACTATTTCTGTCTGCACGCGAACGAGACGTTGAGCCGGCTCGAGCAGACGCCCAAGCTCGTGATCGCGGCGATCAACGGACACTGCGTGGGCGGCGGACTCGAGATCGCGATGGCGTGCGACATTCGGTTAGCCAAGCAGGACGCGGGCAAGATCGGTCTGCCGGAAGTGAACCTGGGCGTGCTGCCCGGCACGGGCGGGACGCAGCGGCTGGCCCGGTTAGTCGGTAAGGCGAAGTCGATCGAGCTCATGGTGACGGGCCGCACGTTCTCGTTCGAGGAGGCGCAGACGTTAGGCATCGTGAACGAGGTGTACGCCAAAGACGATTGGTGGGACAGCGTGCTGCTCTACGCGCGCCAATTCTGCCTGCCGAACAAGGCGGCGATGGCCGTTGGGCACATCAAGCGGTCGGTGCAGTCCGGCGCCGAGGTGCCGCTCGAGTACGGATTGGCGATGGAGCGCGAGCTGCAGAGCCTGTTGTTCAAGAGTCTCGACGCGAAGGAAGGCATCGGATCGTACGTCGAGAAGCGGCAGCCGACGTTCAAGGGCAAGTAGGCGCCCGCGATGACGGCAGTCGAGACGGAGCGGTTCCCGACCCGGCTCATCATTGATGGTGAGCCGGTGGATTCGGCGTCGGGGAAGTCGTTCGGCGTGGTGAATCCGGCCACGGAGGAGACGATCGCGCACGTCGCGGAGGCCGGCGCCCCCGATGTGCACCGCGCGGTGGAATCGGCCCGGCGGACCTTCGAGAGCGACGCGTGGCGGAGCCTCTCTGCCCGGTCGCGCGGTCAGATGCTCTATCGGTTAGGCGAGCTCTGCCTCCACCACAAGGACGAGCTGGCGCGCCTGGAGACGCTCAACAACGGGAAACCGGTCTTCGAAAGCGCCATCGACCTTCGCCTAACGGCCGAGACGTTCATGTATTACGGCGGATGGGCGGACAAGGTGTACGGGGAGACGATCCCGGTGGACGGGCCGTTCCTCAACTACACCCTGCGCGAGCCGTTAGGCGTGATCGGCGCGATCGTGCCGTGGAACTTCCCCATGTCGCTCGCGGCGTGGAAGATCGGGCCCGCGCTCGCGTGCGGGAACACGATCGTGCTCAAGCCGAGCGAGGAGACGCCCTTCACCGCGCTCCGCATGGCCGAGCTGGCGCTCGAGGCGGGCTTCCCGGCCGGCGCGTTCAACTGCGTGCCGGGTCCGGGGCGCGTCGCGGGCATGGCGCTCGTGCAGCACGCCGACGTGGACAAGATCGCGTTCACCGGCTCGACCGACGTGGGCAAAGAGATCATGCGCGCCGCCGCCGGCACCGTGAAGAAGGTGTCGATGGAATTAGGCGGCAAGTCGCCCAACATCGTGTTCGCCGACGCCGATCTCGACGCCGCGGCGCGCGGGGCGCTGACGGGGATTTTCTACGGGAAAGGCGAGGTCTGCGCCGCGGGCTCGCGTCTCCTGGTCGAAGAGGACGTGCGCGAGGCGCTGCGCGACAAAATGCTCGAGCGCGCCAAGAAGATGGTGGCCGGCGATCCGCTGCACCCCAAGACCCGGTTAGGCGCGATCGTGTCCAAGGCGCAGATGGAGCGCGTGCTCGGCTACATCGAGACCGGCCGCAAGGAAGGCGCGACGCTGCTGGCGGGCGGCGAGCGCGTGCCGGTGAACGGCAAGGGCTACTTCGTGGCGCCGACGATTTTCGGCGACGTGGACCCCGGGATGACGATCGCGCGCGAAGAGATCTTCGGGCCGGTGCTCGCGATGATGTCCTTCCATGGCGGCATGGACGGCGCGATTCCGTTAGCCAACGACACGATCTACGGCTTGGCCGCGGGCATCTGGACGCGCGACATCAAGAAGGCGCTGCGCACGGCGCGCGCGGTGCGCGCCGGCACGGTGTGGATCAACACGTACAACATGTACGACGCGGGCTCGCCGTTCGGCGGCTACAAGCAGTCGGGTTTCGGGCGCGAGCTGGGGTCGTACGCGTTGGAGGGATATACGCAGGTGAAGTCGGTGTGGGTGGATCTGTCGTGAACTACGAGGGAAGCGGGCGCCTTTGGCGCCCTTCGGGAAGCGCTTCGCTTGGGGAAACGGGCGCCTGCGGCGACCTTCGGGAATTGGGCGACATGGTGAGTGCCCGCCCCATTCCCCAAGGCGGCGCAGCCGCCGTTTCCCTAAGCGCAGCGCTTCCCCAAGCGAGCGCCCAGCGAGCGCTTCCCCACCTATGAATCCCGTCATCGTCGCCGCGCTCCGCACGCCCATCGGCCGCCACGGCGGCGCGCTGTCGCGCGTGAGGCCGGACGATCTCGCGGCGGGCGTCATTCGGGCGCTCGTCGAGCGGACCGGCGTCGATGTCGCGAGCATCGACGACGTCATCCTCGGCTGCGCCAACCAGGCGGGCGAGGACAACCGGAACGTGGCGCGCATGGCGTCGCTGCTCGCCGGACTGCCCGTCGAGATTCCAGGGCAGACCGTGAACCGGTTGTGCGGATCGGGGCTGCAGGCGGTGGCGAGCGCGGCGCAGGCGATTCGCGCCGGCGAGGGCGACGTGTTCGTCGCCGGCGGCGTCGAGAGCATGTCGCGCTCACCGTGGGTGATGCTCAAGCCGGAGGAAGGATTTCCCCGCACCGCGCCCGTGGCGGCCGACACGACCGTCGGCTGGCGGTTCACGAATCCCAAGATGCCGCGCGAGTGGACGATCTCGTTAGGCGAAACGGCCGAGGAAGTGGCGAAGCGCTGCGGCGTGTCGCGCGAGGAGCAGGACGCGTTCGCGCTCGAGAGCCAGCGCCGCACGGCGTGCGCGATCGCCGACGGCCGCTTCGACGCCGAGCTCGTGCCGGTGACGGTGCCCGGACGCCGCGGTGACGCGACGGTCGTGTCGCGCGACGAGCATCCGCGGCCCGATGTGACGATGCAGGGACTCGCCGCCATGAAGCCGGCGTTCGTCAAAGAGCACGGCACGGTGACCGCGGGTTCGTCGAGCGGGATCAACGACGGCGCGAGCGCGTTGCTCGTGATGTCGGAGCCGGCAGCCCGGCGCGCAGGTCTCGAGCCGATGGCCCGGATCGTCACGTCGGCCGTGGCGGGCGTGTCGCCCGACGTGATGGGATTGGGACCGGTGCCGGCCACGCGCAAGGCGCTCGCGCGCGCCGGACTCCGCATGGCGGACATCGACCTGGTCGAGCTCAACGAAGCGTTCGCGTCGCAATCGGTGGCGTGCATGCGCGAGCTCAAGTGCGACCCGGCGCGCGTCAACGTGAACGGCGGCGCCATCGCGTTGGGCCACCCGTTAGGCGCGTCGGGCGCGCGCGTGCTGACGACGCTGGTGCACGAGATGCGCCGGCGCCAGGCGGCGCGCGGGCTGGCGACGATGTGCATCGGCGTCGGCCAGGGCATCGCGATGATCGTGGAGCGCGTACGATGAGCTACGAATACATTCGCGTCGAGCGCGAGGACGGCATCGGGACGCTGATGCTCAACCGGCCCGACAAGCTGAACGCGTTCGCGGGTACCATGCGCCGCGAGGTGGCGGACGCGCTCGACGAGCTGGAACGGGACGACACCGTCCGCGTGATCGTGCTCACGGGCGCGGGCCGCGCGTTCTGCGCCGGCGCCGACATCGGCTACATGTCCGAGCTCATCGCCAAGCGCGACGAAGAGGCGATGGCTGCGTTAGTCGAAGCCGGCCGGCGGGTCGTGACCACGATGCGCGCGTCGTCCAAACCGGTGATCGGGAGCATCAACGGCGCGGCGGCGGGCGGCGGCGCCAATCTCGCCCTCGCCTGCGACTTGCGCGTAGCCAGCGATCGCGCGTCGCTCGGCCAAACGTTCAACCGGATTGGACTCCACCCCGATTGGGGCGGGACGTACTTCCTGCCTCGGTTGGTCGGTCCCGCGAAGACACTCGAGCTGTTCTGGCTGGCGGAGATGGTCGATGCGCAGGAGTGTCTGCGCCTCGGCCTGTTCAACCGCGTGGTGCCCCACGATTCGTTAGGCGCGGAGACGCGGGCGCTGGCGTCCGCGCTCGCGGCGAAGCCGACGCTCGCGATCGCGATGGCCAAGCGCGCGGTGTACGCGTCGCTCGACCGGTCGCTGCCCGAGATGCTCGACTACGAGCTCGACGCGCAGCTCCAGTGCTTCCGGAGCGGCGATGCAACGGAAGGCATTACGGCGTTCCTGGAGAAGCGGCGGCCGGCGTTCGGCCAGCCGGCGGCCCGTTGATATCGGTCCGTGACCGTTAGGCACGGACCACACGAAGGTTACGAGAGGAGCATGACGCCATGGCGTTGACCAAGATCACGAACTTCGACGACTGGGTGGACCTGTTCAAGGTCTGGCAGGATGACATTGGTCTCGAGGCTAAGGAGCTCAAGGATTACAAGTTCGACGTCAAGCTCGCCGAGCTCGACGTCCCCGAGATCGAATTCGGCCACTACAAGGGCAATCACAAATGGCCGACGGTGATGCACATTCCGGATCAGCGCATCCGCGATGCGCTGCAAACGCTCATCATCTTCCAGGGCGATACCGAATTCGCGTCGGTGGAGCAGCAGCGCGCCCTGCTCGAGCACGCGCCGAGCGACTACGACTTGCTCGCCATCTATCGCGTGATGGCCGAGGAGATGCGGCATGGGTGGCAGATGTCGTATCTGCTCGTGTCGCACTTCGGCGACGAAGGCAAGCGCGAAGCGGAGAAACTCCTCCAGCGTCGCGCGGACGAACACGAACGACTGCTCGGCTCCTTCAACGAGAGCGTCGAGAACTGGCTCGACTTCTTCGCGTACACCGAGTTCATCGATCGCGACGGCAAGTACCAGCTGCAGATGATGTCGACATCGGCGTTCGCGCCGCTCTCGCGCTCGATGAAGCCGATGCTGCGCGAGGAGTCGTTCCATTTAGGCACGGGCAACAACGGCCTGTTGCGCATCATCAAGGCCGGCCGCATTCCGACGGACGTGATGCAACGCTACTTCAACAAGTGGGTGTCGACGGCGTTCGATCTCTTCGGCACCGACGCGTCGTCCTCGGCGCAGTGGGCGTACACGTGGGGACTCAAGGGTCGGTTCGATGAGCGCACCAACCCGCAGTCGCCCGATCCGTCGCGGCTCAACGAGTACGCACGCGAGCTGTATCGCCAGGAAGTGCAAGGCTTGATCGACCGGCTGAACCTGCACGTGCCGGAACATCAGCCGAAGCTCAAAGTGCCGAGCATCAAGTTCAACCGGCGCATCGGACAGTACAAAGGACAGACGTTCAACCTGGATGGCGAGCCGATCCCGCGCGAAGGATACAAGGCGTACGTCGAGTCGGTGATGCCGACGGCGGCCGACCGCGAGCTGTTGCGGTCGATCTTCAAGGAGAACGACTGGATCCAGCCGAAGAAGAGTGACGACTAACGCAGTTGGTCATGGGTCCGGTGCGGCTTCCCCGCACCGGGCCGGTCCGCTCCTCGTAGGGCACCGGGGCGCGCCGCGCGAGCGACCGGAGAACACGCTGCCCTCGTTCATGCGCGCGCTCGAGCTCGGCGCCGACGGCATCGAGCTGGACGTGCATACCACGAAGGATGGCGTGGTGGTGGTTCACCACGACGAGGTGCCGCGGGCGACGGCGCCCTCGGGTCGCCTAACGGGAAAACGGATCGACGCGCTCACGTTCGACGAGCTGCAGGGGTTCTCCGTTCGCGGCATGGCCCTCATCCCGACGCTCGCCGAGATCCTGGCCGCCGTCCGGGGCCGCGCCGACGTGTTCGTGGAGCTCAAGGGCAAGGGCGTCGAGGCGGCAACCGTCGACGTGATCCGGCAGTCGCCCAACCCCGAGCGGTGCGCGGTACACAGCTTCGATCACGAGGCCGTGCGGCGGGCGCGTGCGATGGCACCCGAGATTCGCGGCGGGATCCTGTTCGATCGCGGGCTGGATGACGTGCCGGCCGCCCTGCGTGCCGCCGATGCGCTCGACGCCTGGCCGCGCTCGGACCTCATCGATGCCGCGATGGTCGCCGCAGTGCACGGCGCCGGCGGCCGCGTCATCGCGTGGACGGTGAACCGCACCGAAGAGGCGGTGGAGCTGGCCGCGTTAGGCGTCGATGCGTTGTGCACGGACCATCTGTCGCTGTTGCGGCAAGCCCTGCAATCGCTGGCGCAACCCTCGTGACGCCGCCTGCAGTGGCCGTCATCGGCGCGGGCACGATGGGTCACGGCATCGCGTATGTGGCCGCCCTCGCGGGGTGCCGCGTGTGCCTGACCGATGCGCGTCCCGAGCAGGTAGGCATCGCGATAGAGATGATCGATCGCGCGTTCGACAAAGCCATCGAGAAGGGCAAGGTCACGGCGATCCAGCGCGATGCGGCGCTGGTCCGGCTCAGTACGGCGCGCACGCCCGAAGAATGTGCAGCCGACGCGACGATCGTCATCGAGGCGATCCCTGAGCGGCTCGATCTCAAGCAGAAATTGTTCGCGACGCTCGAGCGCATGGTGTCGCCGGAGGCGCTGTTGGCGAGCAACACGTCATCGTTGTCGATCGCCGAGATCGCGGCGCCGCTCCAGCATCCGGATCGCGCGTTGGGCATGCACTTCTTCAATCCCGTCCCGGTGATGAAGCTGCTCGAGATCGTCCGCGGGCCGGCGACGACCGATGACGCCGTGGCGCGGGCGCGCGCATTCGCCGGTCTCGTGGGCAAGGAGCCGATCGTCGTGCGCGACACGCCGGGCTTCGCCACCAGCCGGTTAGGCGTGGTGCTGGGCCTCGAGGCGATCCGGATGCTCGAGCAGGGCGTGGCGGGCGCGGCCGACTTAGACCGGGCGCTCGAGCTGGGCTACAATCATCCGATGGGCCCGCTGCGTCTCACGGACCTCGTCGGACTCGACGTGCGGCTCGCCATCGCCGAGCATCTGCACAAGAGGTTAGGCGGCGACACGTACCGGCCGCCGCAGCTGTTGCGCGACAAAGTCGCGCGCGGCGAGCTGGGCAAGAAGTCGGGCCAGGGTTTCTACCGGTGGGAGAAAGACCGATGACGGACGGCGGTGTGGTGACGCAGGAGACCCGCGGAC
This sequence comes from Gemmatimonadaceae bacterium, assembly GCA_035277485.1. Taxonomy (GTDB): domain Bacteria; phylum Gemmatimonadota; class Gemmatimonadetes; order Gemmatimonadales; family Gemmatimonadaceae; genus JADGGM01. Next base: position 13,607 of record DATEKK010000141.1, read on the forward strand.
GGGCGGCGCTGATCACGATCAATCGTCCCGAGAAGCGGAATGCGCTCGATGGGCAGGTGCGGTCGGCATTCCTCGATGCGATCGGCGCCGCGCGCGAGAATGATGCCGTACGTGCGATCGTCGTCACTGGCGCGGGCGACAAGGCATTCATCGCCGGTGCGGACATCGGCGAGTTCGAGGGGCGCACCACCGTGGAGCAATGGCGCGTCATGAAAGGCGCCACGATCTTCGATGCGGTGGAGCGCTGTCCCAAACCCGTGATCGCCGCGGTGAACGGCTACTGTCTCGGCGGCGGGATGGAGCTCGCCCTTGCCTGCGACATCCGCATCGCGAGCTCGGCCGCGCGGTTCGGCCAACCGGAAGTGAACCTGGGCATCATTCCGGGCGGCGGCGGCACGCAGCGGCTGCCGCGCATCGTCGGGTTGGGCGCCGCGCTCAAGTTGATCCTCACGGGCGACATGATCGGCGCCGACGATGCACTTCGGTTAGGGCTGGTGGAGGAAGTACTCGAGCCCCAGGCCCTGCTCGACCGCGCGCTCGCGATCGGGGAAACCATCGCGTCCAAGAGCCCGGTGGCCGTGGCCGCGGCGAAGGAGGCGACGCGGGCCGCGCTCAGCATTCCGTTAGACGATGGTCTCAAGCTCGAGACCGCGCTCTTCCAATTGTGTTTCGCCAGCGCCGACCGCACCGAGGGTGTGCGCGCGTTCCTGGAGAAGCGCGCGGCGCAGTTCACGGGGAAATGAGCGGCGCCGCGGACCTGGCGCCTGACGAGCGGTACGCCGTCACGGACTTTCACATCCACATCCAGCCGTGGCGGCAGCTCAAGCCCGCGGTCATGGACACCATGCGGCGCGGGAAGGAAAAACATTTCGACTTCCTGCTCGCGCTCATGGAAGACCCGCGGATGCTGCTCTCGATCATGGATGAGCAAGGCATCCAGCGCGTGGGGATGGTGAATTATCCGAGTCCCAATGTGATGGGATTCACCGACGAAACCAACGAATTCGCGGCGCGGTATGCGCAGGCGGACCCGTCACGGCTGCTGCCCTACGGCGGCGTCGATCCGGTGACGACGCGCGATGCCGCCGCTGGCGTGGCGCGCCTGCTCGAGTTAGGCACGCGCGTCCTCAAGCTGCACCCGCCGCACCAGGCGTTCGCCGCCAACGATTACACGCGCGGGCTCGAGTCGCTGGCCACGATCTACAAAATGTGCGAAGACCACGGGCTACCCGTGCTGGTACACACGGGCACGAGCATCTTTCCGGGCGCGCGCAGCAAGTATGGGAACCCGATGGAGCTCGATGACGTGGCCATCGACTTCCCCGACCTGCGACTCGTCATGGCGCACGGCGGACGGCCGCTGTACATGAAGGAAGCGTTCTTCGTGCTGCGGCGTCACAAGCACGTGTGGCTCGATGTGTCGGGCATTCCGCCGCGCTCTCTGCTCGAGTATTTCCCGCGTCTCGAGGAGCTCGCGTCACAGCTGCTCTGGGGCACGGACTGGCCGAGCCCGGGCGTGGAGAGCATGCGGAAGAACGTCGATCAGTTTCTAGCGCTACCCTTGGCCGAGCACGTCAAGCGAGCCGCGCTCGAGACGAACGCGCAACGGCTGCTGCCTTGAGCGCTGACCCTGGCGACGGTGTGTGTCGCCCCATAGCTTCCGCCCCCGACACCGCACTACCCCCCATATAGACGGAGGTCACGCGAAGCAATGCGCATGCTCGCTCTCGCGCTTGCGATCATCGTGGCTGGATGCGCGAAGCAAGCGCCCGCCACGCAAGCGCCCGTCCCGGCGCGCGCCGATACGACGGCCAGTCGTACCGACACGACGCCGCCCGCGGCGGCCGGCCCCGGCGCCCTCTCGGTGCCTAACGCTGATCCGTACCCGAGTACGTACAAACCCTTCCCGTCGAAACCGACGCTCATCGAGAACGTCACCATCTTCACGGCGGTCGGACCGCGCATCGTGAACGGCGCGCTCCTGATGAAGGACAACAAGATCGCCGCCGTAGGCAAAAGCGCCGACGATCCCGCGATCAAGCAGGCCGAAGGCGGTGAGTCGCCGGTGGTGATCGACGGCACGGGCAAGTTCGTGACACCGGGTATCATCGACGTGCACTCGCACCTGGGCGTGTACCCCGCGCCCGCGGTCGAGTCCAACAGCGATGGCAACGAGCTCGTGAATCCGGCCACGCCGTACGTGTGGGCCGAGCACTCGATTTGGCCGCAGGATCCGCAGTTCCCGCGCAACTTGGCGGGCGGCGTCACGACGCTCCAGGTCCTGCCGGGCTCCGGCAATCTGTTCGGCGGACGCAGCGCGATACTCAAAGTGGTGCCCTCGCGCACGGTGCAAGGGATGAAATTCCCGGGCGCGAAGTACGGCCTAAAAATGGCGTGCGGCGAAAATCCCAAGCGCGTGTACGGCAATCGGGGCGGACCGCAAACGCGCATGGGCAACATGGCCGGCTATCGCGCGGAATGGATCAAGGCCGAAGCCTATCGCCGCAAGTGGGACGCGTGGCTCAAGAACCGCAAAGGTGAGCCGCCGCAGCGCGATCTCGGTCTCGAAACGTTAGCTGAAGTATTGCGCGGCAACATCCTCGTGCAGATGCACTGCTATCGCGCCGACGAGATGGCGCAGGTGATCGACATGTCGCACGAGTTCGGTTATAAAGTGCGCGCATTCCATCACGGCGTCGAAGCGTACAAGATCGCCGACCTGCTGGCGAAGGAAGGCATCGGCGCCGCGGTGTGGGCGGACTGGGGCGACTTCAAGATGGAAGCGCTCGACGCGGTGCGCGCCAACATGGCGCTGCTCTGGAAGGCAGGCGTGAAAGTGATGATTCACTCGGATGATCCGTCGGGCTCGCAGCGACTCAACCAGGAAGTGGCGAAAGCAATGGCCGCGGGCCGCGCGATCGGTCTCAACATCACGGAAGAAGATGCGGTGAAATGGATGACCATCAACCCGGCGTGGGCGCTGGATCTCGACAGCAAGATCGGATCGCTCGAGACGGGCAAGGACGCGGATGTGGTCCTGTGGTCCGGCGATCCATTCAGCGTGTACACGCATACGGAAAAGGTGTGGGTCGATGGCGCGCTGCTGTACGACCGGAGCGATCCGCAGGCGCGGTGGCGCAGCGACTTCGAGTTAGGCTTCGTGCCCGTCGAGAATACGGTGGGAGGACCCCAACGATGACATTCCGCACGATCCACTTCATGGCTGCGCTGTGCGCGGCCGCCGTCATCGCTCCCGTTAGCACGCTCTCGGCGCAGACGATCGCGATCACGGGCGGCAAGGTGTACCCGGTGAGCGGTCCCCCGATCGAGAACGGCACGGTGCTCATCAAGGACGGCAAGATCGTCGCGGTCGGCGCGAACGTCACCGTTCCGTCGGACGCCGAGAAGGTCGACGCGTCGGGCAAGTGGGTGACGCCGGGCCTGGTCGTCGCCGAAACGCAGTTAGGCCTGGTCGAAGTCGGCTTCGGCGCCGGCGCGAACGAGTCGCGCGCGCGCAGCGAGCAGGGTATCACGCCCGACTTCACGTCGTGGGACGGACTCAATCCGCGCTCGGTGTTGATTCCGCCGGCGCGCGAGGACGGCATTACGAGCGCGATGGCGACGCCGGGCGGCGGACTCATTGCGGGACAGGCCGCGATGATCGATCTGTTCGGTGACACGCGCGCCGGGATGATTCTGCGCGCGCCGGCCGCGATGATCGCGAGCATCGGCGATGAAGGCGGCGACGGCGCGCCGGCCAAAGGACAGCAGATCGCCAAGCTGCGCGAGATTCTGCAGGACACGCGCTACTACCAGAAGCACGTCGCCGAGTTCGACCGCGGGCAGTCACGGCAGATGACCGTTAGTCCGGCATCGCTCGCGGCGCTCGTACCGGTGCTCGAAGGCAGAGTTCCCTTGCTTCTCAACGCCGACGAGGCGAGCGACATTCAGTCGGCCATCGACCTGGCGAAGGAATTCGGCATCAAGGTCATCATCGGCGGCGGCGAGGAAGCGTGGGAAGTGGCCGACCGTTTGGCGGCGGCGAAGATCCCCGTACTGGCGGGCGCAGAGTCGAACATCCCGACCTCGTTCAGCACGTTAGGCTCGCGCCAGGACAACGTGGCGCTGCTCCGGAAGGCGGGCGTGCAGGTCGCGCTCATCGGCAACGGCGGCGGCGATGAATCGCTGTTCAACGTGCGCAACATCCGTTACGAGGCGGGCAACGCGGTGGGCTACGGCCTCTCGTGGGACGACGCGCTCAAGGCGATCACGCAAGCGCCGGCCGAGATCTTCGGCGTCGCGGACAAGATCGGCGCGCTCAAGCCGGGTCTCGAAGCGAACGTCGTCGTGTGGGATGGCGATCCGTTCGAGTTTGCGACGCGCGCGGTGGCGGTCTACGTGCACGGCAAGAAGCAGAATGACGTGTCGCGGCAGGATCTGTTGACGAAGCGGTACGAGACGCAGCCGCCGAATTACGAGAAGCCGTAGATCGGGGGAAGCGGCCGCTGACGCGGCCTTGGGGAAGCGGCTGCCGCCTTGGGGAAACGGGCGCCCAACGGCGCCCTTGGGGAATGGGGTGGAGGCGAGATCGCGACAGGTGGTTGGCTCAGAACGAGAAGAACCTCAATGGCGCGTTGCCATTGAGGTTCTTTCTTTTCGGTTGGTTCCAGCCCTCGCCCCCTTCCCGCAGGCGCCGTTAGGCGCCGCTTCCCGCTTCCCTCAGGCCGCGCCGGCGGCCGCTTCCCCAGCCTCCGGGTACACCGAGACCTTGAACCGCAGCTTGTTCTTGTGCTCGAACTTCACGACGCCGTCGATGAGCGAGTAGATCGTGAAGTCCGTCCCCAGGCCGACGTTGCGACCGGGGTGGATCTTGGTGCCGCACTGGCGGACGATGATGTTGCCGGCGCGCACGCGCTCGCCGCCGAACTTTTTCACGCCGCGGTACTTGGGGCCGCTGTCGCGACCGTTGCGGCTCGAGCCTACGCCTTTTTTGTGAGCCATGGCGAACCGTCAGCCGAGTGAAATGTCGTTGATCTTGACGTCGGTGAACTTCTGGCGGTGTCCCTGCTTCCGCGCGTAGTTCTTCCGGCGCTTGAACTTGAAGACGACGATCTTATCGCCCTTCCCGTGCTTTACCACTTCACCGGTGACCGAGGCACCGCTCACGAGCGGAGCGCCGGCGTGCACGGTTGTACCATCGGAGCCCAGGAGCACCTCGTCGAACGTAACGGCGGCGCCCACCTCGGCTTCGAGGGAGGGAATGCGAATCGTCTTTCCCGGCTCGGCGCGAAACTGCATGCCGCCGGTGCGAATAATGGCGTAAGTCATTGGAAGGCTGGTTGGTACAGTCCAGTAACGTACTCGGTCGGCCGGGGCGAGTCAACACGGACTGGGGAATGGGGAACCGCTGCGCTTGGGGAAATTGGGAAGCGGCGGGCGACGCCCGCCTTGGGGAATGGAACAACATCAATGGTCTGCGCGACTGGAGGGCCAGGCGCGAGCCCCGCGCGATCCGGCACTCTCCAACCACAGACAACTGATGTCCTTCCGCTCCCCAAGGCGGCGTCGCCCGCCGCTTCCCCATTTCCCCAAGCCAGCGCTTCCCCAAGCGAGCGACAGCGAGCGCTTCCCCTCATTCCCCTCCTTCTTGACGTCTCGCCAGGCTGTAGACACCTTACACCCCTGGCTGTAGACAACCTACACCCCGGACGGCCCGCGCCCGCATGACCAAGCGACACGCCCCCCTCACGCGCATCGAGCTCCTGCAGGGTACGCTCGACCTGATCATCCTCCAGAGCCTTCGTTGGGGTCCCCGGCACGGGTACGGGCTGCTCCAGATCATTCGCACGATGTCGCGCGGCGTGCTGCAGGTGGACACGGGATCGCTCTACCCCGCCCTGCACCGCCTCGAGCGACAGGGATGGATCGAGGCCGACTGGGAGATGTCGGAGAACAACCAGCGCGTGCGAGTCTACCGCCTGACACCGGCGGGCCGGAAGCAGTTGGCCGTCGAGCGCTCGAAGTGGGAACAATTCTCCATGGCGATCGCCGAATTCTTCGCGGCGCCGCCTCCCGAGGAGGCCCAATGAGATCCGACGATCGCAACGCGCGCAATGACGATCTCGACGCCGAGATCCAGTCCCATCTCGACATGGATGCCAACGAGCGCATGGCGCGGGGCCAGTCGCCCGACGACGCCGCGGCCGCGGCACGCAGGGAGTTCGGCAACGTCGGCATCGTGAAAGAGGTGACGCGCGACATGTGGGGCGGCGGCGGCGTCGAACAGATGTGGCGCGAAGTACGCTACGCGGTGCGGACGCTGCTGCGCGCGCCGGGATTCGCGGCCGTCGCGATCCTCACCCTTGCGTTAGGCATCGGGGCCAACACCGCCATCTTCAGCGTCGTCAACGGCGTGATCCTGCGCCCCCTGCCGTATCCGCATCCGGGCGAGCTGGTCCTCATCACGAGCCAGTTCCCGACGTTGGGCTTCGACCAATTTCCCGTGGACGCCGCCGAGTTCCTGGAGTTCCGCGAGCGGAACCGGTCGTTCTCGAACGTCGGCGCGTATTACGCCAACGCGGTCAACGTCGGGGGCGAGTCGAGTCCGGCCCGCGTGGCGGCGGCGATTACGTCGGCCAGTCTCTTCCCGACGCTCGGCGTCGCACCGGAGGCCGGCCGCTGGTTCACGGAGCAGGAGACGCTGCCTAACGCACCACACGTGGCGGTCCTGTCGGATGAATTGTGGCGCAGCAACTTCGGCGGTGAGCGCTCCATCGTTGGGCAGAAGGTCGACATCGACGGCGTCCAGACGCAGGTGGTCGGCATCATGCCGCCGGGCTTCGACATCCACGATCAGGGTGCGCGCATCTGGCTTCCGCTCACGCTCGACCCGGACAGCATCGCGAGCTATCGCGGCGGGCACTACCTGAATCTCGTGGGACGACTCAAGCCCGGCATCTCGCTGGCGACGGCGCGCGTGCAGCTCGAGCCGATGCTCGCGCAGTGGGCGCAGGTCGACGGCGGGACCGCCGGCGTGACCCCCGGCCAGAAGGGCTACGTCCATACGCCGAACGTCAAGACCCATCGCTTGCGGTACGACGATCTCCTCGCCGACATCGTCGGCAGCGCCGGCCGCGCGCTCTGGGTGCTGCAGGCGGCGGTGTTCCTCGTGCTGTTGATCGCGTGCGCCAATCTGGCCAACCTGCTCCTCATGCGCGCGGAGACGCGGCACAAGGAGCTGGTGCTGCGCGCGGCGTTAGGCGCGGGCCGCGGCCGACTCGTTAGGCAGTTTCTCGCCGAGAGCCTCGTGCTCTCGGTGGCCGGGGCCGCGGTGGGTTTGCTCGTGGCGCGGTGGGGCCTGCACGCGCTGGTGCTGTCGAACAACGCCGGCATCCCGCGCGCGACGCGCGTCGGTCTCGACGCCAACGTGCTCGCCTATACGCTCGTGCTTGCGTTAGGCACGGGCGTCCTGTTCGGGCTGGCGCCCATGCTCCGGCTCAACGCCGGCGCGATGAGCCTGTCCCTGCGCGAAGCCGGCAGCCGCACCACCTCGCACGCATCGGCGGCGCGGGTGCGCCGGGCGCTCGTGGTGGCCGAGATGGCGCTCGCCGTCACGCTGCTCGTGGGCGCGGGCCTCCTGCTCCGCAGCTTCGAGAAGCTGACGCGGGTCGACTCCGGGTTCGATCGCTCCAATCTCGTCACGTTCAACCTCGTGCTGCCCGCGGCAACATACGCGGACAGCATGCGCCGGGTCGCGCTCTTCGAGCAGATCACCGGGCAACTGGACCAGGTACCGGGTGTGCAGAGCGCCGCGGCGATGTCGGGCCTCCCGCCGCGCCGTCAGGTGAACGCGAACGACACGCGGTTCGAGGGCTACGTGGCCAAGCCCGGGATCCCGCCGCAGAACGTCGATTACTACAACTGGGTGATGCCTAACTACTTCTCGACGATGCGCGTCCCGATGGTCGAAGGGCGCTCGTTCGGGCCAATGGATGGCGCCAAATCTCCGCCCGTAGTGATCGTGAACCAGACGCTCGCCCGGCTCTTCTACCCGGGACAGAGTGCCGTGGGCCATCGGATACAGCCCGGCGGCGTCGTCGACACGTCGAAATGGTTCACGATCGTCGGCGTCGCCAAGGACGTGAAACAGGGCGGTGTCGATGCGAAGACGGGCACCGAGATTTACCTGTTGTACGAGCAGGCGCCGACATACGAAGGCTTCGCGCCGCGCAACATGAACATCGTGGTGCGGTCGACGCTCGCGCCCGATGTCTTGTCGCCATCGATCCGGCGTATCGTGTCGGCGGTGGATCCCAGCCTGCCGATCGTGGGATTGCGCAGTATGGACGAGGTGTTCGACGATGCCCTCGCCCGTCCGCGTTTCCTGGCCGAGCTCCTGTTGATCTTTTCCGTCGTTGCGCTGGCATTGGCGGCCGTCGGCACGTACGGCGTGCTCGCGTATTCGGTGGCCGAGCGCCGGCGCGAGATCGGCATCCGCATGGCGTTGGGCGCGAGCGAGGGCGGCGTCCTAACGCTGGTGCTGCGTCAGGGGATGACCGTGGCGCTGATCGGCCTGGCGGTGGGGTTACTGGGCGCGCTGGCCGTGACGCGCGTGGTGACCTCCCTGCTCTTCGGCGTCGAGCCAACGGATCCGACGACGTTTGCCGCTGTTGGAGCCTTCATGCTCGCCGTGGCGTTGGTCGCCTGCGTCGTCCCGGCGCGGCGAGCGACCCGCGTCGACCCTCTGGTCGCGCTGCGTTTGGACTGACCGGACTCGGCGGTATTTGCGCGGTACGCCCGGGACGCATATTCTCAAGCGGTTACCACGTCCACCTCGAGGGGAGCGCGTCCACATGCATCGCTTAAGCCTGGCCGCTGCGCTGGTTGCCGTCGCGTCACTGCCTCTTGCGTCGCGGCCGCGCGTCGCGAGCGGCTCCGTGTCCGATGCCCGCGCGATCTGGTCCCAAGTGTCGGAGTATGTCGCACAGTCGGCCGAAGACATGTCGGACGCCGACTACGCGTTCCGGCCGACGCCCGAGGTGCGCACGTTCGGCCAGCTCATCGCGCACATCGCGGGCTCGCAGCACCTCATGTGCGCGGCTGCGTTAGGCGAGCCGGGCGGGAGCGAGGACGACATCGAGAAGACCAAAACCACGAAAGCGGATCTCGTGGCGGCGCTCAAGGCGTCCAACGAATACTGCAAGCGGGCCTACGCGCAATCGGACGACCAGGTATCGGGCTCGACCAAGTTGTTCGGCCAGGACCACACGCGCTTCTACGCGCTCGTGCTCAACGCGACGCACGACAACGAGCACTACGGCAACATCGTGACGTACATGCGCATGCGCGGCATGGTGCCGCCGTCGAGCCGGCCGAGCCCCAAGAGCTGACCGCTCAGCGAATACCCGCCTACAAAGTAGGCGGGTTCTCTCCGATGCGTCGTCGAGAGTGCACCAGCGGCGGCGCGGCTCACGCCACCGCGTACTGCTGCGTCACGTCCCGCTCCGCGCCCTTCACCACGAGCTTGAACTCGTCGGGCTTGAGGAGCGGGTCGTCGCGCAGCTCGAGCTGGAACCCCACCCCTTTCTCCAGCTTCCGCGCCAGGTCGTGCTCGTGCTCCAGCACGTAGAGCGCAACGTCGGGGTGCACTTTCACGAGCAGGTGGTCCTTCTTGCCCTCGACGGCCATGCGCTTGATCGACCGTTCCATGCGCCGCACCGTGCTCTCGGGCGTGAACACGCGCCCCGTTCCGGCACACGTCGGACACGCTTCGGTCATGTTCTGATAATGGCTTGCCCGCACACGCTGCCGCGTCATCTCGATCAGGCCTAACTCGGACACCGCGAACGCCTTCGTCCGCGCACGGTCGCGCGCGAGATGGGTGCGCAGCTCCTGCAGCACCTTGTCGCGATTGGCCTTCGTCTCCATGTCGATGAAGTCGCACACGATGATGCCGCCGATGTCGCGCAGCCGGAGCTGCCGGGCCAGCTCGCGCGCAGCTTCGGTGTTGGTCTTGAGGATGGTCTTCTCGGGATCGCGCTTGCCGGTGTACCGCCCGGAATTCACGTCCACGGAGACGAGCGCTTCGGTCTGCTCGATGATTAGGTAGCCGCCCGACGGCAAATCGCAGCGCCGCTTGAACAGATCGCGGATCTCGGGCTCGAGCTCCGCCTTGTCGAAAATGGGGATCGGATCATCGTAGAGCTTGACGCGCTCGATGAGCTCGGGCGCGATGCCCTTCAAGTACTCGGCGATCTCGTTGTAGACCTGCTTGCTGTCGACGACCAGCGAATCGACCTTCGTGCTGAACAGGTCGCGCGTTAGGCCCCTGGTGAGGCTCGTCTCGCGGTGCACGAGCGACGGTGCGCGCAGGAAGCGCGTCTTGCGCTGGATCTTCTTCCACTGGCCCGAGAGCGTGTTGTACTCGCGGCGGAAGGTCTCCTGCGTGACGTCTTCGCCCACCGTGCGCACGATCACGCCGCCGGAGTCTTTCGGCAGGACCGCTTGCATCTGCTCGCGGAGCCGCTGACGCTCGGCGCGGTCGCCGATCTTGCGGCTCACGCCGACGCGCGATGCGAACGGCATGTAGACCAGGAAGCGGCCGGCCAACGAGACCTGCGCGGTGACGCGCGGGCCCTTGGTGGAGATGGGTTCCTTGGAGACCTGGACGATGACGTCCTGGCCGCGCTTGAGGAGGTCCTGAATGGGCGGCGCCTTGATGCGTTTGCGCCGGCCGTTGCCCGACGCCTCCTCGTCATCGTCCGACGACTCGTCCTCGGAGTCGTCGTCTCCGTCCGAATCGGACTCGGGAAACACGAGGTCGCTCGCATGGAGGAACGCCTGCTTTTCCGTTCCGATGTCCACGAAGGCGGCTTGAATGCCGGGCAGTACAGCTTCGACTTTGCCCAGGTAAATGTCCCCGACCATGCGGCGGTTGTCGGGGCGGTCGATCATCAATTCGACGAGCTGCTCATCCTCCAGGATGGCGACGCGGGTCTCTCGTGGACTCGCGTTGATGAGAATCTCTCGCTTCATGCACTGGCGCGGCCCGTCCGCCGGATGGCGACCCGGCATGCGGTGGCAGGCTGCGTCTCTGGGAGGAGTGATCGCGCACCGGCCCCGTGGGCATAGCGATTGGGCGTAAGCCCCGAGCCGCGTTAGGACGTTCCGTTGGGCGGCCGACCGTCCACGCCCATCCAGCCTCGGCGCCGAGTCGGTTCATCGCAATCGCCACCAGGGCGAGAGCGACGGCGACGTACGCGAGGATCTGTCCGGACGGCGTGCGGTCAATCGTGAGCATGGGCTGCGGTTCGCGCGGAGCTGCGGCAACGGCAAATCGTAAGTGCCGCGCTCCCGGGTACCTCGCGCGCACCGTCGGTCTCGGGTCGCTCGACCGGGTGCGCGCATGGACAAACTGGTGTTAGAAGTATAGGCGTCGCCTGGTGGCCTGTGCAATGAGTCAGGCCACAGGGCTCCTAATCTTCCAGCGTCTTGAGCAGGTGTCGGGCGATCACGATCCGTTGGATTTCCGATGTGCCTTCGCCGATCTCGCAGATCTTGGCGTCGCGCATCATGCGCTCGACCGGGTAGTCCTTGGTGTACCCGTAGCCACCGTGGATCTGGACCGCTTTGATCGTGGCGCGCATGGCCAGCTCGGAGCAGAAGAGCTTGGCCATCGCCGCTTCCTTGCCGAACGGTTGGCCGTGTTGGGCGAGCCACGCGGCGTGATAGACCAGGTGGCGCCCGGCTTCGATCTCGGTGGCCATGTCCGACAGCTGGAACTGCACGCCCTGGAACGACGAGATCGACTGGCCGAACTGCTTGCGCACCGATGCGTACTGCAGCGCCTGCTCGAACGCGCCCTCCGCGATGCCTAACGAGAGGGATCCGATGCCGATGCGCCCCGAGTCGAGCGTGCGCATGAAATTGACGAAGCCCTTCCCCTCCTCGCCCAACCGGTTCTCGACCGGCACCTCGACGTCCTGGAACAAGAGCTCGCGCGTATCCGATGCGCGCCAGCCCAGTTTGTCTTCCTTCTTGCCGGCGGTGAAGCCGCGCATGTCCGGCAGCGTCGGTTCGTGTCCGAATCCAGCGGCGCGCGCGTCGTCGAGGTCCGAGGTTTGTTTGGTGAGGATGAACGACGTGATGCCGTGACGGCCCGCGGACGGATCGGTGACGGCCGTGGCGACGAAGATCTCGCCCACGCCGCCGTGCGTGATGAAGCGCTTGGACCCGTTGAGCACATAGTGGCTGCCGCGGCGCTCGGCGCGCGTGCGGGTGCCGCCGGCGTCGCTGCCGGCGGCCTCTTCCGTTAGGCCGAAGCCGCCCAGCACCTGGCCGCGCGCGAGGAACGGCACGAAGCGCTCCTTCTGCGCCGCCGAGCCGAAGTTCACGATGGGGGACGTGCCTAACGTGGTGTGCGCCGAGATCGTGATGGCGTGCGACGCATCCACCTTGGCCATCTCGTTGATGGCGATGATGTAGCTCAAGTAGTCCATTCCCGCGCCGCCCAACGATTCGGGCCATGGCACGCCCAACAGACCGAGCTCGCCCATCCGCTTGACGGTGTCCCACGGAAACTTCGCCTCGGCGTCGAGCTTCGCCGCAACGGGTGCGACCTCGGTGGTCGCGAACTCGCGCACCATGTCGCGGACGGCGGTGTGTTGTTCAGTGAAGTACGGGAGGTCGCTCATGAGCCTGGTTGGGAGACTGGTGCGGTGTCGGTTGCCAGCCGGATGACGGCGAGGAATCGCTCGCCATACCGGTCGAGCTTGGCCGGTCCGACGCCATGAACAGTAGCGAGAGAATCGAACGAATCGGGTCGGCGGATGGCCATCTCGACCAGCGTGCGGTCGGCAAAAATACAATACGACGGGACTTTGTCTTGCCGCGCGAGCTCGGTGCGCAACTGGCGGAGCGCGCCGATGAGCGCGATTTCGCCCGGGCCCAGGTCGGGCAGATCGGCGGCATCCGATCGCGCCGGCGCGCGATCGGCATGGCGCACGGCGGGCCGAGGAACCGGGGCCGCGGGCGCCTGCCTAACGGTAGGCGTTGCGCGCGGCGCCGGCTTGGTCGAAGCGCGCCGCGACCGACGCACGGCCGGGACGTCGGCGACCTCGGCATCGGCGGTATGCGTGCCGAGACAGACGTCGCAGCCATCGCAGGCCGACCGCGCCGCGGGGTCGCCGAAATAGCGGAGCACGAAGGCGCGCCGGCAGCGCTTGGTGTACGCGTACATCTGCATGGCGTCGAGCTTGGACAGCTCGGCGCGCCGGCGCCGCTCGATGATGTCCCACTCGATGCGGAACCGGGTGAGCGGCGCGGTGTGATCGATGAGGCGGATGCCGCCGCCTGTGCCGTGCCACACGACGAACTGGCGATCCTGCAGCTCGTCGAGCAGCGCGCGCACGCCGCTCATGCCGCCGAACCCCGGCGGCAGCATGTCGGGCGAGACGGGGATGCCGTCGTAGAAGCGCTTCCCCGCTCCGCGCCACAGCTCGCGCAAGAGGCCGCGCGCCGCGGCGTCGCTTTCGCCTAACTCAGCACGAATGCGGGCCGGCGTGGCGAGCAGCCGCACCCATAGACTTGACATCGACACCGGCTCGGCCGCAATCGCCTTGGCATGCGACAACAGGCGCAGCGCGGATTCTGCCTCGCGCTCCTTCACGCTCCCGTCCGACCGCACGGCGATCGCGGCCGCCGTGAGCGGCGCGATCCCGGCGCGATCCGCGGTGCGCTGCAGCACGCCGTACACGCGTTCGACTAACGCGCGCTCGGGATACGCGCTCTTGATGAAGTACTCGTGGGTGAAGCGGTCCTGGAACGCGTGGAGTAACACGCAGTCCGACGAGAGTCCATCGCGGCCCGCGCGACCGGCCTCCTGGTAGTACGCCTCGAGCGTGCCCGGCATCGCGTAGTGGACGACGAGCCGGACGTTCGGCTTGTCGATGCCCATCCCGAACGCGTTGGTGGCGACGATGGCGCGGGCGTCTTCGCGCATGAACGCTTCCTGGACATCGTGGCGATGGTCGTCGTCGAGGCCCGCGTGGTATGCGATCGCGCCGACACGCGCACGCCTGAGCATCTGTGTCACGCGCTCGACGGCGCGGCGCGTCGACGCATAGACGATCGCCTGACCCTCGTGCTCGCGCAGCGCGCGAACGAGCGACTCGTCTTTGTCGCGGTCGGTGCGCGTGCGCACCACGTGATAGCGCAGGTTCTTGCGGTCGAATCCCGTGATGACGATTTCGGGATGCTCGAGGCCCAACTGCCGCACGATATCGCGCCGCACTTCCGGCGTGGCCGTGGCGGTGAGGGCGATGGTAGGCGGCGCGCCTAACCGCTCGCGCACCTGTCCAACGCGCAGGTAGCTCGGCCGGAAATCGTGGCCCCACTCGCTGATGCAGTGCGCTTCGTCCACGGCGAGCAGCGAGACGCCGATGTTCTTGAGGCGCTCGGCGGCGCTGCCGAAGTCGAACCGCTCCGGCGCCACGTACAGGATCTTGAGCTTCCCGCGCTCGGCGCGGGCGAGCCGGTCGGACACTTCGCCCGAGGTGAGCGTGGAGTTGATGAAGGCCGCGGGCAGGCCGCGCGCCTCGAGCGCGTCGACCTGGTCTTTCATGAGCGAGATGAGCGGCGAGACGACGAGCGTGAGACCCGGCAGCAAGAGCGCCGGCACTTGATAGCAGAGTGACTTGCCGCCGCCCGTCGGCAGGACGACGAGGGTGTCGCGCCCGGCCGCTACGGCGGCGACGGCGCGATCCTGGCCCGCGCGGAAATCGGGAAAGCCGAAGTGCCGGCGGAGCGCGTCGCGCGCCTGGTCGGGCGAGAAGGAGTCGGTCACCGGGGCACGATCAGGCGGGGCGCGCGGGGCGGCATCATCATCGATATGCGAGACGCATCGAATTACACGGCGTGGACGAAATGCCCGCGGGTGAAGCGCGTGCCGACGAGCGCGCGGATTTCGCCTAACGAAGGCGCCGCGTCTTCGTGCAGCGCGTCCAGCGCGTCGCGGGTGCGCGCCACGAGGTCCGCCACCGGATCGCCCGGGACGTTGAACAGCATGCGATAGCCGCGGACGCCGGCGCGCCAGAGCTGCGGGAGAAACTCGGAGCCCTCGATGGGCCGCGAATGGAGCAAGCGGTTCCGGCACGCGCTGTCGGTGGCCACCGGGAACGTGTAGCCCGCCGGGTCGGTGAGCTCGACCTTCGGGTGCTTCTGCACGCAGAGGTCGCGACACGTCGTCGGCTCGCGATCGAAGGCGGCCGAGAGGATGCAATGCTCGATGGTCATGCCCTCGGGGCGCCCGTACAGCACGACGTCGAAACCGCGGCCCGACCACGGCGCGACGACGCTCGCGATCTCGCCGACCGTCAGCTCGACGGACAGGACGATGCGTCGAGCGCCGTGATCGAACAACACGGACGCGCTGTGCTGATTGAAGCAGTTGGTCGCGTAGTCGGCGACGACATCCCGGCCCCGGCCGCCTAACGAAGCAACGAGGCCGACGTGTCCCGACAGCAGCGGGAGACCGAGGTCGAGCCACCGATCCACATCGCGTCGTTCCTCGGGGCGCACGATGGTAGGCGTGCGGAGGCGGAACGCGATGCCCTGCCCGGCGAGCTCCTCGCCTAACGCAGCGACCCGGGCGCGCGGCGGCACCGGGTGCCGGAGAAACGGGTCGAACGTAATTTCGGTGGCACCGGCCGCGGCCGCTGCGCACGCGTCGTCCACCGTGTGCACGTCTGCGGCGAGCACGTAGGGTGCCTCGAGCATCGGCGCGGCGCCGGCTTCGGTGTTCACGCGCGCGACGGCGGCATCTATCGCCTCGTGTCGCGCGGCACGGCGCGCATGCAGGGTCGTGTCGCGCCGTTGGAGGAGCTCGGCGACCGCCCGGCGGCGCATCTCGTTGAGCTCGCGCACGGGCACGAACAGGCCGGTGTCGAGCGCGCTCGAGTCGACGGCGCCGAGGGCGAAGGGCGTCTCGCCTAACCGGCCGAGCTGCTCGCGGAGCTGGGCGTCATCCAGGGCGTGCGCGCGCGCCGGCGCGAGCGGGGCGTCGCCGTGCACGGTGACATCGTCCGCGTCGGCGGCGAACGTGAGCTCGAGCGGTGCGCCGGCCGTGCCGCGCGCGTGCACATCGAGGCGCGTCCGCCGGGCGTTCTTCGCCGGCGTCACCGAGGCAAAGCTCTCTCGCGCGCGCGCGAGGAGCGCGGTGTGCGACGTGCGGAACACGCGCCACCCGATCGGCGCGCGGCCGCGCAACGGCGCGGTGACGGCCTGTCGAATCACGCCGTCGCGTTGGGCGAGCGTCCGGACCTCGCCCACGGTGGCGCCGTTCGGGTCGCCCGGCCGTCCGTTAGGCGGCAACAGCGCAATGCCATCGCCGGCGGCGAGCGGCGCCGACACCTCCACCAGGTGCGCCGCGCGGTCGTGGCCGACCACCACGCCCAGCTCCACACCCTGGTTGTCGGGGTGGTCGCGCGTCACGTAGTCGCGGCCCGCGCGCCCGCCGTACATCCCGGCCGTGAACCCCCGGCTGAAGATCTGCACCAGGTCCCGCTGCTCGTCCACGTCAGGAAGGAAGGACTCGCCCCGCGCCAAGCGGTCGAGCGAGGTGCGGTAGCTCTGCGTGACAGTCGCCACGTACTCGGGGCGCTTCTTGCGGCCTTCGATTTTGAGCGTGTGAATGCCTGCTTGCGCGATCGCGCCCAGGTGCTCGTGCGCGGCCAGATCGCGCGCCGAGATGAGGTAGCCGCGATCGAGGGTCTCGCCGCTCGCGACATCGGTGAGCACGTAGTCCTTGCGGCACGACTGCGCGCACGACCCGCGGTTCGCGCTCCGCTCGGAGATCATGCCCGACATGAGGCATTGCCCCGAGTACGAAATGCAGAGCGCGCCGTGGATGAACGACTCGAGCAGCAGGTCCGGCACCGCCTCGTGAATGACGCCGATGTCCGCGAGCGTATTCTCTCGAGCCAGGACCACGCGCTCGAGGCCTAACGCATGGAGCAAGGCGGCGCCGTCCGGGTCGTGCACCGTGAGCTGCGTCGACCCGTGCAGCTCGACGCCCGGGTACACCTGCCGCGCCAGCCGCACGAGTCCCAGGTCCTGCACGATGGCGGCGTGGATGCCGCGGTCCAGGGCCTCGCCTAACAGAAGCAGGGCGTCGGGCAGCTCGAACGGCTTGAGCAACGTGTTGAGTGTGAGATAGATACGACGGCCGCGCGAACGCGCGAGCCGGCAGGCTTCCGACAGGTCGTCCAGCGTGAGCTGCGCGCCCTCATCGCGCGCATTGAATCGCTCGGCGCCCAGATAGACGGCGTCGGCGCCGTTGGCTAACGCAGCACGCACGGCGTCGAGCGAGCCGGCCGGGGCGAGCAGCTCGGGAACGGGCTGAACGGGCGAGGGCATCGGATGGAAATTAACGCAAAGGGAGCGGCCGTCGTACCGGTCCGCTCCCCGAAAATGCCGCTCGATGTGCGCGGCGAACGCTGACTGGTGCTACGCCGCCGACAGGTCACGCAGCGCCGC
Organism: Gemmatimonadaceae bacterium; assembly: GCA_035277485.1. Classification (GTDB taxonomy): domain Bacteria; phylum Gemmatimonadota; class Gemmatimonadetes; order Gemmatimonadales; family Gemmatimonadaceae; genus JADGGM01. Next base: position 31,139 of record DATEKK010000141.1, read on the forward strand.
GCCGACCGCGCCGTGCCTGAGGCGGCGCAGCGCGCGGTCGCGCAGCTGGCGGACGCGCTCGCGCGTCACGCCCAGCATCTTGCCGATCTCGTCGAGCGTGTGCTCGCGATCGCCCTGGAGACCGAAGTAGAGCTCCAGAATCTTTGCATCGCGCGCCGGCAGCGTCGACAGCGCACGCGCGAGCTCGGCGCGCCGGAACCGGTCGAGCACTTCCTGCTCGAGGTCGGGCATCTCGTCGGCCGCGAAGCGCTCGATGAGGGCGCGATCGCTGTCCTTGCCCACGGCGGCATCGAGCCGCACGTCGGCCGTATTGAGGGCCGTGAGTGCGCTCACGATTTCCGTCGGAATGTCGGTGATCTGCGCGATCTCATCCGGCGTGGGCTCGCGGCGCAGGCGGTCGCGCAGCACGCCCGCGGCCTTGATCACGCGCGAGAGGTCCGCCGTGCGGTTCAGGGGAACGCGCACCGTGCGCCCCTGCCGCGCGAGCGACGCGAGGATCGCCTGCCGGATCCACCACACCGCGTAGGAGATGAACTTGACGCCCTGGTCGGGATCGAACTTCCGTGCGGCCGTCATGAGACCCACGTTGCCCTCGCCGATCAGGTCGATGAGCGGCAGTCCGCGGTTCTGGTACTTTTTGGCCACCGACACCACGAAGCGAAGATTGCGCCGCACCAGCTCGTCGAGCGCCATGTCGTCGCCGAGACGAATGCGACGAGCGAGCGCTTGCTCCTCGTCGACGTGGAGCAGAGCGTACCGGCTCACTTCGGCGAAGTACTGATCGAGGATGTCGCGATCGGCTTCCGCCGGCGTGATGTCGGCGGGAGTCACACGCGGGCGACGGCGCTTCTCCTGGGGCATGTCTGCTCCTCCATTTGAGCCCAACATTTCAGCAACAACCGAACCGGACAACATGCCCGACCCCGGAGTGCTTCAGGTCGTTTGAACGAATACGGGACGGGGCTAGCCAGTGCCAATACCCGCATGATTGGAGTTCGTTTCGACCGGTCAGGGTTTCCCGTGTTCTTGGCCGTTTGGGGCAACGCGCTTCAGTCATGAGAGAGTACATCCAAGAGCTCAGCGGCGTGGGCGAGCACGGCAAGATCACGCTTGGGCAGTGTGCGCAGCTGACGCGACAGGGCGTTCACGCGGCGGGCCCGTCCTGCCTCGAGGAGTGCCTTGCCGCGACGGGTCGCGGCGATGCGGACGATGCGTCCGTCGTCGGGGTCGGGGACGCGTGTGACGAGGCCCATGCGCTCGAGCGCGCGCACGAGGTGCGTCATCGTCGGTGGCCGAACCTGCTCGGCCGCTGCGAGGGCGCCGAGGGTCACGGGTCCGCCGAAGACGACGACGGACAGGGCGGACGCGCGGGGTCCGCTCAGGCCCATGCCGGGATCTTCGCGCCGGACGCGGCGCAGAATGTGGATCGCGGCCGAGTGGATGCGGTCGGCGACGGCATCGGGGTCGGGGCTCTTGCGCGAACGGGGCGGGGTCGGCATAGTAGTTAGTAATACTAACTAATTGGCGCCCGGCCCGCCACCCAAGGCCGGCGTGTCATCACCAACGCGGGAGGTCCCCATGCCGGCCACGAGCCCCACCCTAACGCTCTCCCGGATCGGCCAGGTACTCGTCCCGGTCACCGATCTCGCGCGCGCGACGGCTTTCTATCGCGACACGCTCGGCATGCGGTTCCTGTTCGAGGTGCCGGAGCGGATGGCGTTCTTCGACTGCGGCGGCGTCCGGTTGATGTTGGGCATGCCCGAGCCGAATGCGGAGCCCGTGGGCGCCGGCATGCTCTACTACAAGGTCGACGACATCCAGTCGGCGTCGCAGGCGCTCGTGGACCGCGGCGTGACGGTGATCAACGGCCCGCAGCTCATCGCGCGCATGAGCGACCACGATCTGTGGCTCGGCGAATATCGCGACTCCGAGGGCAATCCCTTCGCGCTGATGAGCGAAGTTCGCCGTTAGGCCGTTCACCAAAAAAAGGTCTGCGGGAAGTTCCGGGAAAGGCAGTGAGGCCACGGCTGCTCGATCGACCCCGCGTTGGAGAGTCTAACGACAGAGGATCAAAGGATAACGGCAAGGATGCAAGGGATGGGGTCGTTCACATCCGACCTCAACGACGCACGCACCTGGTGGGATCTTGGTAGAAGAGAGGCCAGCCGATGTCGCCGCAGCGCGCGGCGTTGAGGTCGGATGTGAACGACCCCATCTCTTGTATCCTTGTTGTTATCCTTTGAACCCTTGGTCGAAGAAGCTGGCCACGACGCATTTCCCGGAGATTCCTGAAGACCCCAAAAAATAGGCGAAACTCGATACGCCGGCGAAGGACCTTCTGCGGAGATGAGGGCGACACGACGCTGCAGGTCAGAACGTTTTTGGGGACTGCGCGAATACGGTTGCGGGGGCGCGCGGCGCGCTCAGGGACGGCGCGTGATTTTGGGCAACCACCGCAAGAGAAACGCGACGACCATGAACGCGATGCCCACGATCATGAGGTTGTTGCGGCCTGTCCGCGCGCCGTATCCCCAGATCGCCAGGGCAACGAGGACCAGCACGACTTTGAGCAAATCGATGGGCCTCATGGCGTGCGTCCCTCCCTGCCCTTCGCTTTGGCGTCGAGGAAGCGGCGCACGCCGTCCGTGAACTCGGGCGTCCCGCGCGCCTCCACGTTGACGCGTGCGCCTAACGCAATGCCATCGCGGAAGGACGGGCCGTCGAGGTCGTAGAAGAGCCGCTTGGTGAACGCCATTGCGCCGGGCGGTGACGCCGCCAGTGCACGCACCACCTCATCTGCTGCTGCGTCGAGCGTGCCGGCGGGCACGACGCGCGAGACCAGACCCACGTCCAAGGCTTCGCGGGCGGAGAGGAGACGGCCAGTGGCGACCAGGTCGAAGGCCTGTTTTTCGCCCACGGCGCGGCGGAGCATCGTCATCACCATCGCCGGCACGAATCCCACCTTCACTTCCGGATAGCCGAAGCGCGCGTCTTCATCGGCGAGCACGATATCGCACGCGGTGGCGAGGCCGGCCCCGCCCGCCAGGGCGCGTCCCCGCACTGCCGCCACGACCGGCACGCGCAGCTCCCGCATGGCGATGAACACGTTGCCTAACGCCATCGCGTCGTCGTGCTGCGCCCGGGCGTCCGCGTCCACGAGGGCGGCCAGCGCCGCGAGATCGGCGCCGGCGCAGAAATCGGGTCCCTCCGCCGTCACGAGCACGACGCGCACCGACGCGTCGCTCGCGAAGCGCGCGAACGCCTCGAGCAGCTCGTCCGCGGCCGCCCGGTCGAGCGCGTTTTTCTTTTCGGGACGGGCCAGCGTGATGCGTCCGATCGCCTCGGCGGTCGCGACCCGAATCCGGTTCACGCTCGGGCGCCCGGCAAGCCGAGCTCGCGCGCTTCGGCGTCGGGCACGTCGAGCTCGAGGCGGAGTAGCGCGGTGGAGAACACCTTTCCCTGCGCGTCCGTCTTGAGCGACAGCGTGCCGCCGCCGCCTAACGCACCGTGCAGCAGGAAATTGAGCGCGCCCAGGTTCGGCAGCTCGTAGCGGTCCACGCCGCCCGTGATGGCGCCCGCGAAATGGCGCGCCACCCGATCGCGGGTGAGCTCGCGCTCGAGCAGCGGATACCAGCGCGGCTCGAGCGCGATGACGCCGACGTTGGCGGTGTCGCCCTTGTCGCCCGAGCGGGCGTGCGCGATGTCCAACAGTCGGATCTTCATGGCTCGTCCATCGTGACGACCGGCGTGACGACGCGCTTGTCCACCAGCGCCGGCCAGTAGGCCACCACCTCTTCCACCTTCGGCCGGCCGCCGGCAAACCCCGTGACGCTCGGCGGGCCGTTCAGGACTAACGGAGCGATCTCGCGCGTGAACCGTTCGACGGCCTTCCGGTCCGGGCCGCGCACGCCCACGCGCAACTGCACCTCCGGCACATCGCCCACGGGGCCGGCGAGCGGGCCATGTGTGGCGGACGCGCCGAGGAATTCGGTGTGGACGGTCTCGAACTGGAGGCCGAGCCGGTCGAGCCGCTCGCGCACCACGCGATCGGCCAGGCGCGCCTTCTCGAGCGCGTCGGGCCACGCGTACACCAGCGTGCCTAACGCCTTGAAACCGGCGCGGTAGGCGATGGACACTTTCAGCTTGTCCGTGGGCGGCCGCCCCTTGATGCCGAACACGCGGACGCGGTCGGGCCCCGCGCGTTCGAGGCGGATGGTCGTGAAATCCGCGATCACGTCGGGCGTGATGTACGCGTGCGGGTCGCCCATCTCGTACACGAGCTGTTCGGTCACGCTGTGCACATCGATGCGACCGCCCGTGTTCGGGTGCTTGTAGATGACGAACGTGCCGTCCTCGTGTCCTTCGACGATCGGATACCCGACGTTTGCCAGATTGGGAATGGTGCGCCAGTCGTAGAGGCAGTTGCCGCCCGAGCATTGCGCGCCGCACTCGATGATGTGGCCGGCCACGATGCCCGCCGCGAGCTTGTCCCAATCGTCGAGACCCCAGCCGAACTCGCGCAACAACGGCGCCATCGTCAGCGCCGTGTCCGTCGAGCGTCCCGTGATGACGACGTTGGCGCCACGCTTCAAGGCCTCGACGATTGGTGGCGCCCCCAGGTAGGCGTTCGCCGAGAGGACGCGATCGCGGATCGTCGAGAGCGGCTCGCCGGTTTCCATGTTGGCCAGCGCGTGTCCCTCGGCCAGGAGGGCGTCGATGCGCGGCAGCAAATCGTCGCCGGTAACGACGCCGATGCGAATGTTAGGCGAGACTAAGGCCGTGCGCGCCGCCTGACGCACCGCGGCCGCGCACGCCGCCGGGTTCACGCCGCCCGCGTTGGCCACCACGCGGACCCCGCGTTGGGCGACGGCCGGGAACACGCTCTCCATGGCACCGATGAAGTCGCGCGCATAGCCTAACGACGGGTCGCGCTCCTTCTGCTTCTGGAGGATCGACATCGTCACCTCGGCCAGATAGTCGAGCATGAGGTAGTCGACCGGTCCGCCTTCGACCTGGCGGCGCGGCGCCTCGAGCCAGTCGCCCCAGAATCCCTGTCCGCTGGCAACGCGCACGATGCGAGGCGGGGTCATGCCTGCTCTCCCAAGTGCGGCGGGAGCACGAACGCGCCCAGATGCGGGCCGGGGTTGTTGAGCGCACTGCGGAGCGCCATCGCCAACACGTCGCGCGTCTCTTCGGGATAGATCACGGCATCCACGTAGCCGCGCGCCGCGGCGAAGCGCGCATCGAGTTGGTGCTCGTAATCGGCGCGCATGGCGTCGACTGCCGCCGCCAGGTCGGGATCCGCGTCCTTCTTGGCGCGGCGCGCGTCCTCGAGCGCCGGGCCATGCACCGCCTGCACCGCCGATTCGCCTTCCATCACACCCATCCGCCCCGTGGGCCACGTGAAGATGAAATCCGGATCGAACCCCTGCCCCGCCATCGCGTAATAGCCGGCGCCCGACGCATGGTTCACCGTTAGGACAATTTTCGGCACGGTCGCTGTCGCCATCGCTTCGACGAACTGCGCGCCCGCGCGGATGATCCCGCCGTGCTCGGCGTCGGGCCCAACCATGAAGCCCGACACATCTTGCACGAACAGCAGCGGGATGCGTTCGCGGTCGCACCGGTCGATGTAGTAGGCGACTTTCTCGGCGCTCTCGGTGTAGATGATGCCGCCGAAGCGTGGGCGCTCGCCCTGGCGGCCCTTGATCAAGCCGCGATGGTTGGCGATCACGCCCACGGGCATGCCTTCGATGGCGGCGTCGCCGCAGATCATCTCGCGCGCGCGGTCGCTCTGGAATTCGTCGATCTCGCCGCGATCGACGATGGCGCTCAGGAGATGGTGCATCTCGTACGACATGCGGTGGTCGGCCGGCAACAACTCGTACAGCGCTTCCGCCGGGGTCGCCGCCGGCGCGCCATCATTGCATGGCGGCCTCACGGACCGCGGCAGCCGCGAGACGAGCGCGCGCAGCTTCTCCACGCAGCGCTCGTCGTTCTTGACCACGTAGTGCGCCACGCCCGAGATCTCCGTATGCGTGTGCGCCCCGCCTAACGACTCGGCGTCCACCACCTGGCCGGTCGCGCCTTTGACCAAGTTCGGCCCGCCTAACCCCATGAACGACGTGCCTTCGACCATCAGAATCACGTCGGACAGCGCCGGCAGGTACGCGCCGCCCGCGATGCAGGGTCCCATCACCGCGGCGAGCTGCGGTATCCGCAGGTAGCGCCGCATCACCGAGTTGTAGTAGAAAATGCGGCTCGCGCCGTACTGTCCGGGGAACACGCCGCCCTGATACGGCAGGTTCACGCCCGCGGAGTCGACGAGATAGATGATCGGGATGCGGCACCGCATCGCGATCTCCTGCGCGCGCAGCATTTTGCGGATCGTCTCGGGCCACCACGATCCCGCTTTCACCGTGGCATCGTTGGCGACGATCACCACTTCGCGTCCGTCGACTTGGCCTAAGCCCGTCACCACGCCGGCGCCCGGTGCCTGGCCATCGTACTGATCGTACGCGACGAGGAGACCGATCTCCAGGAATCGCGCGCCCGGGTCGCACAAGAGCGCGATGCGCTCGCGCGCCGTGAGCTTCCCCTGCCGGTGCTGGCGCTCGATCTTGTCTAAGCCTCCGCCTAACCGAAGCCGCTCCTCGAGCGCGCGCAAGTCGGTGGACAACTCGCGCAGTCGTGGCGTCGCGCTCACGCTTCCTGCTGCTCGCGCTCGGCGAACCACTCCTTGATGTAGTCCACGAGCGCGGAGGTCGGCGTGCCCGGTCCGAAGAGCTGACCAATGCCCTGCTCGCGCAGTGCGTCGATGTCTTCCTTGGGAATGATCCCCCCGCCCGTGATCAGGATGTCGTCGCGTCCGGCTTTGCGGAGCAACTCGCGCACGCGCGGGAAGAGCGTCATGTGCGCGCCGCTCAGAATCGACAACCCGACCACGTCGACGTCCTCCTGTACCGCCGCGCTCGCGATCATTTCCGGCGTTTGATGGAGGCCCGTGTAGATCACTTCCATGCCCGAATCACGAAGCGCCGCGGCCACCACCTTGGCGCCGCGGTCGTGACCATCGAGACCGGGTTTGGCTATGAGCACCCGAATGGGTCGCATTCGATACAATCGTCCGCTGAGAACGGAAATCCGGCGAAATGCCGAGCCGCGTTCGGCTGCGTAATTCTATCGACGTCCCATGGGAGCGCCAAGTGATTTCGAGGCCTCCGGATGCAGCCACGCCGCGGACTCTCGACTGGTGAGAGCCCGCGGCGTGTATTCTTCGCTGAGCGACGCGCGCGTTACGGGTGCTTCGTCGTGTCGGGCGTCACCGTTTTCTTGGGACCCGTCTTGGGGGCCGGGGTGCGCGTCGTCGGCGTGGTCGTGGCCGGCGTCGCGGTGGTCGGCGCAGTCGTCGTGGTCGGTTGCGTCGCCGGCTTCGTTCCCTGGCGAACGCCGCCAGCCTTCATCGCCGCAGGAGCAGGGTTCGTCGCGGCAGGCGCCGTCGTTGCAGTCGACCCATTGGGCGCCGGTGCTCCCGGAGTTGCCACGCTGCCTGCTGCCGATTGCGTGACGGTGCCGCCGGCTGGGCCGCAGGGGTTGGCCGCCGGCTTGGCCGGCTGCGACTTCTTCTTACTAAAGATGGACGCCAAACCCTGCACCGCTGTCGTCGCCTGGGCAACGGTGGTCGCGCCCTGCTGCGCCGCGCCCTGCACTGCCTGCGAGCCCGTCGCGTTCGCTACGGCCGTCGCCGTACCCGCTGCGCCGCCGTTGTTGCACGGCTGACCACCGGCCCCCCCGCCCGCACTCGTGGCGCCCATGCCGCCGGCGCCGCCCGCGCCCATCGCCACCTGGCCGTTCGAGGAAATGCCATTGGCCAGACCCTGAAAGTGCAGCGGGAACTCGCCGCCTAACGAATGCTGGCCGCCCTCGTACGAGTTGATCTCGTCGATCGAGAGGTCGAACGCGAAGTTGAACCCGTAGATCTGCGTGCCCGGATACCACGCGAGCTCGAATTGCGCGTCGCCGCTGCCGCCGGCGTCGAGCGTGAACTTGGGGTCGAAGGTGCCGCCATACACCTGACCGATTCCGCGAACACCGTTCGCGCCCCAGACGATGTAGCGATTGCCCTTGTCATCCAGGATGGTGCCCGAGTTCTGCACGTAGCCGAGTACGAGCGACTTGGACGTCTTGTTCACGAAGTGCATCACGACGTCAATCATCTTGTATCCGCGGAGATCGCTCGTGCGGAAGTTCGTGATCACCGCGGCGAAATCGTTGGTCTCGGCGCAGTTCGCGGTGTTGCCGCACACGCCCGGCGGCTGTGCCGGCGCGGCTGCGGGAGCAGACTGGGATGCCGCGGGTTGTGCTGGGGGTGCGCCCTGGGCTTTAAGCGCTGGGGCGGTGACTACGGCGGCGACGGCCGCCCACCGCGTGATCCGGCTGGCTCGCATTGTCCTTCCTCCTGTGGCGATCGGTTGACGGCCTTGCCTGCAGCACGTTGCGCAAGGGCGGACCAGAAACCGTCATCGAGGAGTGACGTACGAAGGGAATGAGGGAAGCGCTCGCTGGCGCTCGCTGGGGGAAGCGCGCCGCTGGGGAGGCGGCGGCGACGCCGCTGGGGGAGTGGAACAACATCAATGGTCTGTGCGACTGGAGTGCCCGCTCGATCCGGCGCGCGACCCAAGGACAACTGATGTCCTTCCTCTCCCGAAGGCGGCGTAGCCCGCCGCTTCCCCACTTCGCCGAGCAGCGCGCTTCCCGAAGCGAGCGCTTCCCTCTTCCCGTTAGGCGAACGGAAACCCAGAGCGGTCTGCTAGAAAAAAACGGGCTCGCGATACGCGCCGAACACCTCTTCCATGGCGGCGCGAATCTCGTACAGCGTCGCGTCGGCGCGCGCGGCATCGAGAATGAGCGGAACGAGGTTCGCGGACGTGCGCGCGCCGTCGCGTAGCGCCGCGAGCGCCGCGGTGCAGCGGGCCGCGTCGCGATGTTCGCGCAGCGCCGCCAGCCGCGCGCGCTGATCCTGCTCTGCGTCGGCGCCGATCCTGAGCAGCGGGATGGTGAGCTCCGGCTCGTCGGTGACGAACTCGTTGACGCCGACCACGAGCTTGCGGTGCTGCTCGAGCTCCCACTGCTGCCGGGCGGACGACTGCGCGATCTTGCGCTGCAACCACCCGCTCTCGAGCGCGCGCACGACGCCGCCCGCGCGCGCGATGTCCTCGAACAGCGTTTCCGCCTGGCGCTCCATGCTGTCCGTCAGGCTCTCGATGTAGTAGGACCCGCCGAGCGGGTCGATCACGTTAGGCACGCCGGTCTCGTACGCCAGCACCTGCTGCGTGCGCAGTGCCACCTGCACCGATTCTTCCGTGGGCAGCGCGAGCGTCTCGTCCATCGAGTTGGTGTGCAGCGACTGCGTGCCGCCGAGCACCGCGGCCAGCGCCTGGTAGGCGACGCGCACGATGTTGTTCATCGGCTGCTGCGCGGTGAGGGTCACGCCGGCCGTCTGCGAATGGAATCGCATCATCCACGAGCGCGGCTTACGCGCGCCGTACCGCTCGCGCATGTGCCGCGCCCAGATGCGGCGCGCGGCGCGGAGCTTGGCGATCTCCTCGAAGAAATCGTTGTGGATGTCCCAGAAGAACGACAGCCGTGGCGCGAAGTCATCGATGTCGAGACCGCGCGCGAGACCGCGCTCGACATACGTGAAGCCGTCGGCCAGCGTGAACGCGAGCTCTTGCACCGCCGTGGCGCCGGCCTCGCGAATGTGGTAGCCGGAAATGGAAATCGTGTTCCACTGCGGCGCGTGTTTCGCGGACCACTCGAATCCATCGACGATGAGGCGCAGCGCGGGCTCGATCGGATAGATCCACGCGTGCTGCGCCATGTACTCCTTGAGGATATCGTTCTGGATCGTACCCCGCAGTTTCTCCGATGGTACGCCCTGTCGCTCGGCGGCGGCGATGAGGAAGCAGTAGAGAATGATCGCCGGACCGTTGATGGTCATGGAGACGGACACCTGGTCTAACGGAATGCCGTCGAACAACGTCTCCATGTCGGCGACGCTCGAGATCGCGACGCCGCACTTCCCCACTTCGCCTTCCGAGCGCGGGTGGTCGGAGTCGTAGCCCATGAGCGTCGGGAAATCGAACGCGACCGACAGACCCGTTTGGCCGTGCGCGAGCAGGTACTTGTACCGCTCGTTCGTATCGCGCGCGCTGCCGAAGCCGGCGAACTGCCGCATGGTCCACAGGCGTCCGCGATAGCCGGTTGCGTGAATGCCGCGCGTGAACGGATAGACGCCCGGCGTGCCGATTGCCGCGGGATCCACGTCGGCGGTATCGAGCGCGGTGTACAGCGGCTCGACGTCGCCGCCCGAGTTCGTGAACGCCAGGTCGCGCGTGCGGTCTTGGTCGTAGCGGGCGCGCCAAGCCGCAACCTCGGCGCGCAACCGTTCCAGCTCCGCGTGCTCGTCGCGCCGTACGTCGGCCGCATCTCGAATGGTCGTCATGCGTCGATTCCTCGTCTCCGCCCGCGTGCGCGGGTCATTGCGTTAGGCGCCCGGCGTTCCGCGCCAGCAACGTGTCGGCCACGGCGAACGGCGTCAGGGTTCCGGCTTCGAGCGCGGGCAGCTGCGCATCCACCCACGCCGCGATGTCCGGGTCGCCCCACAGGCGCTGCCTGAGCCGTCGTTCGACCGCCTCCACCACGCGTTCGCGCAAGCGCTCACGCCGCCTCGCCTCGAGCATCCCGCTCCGTGAAAGATAGTCGAAGTGCCGATCCAGAGCCGTTGCCAACGCATCGATTCCCTCGCCGCGGTCCGCAATCGTGGCTAACACAGGCGGTGTCCACTGATGCGACGTGTCGTCCTGCGCGGCCTGCCGCGCCGTGTGGGCCGGATTGCGCATCCGCTTGAGATCGACGCCGTGGTGCGCCGGAACGTTTCGCATCGTCGACCCACCCAGCCGTAAGCCGATCGTCATCTCGATCTCGTGGCGCAGGCGTTCGGCATCGGGCCGGTCGGCCTTGTTCACCACGAACACGTCGGCAATTTCCATGAGACCGGCCTTCATCGCCTGCACGGAATCGCCCGACTCCGGAACGAGGACCACCGCGGTCGTATCGGCGGTGCGCGCGATGTCGAGCTCGCTCTGCCCAACGCCCACCGTCTCGATCAGAATGCGGTCGAAGCCGTAGCCGTCGAGCACATCGGCCACCTCGCGCGTGCTCGCCGCGAGCCCGCCCAACGAGCCGCGCGTGGCCATCGAGCGGATGAAGATGCCCTCGTCGAGCGCCACCGCTTCCATGCGGATGCGGTCGCCTAACAATGCACCGCCGGTGAACGGCGATGTCGGGTCCACCGCGATGATCCCCGCCGACAGGCCCGCCGAGCGATAGAGCGACGCCAGCCTCGTCGTAATGGTGCTCTTGCCGGCGCCCGGCGGCCCGGTAATGCCGATCCGCCGCGCACGGCCCAACCGAGGGTGCAGCGCGCCTAACAGGTTCTCGAAGCCGGCGCGATGATTCTCGACGATGCTGACGGCGCGGGCGAGCGCGGCCGGTCGGCGTGCCTCGAAGTCGGCGAGCAACGTGCGATGCGTGTCGCGCGGCACGGATGATGTCGTCATCGGCGGCGCCTGAGGCCCTCAAGCGGCCGCGACAGCAAGTGCCACGGCATGAGGAGAAACAACACGAACATGACGAGCGTCACGAACAAGGTCGCCACGAGGACGTAGGTGTTGTGGTCCGCGACATAGAGCAGCGCGCCGACGACGGCCAGCACGCCGGTCGCCATGCACAGGACGATGCGACGCGTCTGCCCGGCGATGAACTGCTGCATTTCGATCACATCGCGTGGATGCGCGCGCACGCGCAGCTCGTCGCGTCCCGCGCGCCGCAGCACATCGCGCAGCTCGCGCGCGATGCCCGTGATCTCGCCCAACACATCCTGCATGCGCTCGCGCGGATCGCCGGTGGCGACCGAGGCCAGGAGCGTCGATCCCATACGACGGATCACCGGCGACGCGAATTGCACCGCATTGAACGCAGGATCGTAGCGCAGCGCGATGCCTTCCGCCAGCGCCGCCGCGCGTCCGAGGTAGACGAACTCGCTCGGCAGCATGAGCGGCCACCGGTAGAACGTGGCCATCACGTCGTTCACGATGCGCTGCACCTGACGCGGCTCGGCGTCCGGCGTGAACGCGATCGACATGAGCGCGCGCGCGGCATCGCGCACCGTGCCGCGATCGACTTCCGGATCGAGGACGCCGAGCTCGTAGAAGCCGGCGATCACGCCATCGACGTCCTTGCGCACCGCGGCGAGGATGGTCTCGATGAGGCGGACGCGCGTCTCGCGCTCCACGCGCACCACCATGCCGAAGTCGAGCAGCACGAGCGTTCCGTTAGGCGCGACGAGCAGGTTGCCCGGATGGGGATCGGCGTGGAACAGCCCGTCGATCAGCATCATCTGTGCGTACACCTCCACCACGGTGCGCAGCAGCGTCTCGAGCACGATGTCGCCCGACGCGATGCGGCTCTGCAGCCGGTCGATCTTGGTGCCTTCCATGTACTGGAGGACCAGCACACGGCGCGACGTGAGCGCGCCGACCACTTCGGGCACCGCGACGCGCGCGTCGTGCGCGAAATTCGCGCGGATGTGGTCGGCATTTCGTGCTTCCTGCCGAAAATCCATCTCCTCGTCGATGCGCTTGGCGAACTCGCGCACGATCGTGGTGATCGCGCGCGTGTGATGGTTGGGGAACAGGATGTTGACGAAGTAGAGAATGCGGAACGCCGCGTCGAGGTCGACCGCCACGATTTCTTCGACGCCCGGGCGCAGCACCTTCACCACCACCTCGCGTTCGCCTAACGCTGCCCGATGGACCTGGCCCAACGATGCGGCCGCCAGCGGCTCGACGTCGAACCGGTCGAACAACTGGTCGAGCGGTTTGCCGAGCTCGTTGACGATCACCGCCTGGATGGCGCGCGACGGCATGGGCGGCACGCTGTCGGTGAGCTTGCCGACCTCGCTCAGATATGGCTCGGGTAAAATGTCGGCGCGCGACGCGAACACCTGCGCGAGCTTGATGAACGCGGGGCCCAAGGCCGCGACCGTGGCGGTGAGGCGCTCGGCGCGCCGGCGGTGCACCGCTTCGCTCGCGCGGCGCGGGCGGCCCATGAAGATCCATCGCCGCCGGTCACGCAGGAACGCGATCACGAACGGGAACAGTCGCCAGAAGACGACGAACGGACGCACGTCAGCGGGACGCGGGGGGAGGCGCTTTGAGGTCGACGGCCCGCGCGGACTCGGCGCGCTGGACGAGCACGCGCCGGATGCGCGACGGCTCGGCGTCGACGATCGTGAGCTCGTAGTCCCCCAGGCGGAAGCGCTCGCCCGTGGCCGGGATCCTGCCTAACGCACGGACGATCGCGCCGCCCAGCGTCTGCGCGCGATCGCCGTCGCTGCCTAACGTCAAACCGGCGCGCTGCTCCACCTCGTCCAGCGGCGTCGAGGCCTCGAGCACCGCCGGCCGCCGGTCCCCGCCGCCGGTCAGGTCCACGGCCGCCGGCTCGTCGTGTTCGTCGCGGATGTCGCCCACCAACTCCTCGAGCAAGTCCTCGAGCGTGACGATGCCCGCCGTCCCTCCAAACTCGTCGAGGACGACGGCCAGGTGCCGTTGGGCGCGCAGCATCTCGTACAACACCGTGCTCAGTCGCGTCGTGAGCGGCGCATGCGCCACCTGCCGAATGGGCGCGGGACGCTGGCCGGCAGTCTCGAGCACATCGAACACGTGCACCATGCCGATGATGTGATCCATCGACTCGCGATACACCGGAACGCGGCTGTAGCCCGACTGGGCAATCGCGCGCGCCATCTCGTCGGGCGGCATCGCTTCATCCACGGCGAACACCGCCGTGCGCGGCGTCATCACATCGCGCACCACCTTCTCGCCGAACTCGACGAGACCGGCGATGATGTCGATCTCGGCGTGCTCGCCGATCCCCTCGAGCTCGCCCTCGCGCAGCAGGTCCTCGATGCCCTCGCGCGTCGGCGTGAGCGGGAGCCGCGGGCCGGGGGTGAGCGAACGCCCAACGGTGCGCGCGGCGTCCAGCACCGGCGCCAACAAAAATGCCGCAACGTCGAGCGGCGGCACCAGCACCGGCAACAGACCGGGGGCCCAGCGCCGCGCGATGGCACGCGGCACCAGCTGGCCGACGATGAGCAACGCCAGCGCGAGCACGATGGTCTCGGCCACGAGCGCCCACGCCGACCGCCCGTCGCCGGCGCCTAACAGAGCACCCGCGGCGGCGACCAGCAGCGCCGTGCCGGCGCCCGCGGCGAGCACGAGCCGCTGCGGGCGCGCGAGCACCGCGCTCTCGCCTAACCCAGCCGGTGTGGCCAACCGCTGCTCCGCCCAACGCCGGAGCCACACGCGGCTCACCGATCGAACGGCCGTCGCCGCGGCCGTGAGCCACGCGACGAGCACCACGCCGAGCGCGAGCAGCACGGCCGACACGCTCACGAGACGCGCTCCACCGGCGACTCCGGCCGCTCGAAGTAGACCCGATCGACGCGGCGCCGGTTCACGCGCTCGACCACGATGCGATAACCGTCCAGCTCGAGCTCCTGCCCCGCCTTCGGCACGTGTCCGACCACCTCGAAGATGAGCCCGCCCACGGTGTTGACATCGGGCCGCTCGAACCGATGGCCTAACGCCTCGGACAGCTCATCGAGCGTCACGCGACCCGACACCCACCAGCGCCGGCCTTCTTCGGCTTCGATGGGCGGCTCCTCGCGATCGTACTCGTCGCGGATGTCGCCCACGATCTCCTCGAGGATGTTCTCGATGGTGACCAACCCGGCTGTGCCGCCGAACTCGTCGACCACGATCGCGATATGCGTGCGCGTCGCCTTGAAGTCGCGGAGCTGCGCTTCGATGGTCTTGCTCTCGGGAATGAACGACGCGGGCCGGGTGATCGACTCCCACCCCGCGGCCGGCTCCTGATCGGCGATCACCGCGGGGAGCAGATCCTTCGCGAACAGAATGCCGCTGATGTGGTCGATGGTCTCGTCGTACACCGGGAGCCGCGCGTGCTGCGAGCTGCGAACGCGATCGAGCACCTCCGACCACGGCGTGCCGCGCTCGAGTCCCAGAATGTCGACGCGCGGGACCATCACTTCGTGGACTTCGGTGTCGCTGAACGAGAACACGCGGTGCATCATCGCGCGGTGCGGCGTGGCCTGCTGCGGCGCGACGATGCGCCGGAACTGTTCGGCGGTGATCTCGCGATCGCCCTGCCCCGGCATGAACGGCGGCAGTGCCCGTCGCAACAGGCGGTCCAACTTCGCGCCCGCGACGACGAGCGGGCGCATGGTTACCTCGGTGGCGTGCACGACGGCGCTCAACGCCGCGAGCGCGCGACCGCCCAGGGCTTCGCCCGCTGCGCGCGGAATCACGTCGCCTAACAAAACGGCCACCACGGCGATCACGAGCCCCGCGCCGATGGCGACGCCGGGCGACTGCGCCGCGAGACCGAGCGCGCGCGCCCCGGCCACGCCGGCGACGAGCAGCGCGATCAACCGCGCGATCGACAGCGCGCGGTGTGTCGTGTCGCGCGGCCCGCCCGTTGGCGCTTCCGCCGTCCCGTTGGTCGCGATGTCGGATACCGACAGGAGCGCGCCGTCCGCGGCAGCCACGAGCGCCGTCCACACGAGCGCCACGAGCGCGATCACGAGCGACACCACGCTCATGTCCACACTCCTCTCTCGCGGGCGAGCAATTGCTCCTGGCGCCGCCACATCGGCGACGCCTCGCGCCCGACGGACGGATGGTCGTGGCCGAGCACGTGTAGCGTGCCGTGCACCACGAGACGGGCGAGCTCTTCGCGCACCGGGACGCCGTTGCGCCGCGCGTTGGCGCGCGCGGCCACGGGCGCGATGTACACGTCGCCCACCACCGGCGAGCCATCGACCCGCGCGAACGGGAACGCGATCACGTCCGTTAGGCCGCGACGGCCGAGGTGCCGCGCGTTGAGGCGCGCCATGGCGGCCCCCGTCACGAACGCGATGGACAGCTCGGCCGAGCGCACGCCCTCCGCGTGCAGCACGCGATCGGCCAGGCCGGCGATGCGGCGGCGCGAGAGCGGCAGGCGCCCCGCCCGGGACGTCACGTGCACGATGCGCGTCATGCGGAGGCGAACTCCGACGAGATGCCGCCGCTCGACGCGGGGTAGTCGATGCGGCTGTGGTACATCCCGCTCATCACGCGCGCGAACTGCTCCTTGATGATCTCGATTTGCCGGAGTGTCAGCGGCGCGTCGCGCAGCTGTCCCTGCTCCATGCGCTGGCGCACCATGTGCTCGATCACCTCGCGGATGCGCGGCGGCGTCGGCTCGGCCAGCACCCGGACGGCCGCTTCGACACCATCGGCCAACATGCAGACCGCGGTTTCCGCCGACTGCGGGATCGGGCCCGGGTAGGCGAAGTCGGCTGCGTTAGGCAGAGAGCCGGCGTCGTACTCGCGCGCCTTCTCCAGGAAGTACGCGATGGGCGCCGTGCCGTGGTGCTCCGGAATGAACGCCGCGATCGCCGTGGGCACGTGATACTCGGCCGCGAGATCCATGCCTTCGCGCACGTGGTTCCGGATGATCGCCGCGCTCGTGCCGGGTTTGAGCTTGTCGTGCGGATTGCGTCCGCCGGCTTGGTTCTCGACGAAGTACTGGGGCTTGGTGAGCTTGCCGATGTCGTGGTAGTAGGTGCCCACGCGTGCGAGCAATCCGTTGGCGCCGATCGCCGTGGCCGCTGCCTCGACCAGATTTGCCATCGCGATGGTGTGCGCATAGGTGCCCGGCGCCTCGAGGCTCAAGCGCCGCAGCAGCGGACGGTTGAGGTCCGAGTACTCGATGAGCGTGAGGTACGTCGTGATGCCGGTGACGCGCTCCGCCAGCGGCACCAGGAACATCGCGAACACCACCGAGACAATTGCGTTGCCTACGCCTAACCCGGCGCTCGAAATGATCTGGTTGGAGTTCCAACCTAACGTGAGGCCGATGGCCAGCGCCGCGCCCAGGTAGGCGATGCCGATGGTGATCACGTACTGGTACGATTGCTCGCGTCGCAAAATGACGCGCACGCTGAGCGCCGCCGCCGCGCCGCCGACGAGATTGATGAACAGCGCGTTCGTTCCCCGGTACACGCTCTGTCCGCCCACGAGCACCGCCAGGATCATCGCGGCGATCATGCTGATGCGTGAATCGAAGAGCACGCTCAGGATGATGGCCGCCAGTGCCACCGGAACGAGTTCGGGATGCACCGGTTGCCACTTGGCCGCCACCGCGGACACGATGAGGACCAGCAGGAAGACCGCGGCGAACAGCGCCAGCGAGCGGAACGCACTGTAGAGTTGCGGACGGAACAGCACGATGGCGATGCCGAAGATCGCGAGCACGAGCGCGTTGTACGCGATACTGCCCGCGATTCTGCCTAACGCACGCTGCCCGCGCGTCCGCGCCTGCATCGCATCGTGCAGCGCGCGCATCTTCTCGAACTCGGCCTGGCCGACCACCTCGTGCGCGCCCACGATCTTCTCGCCCGCCCGCACCATGTATTCGTTCACGTTCACCGAATTGCGCAGCTCCTGGCGGCGCTGTTCGGTCGCGACCTGGTCGAGGGTCACCGTCGGGCGGAAAAATGCGCTCAGGAGCTTGAGGTAGAGCGCGCTTGCCACCGACGAGTTGGGATCGGGCTCGAAGGCTCGCGATCGCGACAGCAGCGAGCCGAACGAGAGCAGGCTGTCTACCATCACGCTGCGCTCCTGCCCCTCGCGACGCACGATCACATCGCCGCGCAGGTTGTCCACCGTCGCCGCGGCGGCGATGCCGGCGGACAACCAGCGCGCGTACGTGCGGCGCACGGCGTCGAGCATGGCGCGGCGGCGCGCGCCCAACACCAGATAATCCGCCTCGGCCGGCGTCAGCGTCACACCTTGCAGACCGGCTGCGGCCGTCACGGCCGTCCGTTGGGCGGCGGACGTCGCATGCGCAGCGGAGCCGCGTTGGACCGTCGCCGACAGCGAGTCGATGAACGCGCGCAACTGAGTCTGCGCTGAATCGAGCGCCGCCGGCCGGTACTCGAGAATCGGCTTCACCGATTGCGCGAGCTCTTCGCGTTCCTGCGCCAGCGCCGCCGGCGTTTTGGGGACGACGAACGCGAACGGCGCGATGACGTTGTCGGTGGCCACCGAGCCGACCTCGAAGATCGGTGAGTCGACGGCCGGCGCATTCGGGAACAGCAGATAGGTGACGACCGCGAGCAGGACCAGCAGCGCGATGCGCACCCCGTGGTATCCGACGCGGGCCCGCGTGGTGAACGGCGGGCCGCCCGCTCCGGCGGCGTTGCGCTCGATCGGCAGCCGGATCGCCATCCGTTAGTCTGTCCCCGCGTCGCGCGCGTACGCCCGGATGATGTCGCGCACCAACCGGTGCCGGATCACGTCCGCGTCGGTCAGGTAGTGGAACGCAATGCCATCGATGCCCTTGAGAATGCGCTCGATCTCGATGAGTCCCGATTGCTCGCGTGCCGGCAGGTCGATCTGGGTCTTGTCGCCGGTGATCACGGCCTTGGAGTTGACGCCTAACCGGGTGAGGAACATCTTCATCTGCGCGCTGGTCGCGTTCTGCGATTCGTCGAGGATCACGAACGCATCGGCCAGCGTGCGGCCCCGCATGTACGCGAGCGGCGCGATCTCGATCACGCGCGTCTCGAGCGCTTTCATGATGCGCTCCGGCGGCATCATGTCGTCGAGCGCGTCGTACAGCGGTCGCAAGTACGGATCCACCTTGGCCTGCAGGTCGCCGGGCAGGAAGCCCAGGCTTTCGCCCGCTTCGACCGCCGGCCGCGCGAGCACGATGCGCCGAACGCGCTTGCGCGCCAGGGCCTCGACGGCCATCGCGACGGCCAGATACGTCTTGCCCGTGCCGGCCGGCCCGATGCCGACGACGATGTCGTTCTCGGCAATGAGATGCAGGTACGCCGCCTGGCCGGGCGTCTTGGGCTGGATGATGCGGCGCACGCCGGGCAGCACGATGCGCGTTTCGTCGGCCGCCCCCGTGCCGTTCCCGTTGCCGTCAATGGCGCCGTCTTCGCCTAACCGCTGCACGTCGTCGGGGCCGAGCGGGACGAGCTGGCGCGCGGCGTCGAGCATGCGTTGGGCAATCGGCGTCGCGCGCTCCACCGTGGCGGGCGTCCCGCTCAACGTCAGGGTATCGCCGCGCAGCGAGACCTTCACGCCGGTCATGCGCGACAACTGGATGAGGTTCGCGTCGTTGACACCCGCCAACGTCAGGAGGTCGGCGCCTTCGGTGCTCAGGCGGTGGGTGACGGTTTCGTCGCTCACGCCGTCACCTCGCCCGCGCCGTCGATGCGGACGTGCAGCGCGCGCAGATCGGCCTCCGGCACCGGACTCGGCGCGCCCTCGAAGAGCGCGCTGGCCGTCGTCGTTTTCGGGAACGCAATCACGTCGCGCAGCGAGCCCGCGCCGGCCAGCAGCATCGCGATGCGGTCGACGCCCATCGCAATGCCGCCATGCGGCGGCGCGCCGGCGCGCAGCCCCTCGAGCAGAAAGCCGAATCGGCGCTGCGCCGTTTCCTCGTCGATCCCGATGAGCGAGAACACGCGGCGCTGCATCTCGGGATCGTGGATGCGGATGCTGCCGCCGCCCATCTCCATCCCGTTGAGGACGATGTCATAGGCCTGTGCGCGCGCCCGGAGCGGGTCCGTGCCGAGCAGCGCGGCGTCGTCGGGATGCGGCGCCGTGAACGGGTGGTGGGTCGGGCCTAACGCGCCGGTCGCGGCATCGCACTCGAACATCGGGAAGTCGGTCACCCACAAAAAGCGCAGCACGCCCTCGGGGATGACGCCCATGACGCGCGCCACTTCCTGGCGCACGCGGTCGAGCGCCGGGTTGGTGACGCGGTCCGGACCCGCCGCGAACAGCGCCAGGTCGCCGTCGGCGAGTGCGAGCTGCTCGCGCGCGCCGGCGTCGAGAAACTTGGCCGGAGGCCCCGTGAGCTCGCTGCCCTCGCGCTTGAGCCGCAGCAGGCCGCCCGCGCCGGCGGTTTTGGCCAGCGCCTCGAGCGCATCGACCTGCTTGCGCGACAACGTTGCTCCGTTAGGCACGCGCATCCCGCGCACGCGTCCCCCGGCCGCGATCGCCGAGCGCGCGATGCCCAGCTCCGTGGCCGCGAAGACGCGGGTGGCGTCGAACAGCTCGAGGCTGTACCGCAGGTCCGGCCGGTCGCTGCCGTAGCGCTCCATCGCGTCGCCATACTGCAATCGCTCGAACGGCGCCGACACGTTGTGGCCACCCTCGCGCCACAGCTCGACGAACAAGCCTTCCGTTAGGCGGATGATGTCGGCCTGCTCGACGAACGACGCCTCGATGTCGATCTGCGTGAATTCCGGCTGGCGCTCGGCGCGCAGGTCTTCGTCGCGGAAACAGCGCGCGATCTGAAAGTACCGGTCGAAGCCCGATACCATGAGCAGCTGCTTGTAGAGCTGCGGCGACTGCGGCAGCGCGTAGAACTCGCCCTTGTGCAGGCGGCTCGGCACGATGTAGTCGCGCGCGCCCTCGGGCGTCGGCTTGGTGAGGATCGGCGTTTCGATCTCGAGATACCCTTCGCTCGCGAGATACCGCCGTGCCGTCTGCATGAGTCGGTGCCGGAGAATCATGTTGTGTTGCAACTCGGGCCGGCGCAGATCGAGGTAGCGATACCGGAGCCGTTGTTCCTCCGACGGCAGCGCTTCGCCCTTGGCGCGCGCCACCGGGATGGCGGGCGTCACCGCCGGCCCAACGACGCGCAGCGACCGCGCCTTGACCTCGATCTCGCCCGTCGCGAGCTCGCGGTTCACGCCTTCGGGCGGACGCCGCACCACATCACCGTCCACGAGCACGACGCTCTCCTTCCCTACCGCCGCTGCCGTGTCCCGCACTGCATCGCCGACGAGCGCGGGGTCCACCGATACCTGCACGATGCCGTCGCGGTCGCGCAGGTCGAGAAACACGAGCCCGCCCAGATTGCGCTTGCCGTGGACCCATCCGCCTAACCGGACGTGCGTGCCGGCATCGCCCGAGCGGAGCGAGCCGCAGCGGCGGCTTCGGAGTGTGGTCGCCTCGTTGGTATTGGTCGTGGTCATTCGGTTGGTACGGTTCGACGGTGCATGGACGTGACATTACGGGCCACGCCGCGCCGCGCCGCCCACACCATGGGCGGCATTCGACGCGGCGCGCTCACGCCACCTCCAAATCTCGAATCAGGCGGAGGAAATCGGGCGCCGACTGCGCGGCCACGAGGCTCGCGCGCAACGACTCGCGGCGCAGGAGTCGCGAGATGCGGCTCAGCGCTTTCACGTGCGCGCCGGCTGCGCTCTCGGGTCCCACGAGCAAGAAGAACAGGTGCACGGGCTTGCCGTCGAGTGCGTCGAAGTCGACCGGGTCGTGCGCCACACCCGCGGCCAGCACCAGTTGGTCGACGTGCGGTGTCTTGCCGTGTGGAATGGCGACGCCGTCGCCGATTCCAGTGGACAGCACCGCTTCGCGTTCGCGCACCGACTCGAGGATGGACTCCGGATCCACTCGTTCACCACGACGCCCCGCGGACGGCGCTACGAGCTCGACGAGCTCGCGCAGCACGTCGCTTTTCGTGCGACTCGCCAGCGGCACTTTGACCCGTTCCGCCGACAGCAGCTCGGAAAGCAACACCAGTGCTCCGTCACTTGGGGGTGAATCTGAAAGACTAACCACGCCGTGCACCTCACGGAAGCGCCTGCCAGAGTTCGGTCATCTGTTTGGGCCTGTTGAATTTAACGCCGGTTGAAAGTCGCGGCTATGTGAAAACGGGGGAAGCGCTCGCTCTCGCTCGCTTGGGGAAGCGCTGCGCTTGGGGAAATGGGGAAGCGGCGGGCGAAGCCGCCTTGGGGTGAGGAACACCATCAAGGTCCCCGCGGAATGAGTGTCGGTCCCTCGTTCTCGGCGTCCGGCACTCTCCACCCTCGGACTGCTGATGTCCTTCCTCACCCCAAGGCGGCGCAGGCCGCCGCTTCCCCATTTCCCCAAGCGCAGCGGTTCCCCAAGCGAGCGCCAGCGAGCGCTTCCCCAGTACGTAGATTTACTCCGTGACACACACCAATCTCCTGGACCATTCCCCCGCCGACGCCCT
>DATEKK010000142.1:0-2582 GCA_035277485.1 Gemmatimonadaceae bacterium
TTGCCCCTCCTGGGCTCGAACCAGGACTCTCCTGATCCAGAGTCAGGCGTGTTGCCAGTTACACCAAGGGGCAGTGCTCTCGATTGTCGTGAAGCGAACCCCAATTTACCCCCGCAACTGGGCGACCTCAAGCTACCGTGACCCCGAAGCGCCACTACCGCGCGGGCGCGAAGGAGAATTGGCGAGCAACTCCCCTCACCCCGGTGCCCACCGGCGGATATACCGCCAGAGTTATGACCACGTCGCTTCCCTCGATCGCGCCGAACGGCGGCGGCGGCCCCCCGAGATAGAGCGGGTCATGGAAGAGCGAGGTGTCGCTCGGAAGGTAGAGTGAATCGCCGAGGCGTGCGTACGGGAAGTCGACGATCATCGGCACGACATCGCCTGTCGGTTGCCCGCCGCTCTCTGCTTGCAGAAACAGCTTCACGACCAAGGTATCCGGACCAACGGTCAGCGTTCCGCCGCGCAGCTCCGTCGTGCTCACGCCCGGATAGTATGACTGCGGAAGCTGCCCTCCGTCGACGCTGGTCAGATCGTACGCGCCGCCGAACGAGCGAACCGATGTCGAGCTACTGCTGCATGCCACGAGCCATGCGCCAACCAACACGACGCCGATACGACGCACGAGAGTCTCCCTTGTGCCTAACGCTGATACGATTAACGCCGGACAACAAAAAGGCAAGAGGCGTGCGACTGTGTTCATTGCTGTTGCATGCGCGCCTAACCCATGCTGGCACCGACGCGCGTGCCTGTACCGTGGGCGCCGCGCCGGCCCCGCTCGCCAAGCAAGACCGGCGCGCCCACGTCCCGGGGTAACGCCTACTTGGGAATGCCGACGAACAATGCGCCCGTCACTTTGCCGTCGTCACTCGTGAGCGGGGCATAGTTGGCGTCGTACGTTTTCCCGAACGCGGTGACCTCGCCGCTGAACGAGTGCTTGTCGGTCAGGGCCTTATACGCCGGCGAATCATGGTCGAGCTTCGTACCGACAGCCGACCTGCCGCGCTCCGTGACTAACGTCGTCTGCGTGCGGACGAAGTCGGTGCCATCGTAGGAAAAGATGCTGGCCTCGAGTTTGGCACTCGACGCAGCCGATACGGACGAACCGCGAACACCGGTCACGACACCGAACAACACCGCGCCCACCGCCAACGCCACCGCGATGCCGATCCGCTTGGCCGGTGACATCCATCGATTGTTTGACATGGGGTCTCCTCGCTTTCGCTCAACGTGCGCCTCGGGGACGAGTGCAGCAGTCGTCCGCGCGCGCCAAAATCAGCGCCGGGGCGGACGCCTACCAACGACAGAGATCGTCGAGCGGCGGGTCTCGATTGCCGGGCCGAAACGCCGTTGGCCGCGGGAGACACGCATCGTCATTCGTGCGGACCAGTCGGCGGCGGCGAGCATGCCGCGCCGAGCGACGAGGGGCCGTCGCCGTGCACAGGCGCGGCCTCCGGGCGCGTCTTGCGTGAGGCGCGCCCAGCGACGGCGACGACGCGATGCCTAACCGGCAAATCGCGCCGGACGTACGCGAGGCACCGACGCTCGCTGCGTCGCGTGCAGTCGCAATAGACCATTGCCCGTGCGCTACCGGACTCCGTCCGCCGGCCGCCGACATCGCCAGCGGAACGAGCAACGCGAGCGCGAGGCAACGACTCTTCACGTGGCAGCCCCAGCAGAGTCGCCCCAATGTACGAACGACATGGCTCCGCCGTCGAGATCGGCATGACTCGCAATGCACGCTCGGCCTGGAAACAGAGCTTCCGCCTCAGTAATCCGCCGTCGAGATTGCGCGCGTGCCGCTACGCTCGCGCGCCCATCTCGCAATCGCCGCCGTCCTCGCCCTCGCGGCCTGCCGCGCTCCGACCGCCGCCCTCGGCGCGCCCGCCGCGTCCGACCAGTTCCTCGAGTCCATCGACGCGCGCTTCGGTCCCCACGACCGCGATGCCCGCCTCGACGCCCTCCGCCCGCGCTTCGCCAAATCCGCACTCGTCCCGTCCAAGCTCTTTCACGACAACACGGCTTGGACGGCGACGAGCGGGAACACACGTACCCTCGTCCTGGCCGGCCACGGGGCGCCGGGGCGCTACACCCTCGTCGTCGCCGGCGACGCGCCCCCACCGTTGCAACCCGCGGACTATCGCCGCGTGATGCGCCTAACGCAGGTCCGCAGCGACGACTATGCATGGAACGTGCGCGACGAGCTCGCCGTCGGCCCCATCACCGGCACTCAGTTAGGCGCGGCGCTCACCGCCCTGTTCGCGGCAGCCGAGCGCGGCGGAGACACGGCGGCGGCGCGCGCGGCGCTGCACCACGACCTCCCGCGCACCACCGCCGCCCTGGGCCGCGCGGTGTCGCTCGACACCCTGCGCCTTTCGCCTAACAAAGACGGCGGCACCAACGTCCACCTCGCCGGCACCATCCACGCCGACCGCCTCACGAACACCTTCCCGCGCTTCGCGCACTACCTGTCGCATTACGTCTCGCCCACCGGCGGCGAACTGCTCGTGTTCGACGATGCCAACCGCGCCTGGTGGGACGCCGCCAAACGCGGCGACTCGTGGTCGCTCGACCTCCGCGTC
>DATEKK010000143.1:0-2141 GCA_035277485.1 Gemmatimonadaceae bacterium
CGACTCGAGCAGCGTGGCGCCGTTCGGTCGCATCGCGCTCAGCGACAGCGAAATCGTTCGCGTCGCCGTGCGAGCGCCGGCTAACGCAACCGTCGCCTGGCGCGCCGATTCGCTCACGACGGTTCCGATGGTGAATGGCGCCGCGCTGCCGTTGCGCACCGCGTTCGATGCGCCGGTCACGCCGGGTGTGATCACGCCGCGCGCTGCGGCCGACTCCACGCAATGGTCCCTTGGCGTCCCCGCAGGTCGCATGCGGGCGCCGAGCTCGATTGTCGTCGCGCGCGGCACAGACACCGTGCGCCTGTCGGTCCCCGCGATCGCGCCGGCACCGCTCGTCCCCACGTGGGGCATTCTGGGCGCCGACACGAGCAGCGTGAGCGACACGGACCGGGTGATCATCGGCCGCCCGCTGCCTAACGGAACGTACAAGTGGCTGCTCATGGCCGGTACGGCGGTGCCGGTCACCGGATACGACGGCGACTTCGTGCGCGTCCGCCTGGACGACGCGCTCGAGATCTGGGTCCACGCGAGCGATATCGCGCTCATGCCCACCGGATGGCAGCCGCCGCCGCGCGTGGCGGGCAACGCGCAGGTTCTCTCCGCTGCACAAGGGGTGGACCTCGTGATCCCGATGAGCAGCCGCCCGCCCTTCCTCGTCGAAGAGGGCGACCACGAGATCCAGCTCACGTTGTACGGCGTCACGGGGAACACCGACATCATCACCTACGCCGGTGACGATTCGCTCGTCCGCGTAGTCCGATGGGAGCCGGTCGGCTCGGAGCGCGTGCGCTACACGCTCAGGCTGGCCACGCAGCCGTTCGGGTACCTCGCGTTCTGGGACAACGGACGCTTCGTGCTCCGCGTCCGCCGCCCGCCGCACATCGATCCGGACCGTCCGCTGGCCGGCCTCACGATCGCGGTGGATCCGGGCCACCCGCCAATCGGCGCGACGGGACCCACCGGGTTGTACGAGCCGGTGCCGACCCTCGCCGTGGGCGAGAAGCTGCGCCAGCTGCTCACGGCGCGCGGCGCGACGGTCGTGATGACGCGCACCACCGACGCGCCGGTTGCGTTAGGCGACCGGCCGATCATGGCCCGGCGCGCCGATGCGCAGGCGCTGGTCTCGATCCACCTCAACGCGCTCCCCGATGGCGTCGACCCCTTCGTTTCGCACGGCACCGGCACGTACTTCTTCCACCCGCAGTCCGAGCCCCTGGCCCGCACGCTCGAGACGTCGCTCGTCCGCCGACTCGGCCTACCTGAGTTAGGCATCCATTATGATAATCTGGCGCTCGCGCGGCCCACGTGGATGCCCGCCGTCCTCTGCGAGGGCGCGTTCATCATGATGCCCGAGCAGGAAGCCGCGCTCCGCACGCCGCAGTTCCAGCTCGCGTACGCGCGCGGAATCGCCGACGGCCTGGAGACGTACTTCCGATCGCTGGCCCCGCGCAAGTGACCGCCCGGCGCCTTGCGTTAGGACTAGCGTTGGGCGCCGCGGCCGCCGCGTGGGCGCCCGGCGCCGCCGCGCAGATCGCGCCCAACGCCGACTGGCGCACCCTCCGCACGCCCCACTTCTACGTCCACTTCACGCCGGCCGAAGAGCAGGCCGCGCGACGGGCGGCCGTGGACGCGGAGCAGGCGTACGCCGCCCTCGCCCAACGCCTGCACCCGCCGCGCGGACCGATCGATCTCGTCGTCGCCGACAACGTCGACTTCTCCAACGGCTCCACCACGCCGTATCCCACCAACCGCATTCTCGTGTACGCGCGGCCCGGCCTCGATGTGGTCTCGCTGCGCTACTATGATGATTGGCTCCAGTTGGTGATCACGCACGAACTCACGCACGTGTTCCACCTCGATCGCACGCGCGGATGGTGGCGGCTCGCGCAGCACGTGTTCGGTCGCGCGCCGTTTCTGTTCCCCAATCAGTACGAGCCCGCCTGGATCACCGAAGGGCTCGCCGTGTTCTACGAGAGCGACATCACGGGATCCGGCCGCGTCGACGGCACCTACGAGCGCATGCTCTTGACGGCCGGCGCCATGGACGGCGGCCCCGTGAAGTTCGACCGCTGGAATCTCTCCACCACGCGCTTCCCCGGCGGCGACCTCGCGTACGGGTACGGTGCGCTCTTCTTCGAGGA
>DATEKK010000144.1:0-7883 GCA_035277485.1 Gemmatimonadaceae bacterium
CTTGTCGTCATCCTTCACACCTAGAGCGAGGAAGCCCTCAATGCGCGCTTCCAGTGAGCCCTCACATCGCACTCCCACCGGAGCTAGCGCGCCGAGGTGTACCGACCTGCCGCCTCATTTTCCCGAAATTCCCCGAAGACCCAAAAAAACGCGGCGCTCTCGACCCGATCTCTTGGAGTGACTCGTGACATCGCTTGATACCGAGCGCGTGCGCGCGCCGCGCGGGACCACGCTGTCCTGCAAGGGATGGCAGCAGGAAGCCGCGCTGCGCATGCTGATGAACAACCTCGACCCCGATGTAGCCGAGCGACCCGACGATCTCGTGGTGTACGGGGGGACGGGTAAGGCCGCGCGCGATTGGGCATCGTTCGACGCGATCGTCGCGACGCTGCGCCGGCTGGACCACGACGAAACGCTGCTCGTGCAGAGCGGCAAGCCGGTGGGCGTGTTCCGCACGCACCCGGGTGCACCGCGTGTCCTCATCGCCAACGCGAATCTCGTGGGCCGCTGGGCGACGTGGGATGTGTTCCGCGAGCTCGAGCGCCAGGGCCTAACGATGTACGGGCAGATGACCGCCGGCTCGTGGATCTACATTGGCTCGCAGGGCATTCTGCAGGGGACGTACGAGACGTTCGGCGCCGTGGCGCGCCAGCATTTTGGCGGCACCCTCGCCGGCCGCGTGGTGCTCACCGCCGGACTCGGCGGCATGGGCGGTGCGCAGCCGCTCGCCGCGACGATGCACGGCGCGGCATTTTTAGGCATCGAGGTGGACCCGGCGCGCATCGCCAAGCGCGTGGCGACCGGCTATTGCGACCGGCAGACGACGAGCCTCGACCAGGCGCTCGCGTGGATCGCCGAGGCGAAAGCCGCGCGGACGGCACTCTCGGTGGGGCTCGTGGGCAACGCCGCGGAGGTCTTGCCCGAGCTCGTTCGGCGCGGGATGACGCCCGACGTGCTCACTGATCAGACGAGCGCGCACGACACGCTCAACGGCTACGTGCCGGCCGGCTTGTCGCTCGAGGCCGCGGCCGACCTGCGGCGTTCCGATCCCGCGGAGTACGTTAGGCGGGCAAGCGGATCGATCGTCGAGCACGTGCGCGCCATGCTGCAGATGCGCGCGCGCGCGGCCGTGACGTTCGACTACGGCAACAATTTGCGGACGGTGGCGCACGACGCCGGGCTCGCGGATGCGTTTGCGTTCCCCGGATTCGTGCCGGCGTACGTGCGGCCGTTGTTCTGCGAGGGGAAGGGTCCGTTCCGCTGGGTGGCGCTCTCGGGCGACGCCAAGGATCTCGCCCGCACCGACGAGCTGGTGCTGGAGCTGTTCCCGGACGACGAGCATCTCGTGCGGTGGATCACGCTCGCGCGCGAGAAGGTGCACTTCCAGGGGCTCCCGGCGCGCATCTGTTGGTTAGGCCAGGGCGCGCGTGCGAGGTTCGGCGTCGCGCTCAACGACCTCGTGGCGAAGGGCGAGATTTCGGCGCCGATCGTGATCGGGCGCGACCATCTCGACACCGGCAGCGTCGCGTCGCCGTTCCGCGAAACGGAGGCGATGCGCGACGGCAGCGACGCGATCGCCGATTGGCCGATTCTCAACGCGATGCTCAACGTGGCGAGCGGGGCATCGTGGGTGTCGTTCCATCACGGCGGCGGCGTGGGCATCGGCAACTCGTTGCACGCGGGGCAGGTGATCGTGGCCGACGGGACGCCGGAGATGCGCGTGCGGCTGGAGCGGGTGCTGACCAACGATCCGGGAATCGGTGTGGCGCGCCACGCGGATGCGGGCTACGACATCGCCATCCGGACGGCGCGCGAGCAGGACATCGACATCCCGATGCTCTAGCGCTGAGCGTACCGCTCCGTTAGGACGGAGTCCAAGCGGCAAGACCACCGATGTGCGTCGTTCCACTGGCATTTGGACGGAAGTGGTACAGCCAGTGGTCGACGCTCGGCGCGTAAATTACAACGAAATCGGCGCGCTTGCCCGGCTCGAGCGACCCGACCTCGGCCTCGACTCCGACGGCGCGTGCGGCGTAAATCGTCGCGCCCTTGAGTGCTTCCGCCGGCGTCATGCGCTGCAGCGTGCATGCAAGCGTGAGGGCGAGCGGCAAGTGATAGCTCGGCGCCGAACCGGGGTTGAAATCGGTAGCGACGGCGACGGGAACGCCAGCCTCAATGAACCGCCGCGCCGGCATTGGCGTCTGGCGAAGATACATCGTTGCTAACGGAAGGCTCACCGCCACTACACCTGCTCGTGCCATGGCTGCGATGCCGGCGTCCGACGCGTGCTCGAGGTGGTCCGCCGAGATCGCGTGCACGTCGGCGGCGAGCGCGGCACCGCCGCCGTCGCTCAACTGGTCGGCGTGCAGCTTGGCGGCAAGTCCCGCGGCCCGTGCCGCGCGCAAAATCCGGCGCGCTTCCTCGATCGTGAACGCGCCACGCTCGACGAACACATCGCAGCACGTGGCAAGCCGCTCGCGCGCCACCGCCGGAATCATCTCGTTGACCACGATGTCGACGTACGCCTCGCGCCGGCCGCGCATGTTGGGCGGCACGGTGTGCGCGCCTAACAATGTGGCCACGATCCGCTGCGGTCCCACCGCCGCGAGGTCGCGATACACGCGCAACAACCGCAGCTCCTCCTCGAGCGTCAACCCGTACCCGCTCTTGCACTCGACCGTCGTGACGCCTAACGTCAACATCTCACGCAGAAATCGCGTGCACTTGTCCGCCAGCGCTTCCGACGAGATGGCGTGAGTCTGCTCGACCGTCGAGGCGATACCGCCGCCCGCGGCGGCAATTTCCTGATACGTGCGCCCTTGAATGCGTTCGACGAATTCGTTCGCGCGCCATCCACCGAATGCCAGATGCGTGTGGCAATCGATCAGGCCGGGGATGACCAGAGGTGTCCGACTTCCGATGTTCGTGGGCACCTCGTCGGCGTACTCGGGCGGCAGGTCCGCATCGGGGCCGACCCACGCGATGCGCCCGTCGCGCCACGCGAGCGCCGCGTTGGTGATCGGATGGATGTCGCCCTGCCCGCCCTCGGCGGCGCACGTGGCCAACGTGCCAATGCGTCGCATTACCGGCACGCGAGTCTCTCGGATTTCGGTGATGTCGTGCCCGTCACTACCGAACCTCTGGCCCGCCGCGACGATTGTCCACCACAAACCGATCGCGCGCGGGCATGCGCACGCGGGGCAGCGTGCGCGCGTTCATGACCGCCGTGTCCGCGATGATCTCGTTGCGCCAGAGCAGAAACGCGACGACGCTGTACACCTCGTTCGGCTCGAGCGAGCCCGGTGCGTCGTAGGGCATGGCCCGATGAATGTAGTCGTACACGGTCGTCGAATACGGCCAATAGTTCCCAATGGTACGCACGAGCGAGTCGTCGCGGCCGAACGGGAAGCCCTGTTTCGGCTCCCGGCCGACGAGCCGGTCGAACGGGCCCTCGACTCCCGTTGGGCCATGACAGCGTGCGCACTTCTGAACGAAGATCGTCGCGCCTTGGACGACGGTCCCGCTACCGACCGGCAATCCCGTGCCGTCCGGCATCACGCTCACGTCCCAGGCGCGGATCTCATCGGCCGTGGCGGGGCGGCCGAGCCCGTAGCGCGCCGGAGGGACAGAGCGAGGCTCGGCTCGCCTAACGAGAGTGGGCGAGACCGCCGCCACCGCGAGGAGCGCCGCCCTCAGCATCGCGGCTCTCGTCATCCGTCGAGTCCAAAGGTCACGCTGCCGTCCGGTGCGATACGCCACGCGCGAATGTTGTTGAAGTGATAGCGCGTGCCGGTCCCTCTCGCGGCGCGCAGTTGCGCCAGCGTCGGTTGGACGTATCCGGTCTCATCGGTTGCGCGGCTCATGAGCGTGGCCTCGCGTCCGTCCCACTTCCACGGAAACGAGAACCGCGTGTGGCACTTGGAGAGTACGGGCTGCTCGAGCACCGCGGGCGCCCACGTTTTTCCGCCATCTGCCGACACATCGACGCGCGTGATCCGTCCCCGGCCGCTCCACGCGAGACCGGTCACGTTCCACCAACCGCGATCCGTCAGCGTGGCCGGATACGCGGGAAACGTGATGATCGACTTCGCGTCCATGACGAACGAAAACATCCGCGCCGTTCCGTTAGGCAGCGGGTCCGTGTACTTCGAGGTCTCGTCGCGCGTCATGAACGGCCGATCCGCAAACTCGAGACGCCGGATCCACTTCACGTTCGTGTTCCCTTCCCATCCGGGCAGCAGCAGTCGCGCCGGATATCCCTGTTCGGGTCGCAAGGCTTCGCCGTTCTGGCCGTACGCGATCATCGCATCGTCCCACGCTTTCTCGACCGGGATGCTCCGCGCCATGAGGCCGGCGTCGCCGCCTTCGGCGAGGAACCACTTCGCGCGTGGATGCACGCCGACCTCGCGGAGCAGCGTCGCCAGCGAGACGCCCGTCCACTCGCTCGTGCTCGTGAGACCGTCCACGAGTTGCGGCGACTGGTCGCGTCGAATGTTCCGGTAGGCGCTCTCGCCGTTGCCCGAGCACTCGAGAAAATGAAACCGCGAGACGGCCGGGAACCGTTTGAGCGCGGCCAGGTCGAACACGGTTGGGCGATCGACCATGCCGTGGATGAGCAGCTTGTACTGGTGCGGGTCGATGACCGCCACGCCCGCGTGATGTCGTTCGTAGTGCAGATCCGACGGCGTCACGATGCCGTGCAGATCCTGGAGCGGCGTCAGCGATATCTCGTGGAGCACGCCGCCGACCACCCGCCGGATCTTTTCGTTAGGCGCGCGGGCGCCGAGGGCCGTCGCGGATTCGCCTAACCGGCGGGCCGGGCCGGACGTCGCGGCGGCCTGGCCGGGTGCGCCGCGCCGCAGCATCGCGAGACCGATCGCCGCCGCCGTGCCGGCGACAAGACGTCGGCGCGTCAGGTTGGCGGCATCCCGAGGCCCTCGTGGCTGATCCTTCATCTCGCGATGGGTTCGATGACGAGTTGGCTAAACGGTCGCCTCCGTGGCGCGCGTTGGCAAGACAGCGACGGCACTCGTCAGGGCGACCGCCGGCACGCGATACGTCACCGGCAGCACGATGCCGATGTCGAGCAGTGCGCGCGACACCACCCAGCCGCGCAGAAACGGACTGTCGAATTCGTATCGCGCACCGCGCTCCTCCCGAATGAGCCGCCCGGCATCGACCAGCGCCGCCAGCGCCTGCGACACCGCGCTGCTCGACGCGAGCCCGAAGCGCGCGCTCGTCTCGGCGGAGGTGAGGCCTTCGCCGGTCACCGCCAGCGCACGCAGCACGTTCTGCTGGTGCGGCGTGAGCTGCTGCCAGAAATCCGCGAACGCGTCGTCGCGCTCGGCGACGCCATCAGCGAACGCGAGATCTGCATCGCGCGGCTCCGCTTTCGCACCCGCGGCCGCGCGGTCGAAGCAGGTGCGCGCCACCTGCGTGATGTCGCGCGTGCGCGGTCCCGCGATCTCGATGATGCGCGCGCCGACGCCATCGCAGCCGACGCCCGCGCCGCGCATCCGCTGCTCGATCCACGACGCGAAATAGGTGGGATCGATGGGACCGAAGTAGAGCACGTCGAGCATGTCGTAGAACGCACGCCCGGGCTCGATCATGCGGCGGATGAGGTGCGGCTTGGAGCCGGCCAACACGTAGCTCACGTGATCGTGGCGCTGGATGACGCCGCGCAGATGCCACTCGGCGTCCTCGCCGCCGAAGCGGGCGATGTCCTGGAATTCATCCAGCACGAGCCCGATGGTCACGCCGCGGTCATTCGCCAGGTCGTTCACCGCGTCGAGGACGCTGCCTAACGTGGCCCGCTGGTCCTCGAGGTCGGCGCGGCGGAGCTGGAGCGAGACGGTGGGCAGGAGGAGGCCGGAGGCGCGGTCGTGTGTGAGCGAGACGGTGGCCTGGAGGCGCGCGGCGAGGTCGGCCGCGACGTTCTTCCACCGTTTGCCTAACGCGGCGGCCGCGCCCTGAAGGATGCGGTTGGAGACGTCGGCCACGGTGGACGCGGTGGAGAGGTCGGCCACGAACGCGTGGCCGCGCTGGCGGTTCACCTGGTCGACAGCCAACGCGAGCGCGGAGCTCTTCCCCATGCGGCGGTAGCCGTAGACGAGCAGCTTGCTCGCCGGCCGGCGGAGCGCATCGCGGATGCGCGTGAGCTCGGCCGTGCGATCGGTGAAGAATTCGCCGGTGACGAGGCCGTGGATGCGGAACGGATTCTCGGCCATGAGGGTCTCCGAGCAGGTGCTGTCTGAAGTGCGGTCTTACTAAGCAGTCACTTAGGAAGAGGGTGCTGAGGAGCAAATCACCCCTAGAGCGCACCTTGTTACTTCGGTATCTATTCGGTATCATCGTTCCCCCGCAACCCCCATCGCTGTTATGCAGCAACCCGCTCTGTTTTCAGCCGCCGTCGAGCGCTCCCTCCGCCAATTGCCCGTCATTGGCGAGCAGCGCGACATCACGTACTACGGCAGCCATGCCCGGAGCATCATCAACGGGCCCGAGATCACGGGGATGGGGTTCTGGTCGATCAACCCCTACATCGGCTGTGCGTTCGGGTGCGCGTACTGTTATGCCCGTTACGCGCACCGCTACGTGATGGAGCGCGCCACCGCCGCCGACCGTCTGACCGGCGCCGCCGAGCAGGACGTCGGGGAGGGGCGCATCCCGCCCTGGTTGGCGTTCGAGCGTCACATCTTCGTCAAACGGAACGGGCCCGAGCTGCTGGCGCGCACACTCCGCCATGGGAGCGACCGTTTCCGCGCGCTCGCCCAAGGCGATTGGATCGCCATCGGGACGGCGACGGATCCGTATCAGCCGGCGGAGCGCCGGTTCGCGATCACGCGCGGCATCCTCGAGGTGCTGGCCGAGCATCCCGGGCTGCACGTCTCGATCACCACCAAGAGTCCGTTAGTCACGCGCGACGTGGACGTGCTGGCGCGCATCGCCCGGCATTCGGCGATCAGCGTGCACGTGTCGTTGATCACGGTGAATCGGGCGCTGGCGCGCCGGCTCGAGCCGCGCGCGCCCACGCCGGACGCGCGCCTGCGCGCGATCGCGCGGCTGAACGACGCGGGCGTGGCGGTGAGCGTGAACTGCATGCCGGTGCTGCCCGGCATCACCGATCATCCGCGCGATCTCGAGGCGCTCGTTAGGCAGGTGGCCGGCGCGGGCGCGTCGCACATCTCCACGGGCGCGCTCCGGCTGCAGCACGAGGCGCGCAAGCGGTATCTCCCGTTCATCGCCAAGGAGTTTCCGGAGCTCGCGCCGCGCTACGCGCGCGCCTATGCGCACGCGTACCTGCCGGGCGATCTCTACCGCGAGCGGTTGGCGTCGCTCATGGCCCGGCTCTGCCGCGCGCACGGCCTGCGCCGCAAAACCTACGAGGGCGATGACGCCGAGGCCGCCGCCGATTCGCCGAACGACACATCGGGCGACACCGACGCGGCGTCCGAGGCCGACCTGCAGTTGTCGCTCGCGCTGTGAGCCGGCTATGACGGCAGCCGCCTCCCTGCTCGTGCCGGCCGTTGCGTCGCCGGCCATCGCGAGCGCCGCCGAGCGCCGCCGCGCGGTGGCCGAGCTGCGCAAGCTTTTGCCTAACGATGCGTTGCCCGCGGCGGCGACGGGGCTCTCCACCGGCATCGCCGCGCTCGACGCGGCGCTGGCCAAGCACGGCGTGCCCCGCGGCCGCCTCACCGAGCTCGTGGGCGGCTTGGGCAGCGGGAAGACGACTCTCCTGCGCGAGCTGGCCACGGCCACCGTGCGCCGTGGGTTAGGCGTGGCCTACGTGGACGCCGCGCGCGCCCTCGCCCCGCGCGACTGGGCCGCGCTCGGCCGCGACGATGGGTTCTGGGTGGTGCGGCCGCGCGATCCGGCGCGCG
>DATEKK010000145.1:0-2645 GCA_035277485.1 Gemmatimonadaceae bacterium
TCATGCCCTTGGATTTCGAGGGACGCGTTTGGCGTCACGTGCCCGTTGGCGCTCATCCGCTTCACGTGGGATTCATCTTGCTCGCGCGAGGTCGGTGGAACAGACAGTCGGAGTATGGATGTCTGTACACATCGCTAACGCGAGAAGGCGCGCGCGCCGAGTACGACAAGGAGCTCATCCGGTCGGGCATCGATGCGGCAATGGATCAGCGGAGGGATCTCGTGTCGCTCGAGGTCAGCGTGGCGCGCGTCCTCGATCTCACCGAGCTCGCCGTGCGCAGGCGTCTCGGCGTCAACCTCGGCCAGCTCACCGGCGACGCCCCTGACGATTTGGAAACGTGCCGGCTCATCGCGGATCTCGCACGCCTGGACGGGTACGACGCTATCCTGTCTCCGTCCGCTGCGCTCGAACGCGCGCGCAACCTCAACCTGTATATCGACCGCCGCGCCGACCACGTGCGATTGATGGAAGGGCCGGACCGCGAGCCGCTCAACTACTGACGAGCGCGCGCCAGCACTCTGGGAATGTAGGTGCACGAATAGGTAGGCGCACGCCCGGATTATCGGCGGTTAGGAATTCGTCGCGAATAGCCTGTTGCAGGCGGCGCCGAGCGTTTTGCCTAACTGAGAGCCGGACTGCTTGAAATAGCCGTCATCGCCCACCAGCAGGAAGGTGCACACCCGGTTAGGCGCCTTGTAGGCCGTGATGCCGAGCGTGTACTGCACGGCCCTGTCGCCAACACCCGCCAGCGCCACCGTATCCGGGAGAAATTGCAAGCCCGCGTTGAAGCGGCGGCTGATTAGCTCGAGTCGGATTTCTCACCAGCGCCAGGCGAGCTGGCGAGCGTCGCCGCCAGTATGAGATAGCACGGAGCACGCGCCATACGATCCTCCGTTGATCCGCTCACCGCACACCTGGCGGCGGCTGGACGTTGGAATAGTCATAGCGAGCGCTGCTGTGGCTCTTTTCCCCGGTGCCGGCGTCCATCACGCTGTTCGCTTTGAGCACCAGACCGCGACTCTTCGAGATCCACATGTCCGTGTCGACCGTCGACATCTCGGTCACGACGTGCGACCGCCAGACCGATGCGGCCTCACCGTTCACGCTCTCGTCGCGCAGGTGCGTGCGCGTGTCCTTGGTCCAATCGTGCTTGTCCCGCTCTGCGTTCATCTGGGCCAGACTCACTGGACTCTTGACCCACTTTCCGTGGCCGGCCGAGAAGCTTGGGCTTCTGCACTCGATTCTGGCCGGCATCCGTCGCCCCGCCGTTATCCTGCCGTTAGCCGTGCAACGCCGATCTTCTACGGCTACTAAACTGCACGGCTACCCGGAGAGGCCGTTGTAAGTCGGACTCCACAGTGCTAGACTTATCAATACGGTCGCGCGCCAAGCGCGCGGCCCACAGGCATTTGGATTTGGGGCCCGCCAGATTGCGGGCCCTTTTTTGTTTCAGTCGTTGCCGTCAGTCGACGGCGCCCCTTCGTGAGGGTTGTCACGAGCACGTTGTCGTCGGTCCGTACAGCAACTGGTCGCAAGACCGCGCTCCGACCACAGCACAGTTCAATTTCGAGGAGCACATCATGCGTACGACCGGCGTAGTAAAGTGGTTCAACGATGCAAAAGGCTTTGGTTTCGTGACGCCAGCCGATGGACAGAAAGATTGCTTCGTGCACCACTCGGCAATCCAGGGCGACGGCTTCAAGTCGCTCGCCGAGGGCGAGACGGTGGAGTTCGACATCGTGCAGGGCCAGAAGGGCCCGGCGGCCCAGAACGTGACACGCGTGGCCCGCTAGCGAAACGAGACGTTCCCGTGCACCGGAGCGCGCGCCTAACGGCGCGTGCTTCGGTGACTCGAGCGCCGGCTGGCAGACGCCAGTCGTTCCGGCCGGCGCTCGATCCATGTCAGGAGGTTCGATGGTTGACGACGTGAACTCGTACCCACTGGCCGAGACCCCGCTCTGGGCCGAACGCCCTTCATTTCTGGCCACACACCGCGCGTTGTCCGTCTGCGCGCACGAGCTCGAGCTGCTCGCCCTGAGCGTCGTGCGCGGTGTGGCGGCGCTGACTAACGCAGGACTCGCGGAGAAGTCGAAGGAACGCGTCTCGCCCGGCCGGTGCATCGTGCAACTCGGTCCGGTGGCGCTCACCATCACATGGCTGCGCAGCACGATAGACTCCGTAGCCGACGGCGACCTGCTCGCCATCGTGTGGCGAGGGGCCGTCGCGCCTCGTGGGGAGCATCTGCCGGAGCGCCAGACGACACGCCGCGCCCCGATGGCTGTGACGTCGCTGTGGGAGGAGGTATTCGTGGCGGCCGGTACGGATCAGGCGAGTTGGGCCTGGGAGCTCAAAACCGATGCGACCACCAGCTATTCGTCGGTCGAGCTCGCGGCGCAGTGTGTGGCGCGATTGCGCATGGCGTACGAAGAGTGTCGCAGCGAGGCACGCGCCGTCGCCTGAGCAGCGTTGCACCTTCTTGTTAGGCGCTCGATTGCAACACTGAAACCAGCAGCCCCAGAGGCTGCCGATCAGGGAAGTCGGTCGAATTCGATGCCGCGCATGCGACTCGCGCTCAACGTCATGCCGGTCACGCGTCCCGTCACATCGCGCACAAACTGGAGCGTGCCACTCCCGGCGGTGAACGT
>DATEKK010000146.1:0-46904 GCA_035277485.1 Gemmatimonadaceae bacterium
CGGCTCGCCCGGCGCCGCGCGCCTGAGCACCGCCGCGCGCTCGGCCATGCGCGCCGCGCCGGCCGCCACCGCCTGCTCCCGGTCGGTGTGGACGCACACCACTTGGATGAACCGCTCTTGCAGCGCGCCGCGGAGGCGGCGCACGGCCGAGAGCAACGGGAGGTCGAACGCAGTGGGCAGCACTTCGTACGAGCCGAACTCGAGCCGCTGCTCGACGGCGCTTTCGGGCGGACACACGACCGTCACCGCATGGCCGCGGTCGCTCAATCCACGCGCGAGCGCGGCGGCGGCGCGGGCGCTCCCCGTCCAGGCGGGCGCCGAGAGATAGAACAGGATGCGCACGTCAGGTGGCCGGCAGCTCCTCGCCCCGATTCCCGAACTGGAGGGAGTGCAGGCGCCAGTAGGCGCCGCGCAGGGCGAGCAGCTCGTCGTGCGTGCCGCGCTCGACGACGCGGCCTTCGTCGAGCACGAGAATCTCGGTGGCGTGCTGGATCGTGGACAGCCGGTGCGCGATCACGAACACCGTGCGTCCGGCGAGCAGCCGGTCGATGGCTTCCTGCACGAGACGTTCGGACTCGGTGTCGAGCGCGGACGTCGCCTCATCGAGGATGAGCATGGGCGGGTCGACGAGCAGCGCGCGCGCGATCGCGATGCGCTGGCGCTGTCCGCCGGAAAGGCGCGTGCCGCGCTCGCCTAACGGAGTGTCGTAGCCGCGCGGGAGCTCGGCGATGAACTCGTGGGCGTTGGCTGCCCGCGCCGCGGCCTCGATCTGCGCGTCGGTGTACACGGCCGAGCGACCGTACGCGATGTTGCTGCGCACGGTGTCGTTGAAGATCACCGTCTCCTGGCTCACGATGCCGGTGAGCGCCCGCAGCGACTCGAGGGTGATCTCGCGCGTGTCCACGCCGTCGAGCACGATGCGGCCGGCGGTCGGCTCGTAGAAGCGCGGGATGAGGTCCACCAGCGTCGTCTTGCCGGCGCCGCTCGCGCCGACGATCGCCACCACGTCGCCCTTGCTCGCCGTGAACGAGATGTCGGAGAGCACGGGGCGCTGGCCGCCCTCGTAGACGAAACTCACATCGTCGAACACCAGCGCGTCCTCGAAGTCGCGCACCACGCGCGCGCCGCGGTCGAGCTCCTTTTCCGTTGGGCGGTCGATGACATCGAACAATCGTTCGGATGCCGCGAATGCATTCTGCGCCACCGCCGGGATCTGCGACAGTTGCTTGAGCGGCTGCAGCAACCGCATCACGAACGTCAGGAAGACGAGGAACTGCGACGCCTGCAGCGAGTGGTCGAGCAAGACGTATCGGGCGCCGATCCAGAGCAAGAGCACCGTGATGCCGGCGCCTAACGTCTCGGTGATCGGTTGGGCGATGAGCGCCACGCGCGCCATGCGCACGAGACCGGAGGAATACGTGTGGCTCGCCCCGATGAACCGCTTCTCCTCGTACGGCTCGGCCCCGAACGCTTTGACTAACCGAATGCCGCTCACGCTCTCCTGCAGCACGCTCATCATCTCGCCGTGGTCGTTGCGCAGGCGGCGGTAGCCGCGGCGGAGCCGGCGGAGCAGCGGCTGGAGGCCCAACGTGAGCAGCGGTGCGACGATGAGCGCGATGAGCGTGAGGCGCCACGAGATGCCGAACAGATACGCGACGTAGATGATGACTAACGCGGATGCGGACAGCGCTTGCGTGACGATCTGCGTGACGAGCGTGCGCGTCTGCTCCGTGTCGGCGAGGACTCGCGACAGGATCTGGCCGGTCTTGGTGGTGGTGA
Organism: Gemmatimonadaceae bacterium; assembly: GCA_035277485.1. Taxonomy (GTDB): domain Bacteria; phylum Gemmatimonadota; class Gemmatimonadetes; order Gemmatimonadales; family Gemmatimonadaceae; genus JADGGM01. The sequence goes on from DATEKK010000146.1 coordinate 1,780, forward strand.
AGTAGCCGATGGGCAGGCGCTGCAGGTGGCGATACACCGCATCCCGCAGATCGCGCGTCACGTACTCCTGGAGCTCGGCGCCCAGCGTGCCCGCGATCCAGATGAACAGGTTCTTGAGCGCGACCGTCGCCAGAATGACGAGGATGACGTTGCGCAGCGACTGCATGGGCTGCGCCGGGTCGAGCAGCCGACCGATCGTGGCGTGCAGAAACGTGTTGACCCAGCCCTTGCCTAACGGGATGGGCGGCTGCTTGAACAGCTCGTCGAGGAACGGGATGAGGAGCGCGAACGAGTACCCGTCCAGCGCCGCGCCGATGAAGTTCGCGACGATGTTCCCGGCCATGCGCCATACGTGCGGCTTGAGGAAGCCGAACAGCCGGCGATACAGGCGCACGGGCCTAACGACGCGGCGTGAGCAGCGCCACGGGCAAAATCACTTCCTCCGGCGTGACACCGCCGTGGAGGAACGATCCGCGGTAACGCGTCTGGTACTCGCGCAGCTTGGTCGGATACACGAAGAACGTGTCGCCCACGGCGAGCAGCGTGTTGCCGCCGAGTCCGCGGCGCGGGAGTCGCAAGTCGTCGAAATTCGAGAACAGCAGCGCGTGCTCGGCGCGCTCGGCGCGGAGGTCTTCGCCGAACTTGTAGCGCAGGTTGGCCGTCGCGTCGCGCTTCGCAAATACCGTCGCCGGCGTGTTGCAGTGGATGGATCCGTGATCGCTCGTTACGAGCGCCGGAATGCCGCGGCGCGCCGCTTCCTTGAGCAGGGCGAACAACGTCGAGCGCTCGAACCACTGCCGCGTGATCTGGCGCAGTGCGATCTCGTCCTTTGCCACTTCATAAAGAATCGCGGACTCGCTGCGTCCATGCGTGAGCAGGTCCACGAAATTGAAGACGAACGCGCTCACACCTTCCGACGCGATCGCGCTCGTTAGGCGACGCTCGAGCTCCGCCGAATCGCCCGACGTCGAGATCTTGTCGTAGCGAACCGGCACGTTCGTCTTGAGCTCCTCCAGATGCGCCTCGAGCAACTCGTGCTCGTGCGCGTTGAGCGATTCGTCCTCGCGCTCGCCCCACCAATCGGGGAATCGCGCCGCGATCTCGCTCGGGAACAGTCCGCTGAACAGTGCGTTGCGCGAGTACGGCGTCGCGGTAGGCACGATCGAGAAATAGTGCGTCGTCTCCACGTCGAAGAACGGCGCGAGCAACGGCTGCAGCACGCGCCATTGATCGAGACGCAGGCAATCGATCACGACGAACAGCGTCGCGCGCGACCGCTCGAGAATCGGCAGCAGAAATTCGCTCACGATGTCGATCGAGAGCGGCGGACGATCGCCCTCGAGATCGCGCAGCCACTTGGGATACGCGTCGCGAAAGTACGCCGCGAACTCGCGGCGCAAATCGGGATACAGCGCTTGCAGCGATTCGTAGAGACTCTGCTCGCGCGCTTGGGCGAGCTCGATGTCCCATTCCACGAATTCCGCGTAGCGCGACACCCAATCGCGCCAGCTCAGGTTGCGCTCGCGCTCCATCTCCATGGCGCGAAACCGCTCGACGAACGAGCGCGCGATGGCCTGCTGGCGGATGCGCGGTCCCTCGAGCACGCGCGTGATCACGCTCAACACTTGTCGCGGATTGATCGGCTTGACGAGGTAGTCGCGCACGTCGACGCCGATCGCTTCGCGCAGCGTCGCGTCCTCCTCGCTTTTCGTGACCATCACGATGGGGAGGAACGGGTCCAGCTCGCGGATTTCGCGGTAGGCGTCGAGGCCGCGCTTGCCCGGCATCTGCTCGTCCAACAGCACGATGCCGTATTGCCGGCGCCGCAGCATCTCGACCGCGTCGTCGGCGTTGGACGCGGCGTCGACCTCGAACCCCTTCTCACGCAAAAAGATGCGGTGAGACTCGAGAAGGTCGGCTTCGTCGTCGATCCACAGCACCGACTTGGGGGGTTGCGCCATGCTGGCGCAATGTAGTATTGCCGGCAGGTGCCTGGTAGCTACCAACCCGTGCCCAACCACTTCCCATTTCCTGCACTCGCCGCGCAGGCCGGACGGGCACCGATAGGAGGCACACGGGAAGTGGCCTTGGCGTGTCTCATGGCGGCGCGACTCGCTATGAACGCGCGATGCGCAGCCTTGGAGCTCAGTCGGCGCGCGCACGCGAACCGCACGAGCAGCGCGCGCAGTTGGTTTGCGTCGCTTTCCATACCATCAGCGGTACGATCGGCGTGCATGCGGCTTACTGACGCAACGGTTTGTGCCGATCCCATAGAAATAGGTACGGCGCTCGCCGCCGTACTCGGCGCGGCACGTCGTCACCTCGACGCCGCAGGCGCCGAGGAACTGGATCGCGCGATCGCGTCGCTGCGCGCGGAATAGACGTCCCTACCCGCTTCGCGCGGGTCTCGATATCGTAGACGCTATGTCGCCGTCCGCTCACACCGACATCTCGCCGCTCTCGCAGCTCATGATGCGCGTGGACGCGGTAGCCGACGGAACCGCGTCTGCCGACAGCATCCCAACAGGTTTTCCGAGCCTCGACAAGTTGTTGGGCGGCGGGCTGCGTCGCGGCGACCTCGTGGTGTTGGGCGGCGACGTCGGCGTTGGCAAGTCCGCGCTCGCGCTCGCGATTGCATTGCGCGCCCGGAGTGCCGGGACAGCGGTCGAGCTCATGTCCGGCGAAATGGATGTACCGCGCGTGCTCGAGCGCGTGCTGGCAATAGAGGGCAAGGCGTCGATCGACCAGATCCGACAGGGCACACTGGACGAATCGACGCGCGCCGCGCTCGGCGCCGCGGCGTTTCGCTTACGCGAGACGATGCCCGGAATTTCGCGGCTTCCGGACGGCGGCCCGAGCGACGTAGTCGCGCAGGCAGCGGCACACGAACCGGCCCTGCTCGTGGTAGACTCGTTGCAAGCGATGGCCGGCAGCGCCGGAGGTGCGCTCGATGACGAGCTCGCCCTCGCCGTTCGCGCGCTCAAGTCGCATGCGTTGGACGCGCACGTCGCGGTCCTGCTCACCGCGCATGTGCCGGCGCTGGACCGCGCGCGCCCGGATCTGCGTCCCGCGCTCGATGACTTCGGTGCGCGCGGCGCGGTAAAGCAGTTGTCGGACATCGTCCTCGGATTATTCCGCGAAGAGTTGTATGCGCCGTCGCCGGGACACGAAGGAGCAACGGAGTTGGCAATACTCAAGAACCGAAGCGGCCCAACGAGCTACGTAGACCTGTTTTTCTACAAGCAGTGGCTCAGGTTCGAGGATATGGTTGAGTAGCGAGGGAATCGCTCGCTGGCGCTCACTTGGGGAACAGGGAATCGGGAATGGTGCCCCCTATTCCCGATTTCCCCATTCCCGAAGCGAGCGCCAGCGAGTGCTTCCCTCCGTAGATATCTTTCTTCCGGATTCGTCTCGAGATTCACATGGCCGGTCACAGTAAATGGAAGCAGATCAAGCACTACAAGGCGGCGGCCGACGCGAAGCGCGGCGCTGTCTTTACCAAGCTCATTCGGGAAATCACTGTCGCGGCGCGGACCGGTGGCGGCGATCCTGGCGGTAACCCGAGGTTACGCACCGCGATCGAAGCGGCGCGCGCGGCGTCGATGCCCAAAGACAACATCGAGCGCGCGATCAAGAAGGGCACCGGCGAGCTCGAGGGTGTGGAGTACCAAGAGATCACGTACGAGGCGTTCGGACCCGGCGGCGTCGCGCTCTTGATTCACACGCTCACCGACAACGCAACGCGCACGGTGGCCGACATCCGTCACAAGTTGTCGCGCGGCGGCGGCAACCTGGGCGCGACAAACTCGGTGGCGTGGATGTTCGAGCGCAAAGGACAAATTTTCGTGCCCGTCCAAAGCGTCGACGAAGAAACCGCACTCGAGGCCGCGCTCGACGCAGGCGCCGAGGATCTCACGCGCGAAGACGATCGCTACGTGATCGCGACCGAGCCGTCCGCGCTCCACGCGGTGAAGGCCGCGCTCGACGCGAAGCACATCGCCACCGACGGCGCCGAGATCGCGATGATCCCGAAGACCACGGTGCACGTCGAGGGCAAGACAGCCGAGACGTTGCTCAAGTTGATGGAAGAGCTGGACGATCTGGACGACGTGCAGAAAGTGGAAGCCAACTTCGACATCGACCTCGCCGAGTTGGCCAAGGCGTGAGCGCGGCGGCGTGATTGTTTTAGGCATCGACCCGGGCACGGCCGCGACGGGATACGGCATCGTGACGGATCACTCGGGACAGGGGGAGCCGCGCGGCTCCCTTTCGCTTATCGAGTGCGGCGTCATTCGCACGGCGCCGCGCGACGGCTTGAGCGTGCGGTTGTGCGGCTTGTACGACGAAATGCGCGCGATCATCGCGCGGCACAAGCCGGATGTGCTCGCCATCGAAGACGTGTTCTACGCCAAGAACGTGCGCACGACCGTCGTCCTGGGACACGCGCGCGGCGTGCTGCTGCTCGCGGCGCAGCAGAGCGGCCTTGTGATCTCCGAGTATCCGCCGGCCGAGATCAAGAAGACCGTCGTGGGCGCGGGCGGGGCGACCAAGGAGCAGGTGCAGTTCATGGTCGCGCGGCTATTGCGTCTCAAGAGCGCGCCGCAGCCGAACGACGCCGCCGACGGTGTGGCGGCGGCGCTCGCGCATCTGCTGACGGCGCGCGTGCCGCGGCTGGAGCGCACGCGATGATCGCCCAGGTGACGGGCACGCTGGTGGCCAAGGATCTGGACCGCGTGGAGGTGATGACCGCCGGCGGCGTGGCCTACGAGCTCACGATTCCGTTAGGCGCGTACGAGCACCTGCCCCGGTTAGGCGACGCGGTGACGCTGCAGACGCACGTCGTGGTGCGCGACGACGCGTGGATGCTGTTCGGCTTCACGAACGCGCACGAGAAGCGCGTGTTCCAGCGGCTGCTCACCGCCAACGGCGTTGGGCCGGCGCTCGCGATCGGGCTGCTTTCGGCGCTGTCGGCCGAGCGGTTGGTGCGCGCGATCCAGGAAAAGGATCTGGCCACGCTGCAGGGTGTGCCGCGTGTGGGCCGGAAGAAAGCCGAGCGTCTGGTGGTCGATCTGGCGGACAAACTGGACGACGTGATGATGGCCGGCGATGGCGCGGCGCGTCCCGCGAGCGCGGCGGCGGATGATGCGATGCGCGCGCTGGTGTCACTCGGCTACAGCAACGGCGACGCGGAAAAGGCGGTGCGACGCGTGGTCGAGGCAGACGGGCGCGGGCTCTCGGCGACCGAGCTCATTCGGGCGGCGTTGGCGCGGATGACGGGAGGGGCTTGAGGCGGGCCCTCCGATGTAATCGATCGGCGACACTTGACAAATGTAAGCGATCGGTGACAAAATTCTACTGTCGCCGATCGACTACATCATGATCATCCGCACCGCTTCAGAGCTCGGGCATCTCGTCCGCGACCGCCGCCGCTCAGCCAGCCTGACGCAGGAACAATTGGCCAAGCGTATCGGCGTGAGCCGCCAGTGGGTCGTCGATATCGAACGCGGCAAGTCGACCGCTGCACTGTCGCTCGTGCTGCGAACGCTGAATGCCCTTGGTATCCGCCTTGATGCACGACCGCAGGAGGCGATCCGCGATCGACCCTCGATTGATCTGAACGCGATCATCGAGCACGCTAAATCACGTCGCTGAACGGCGACTGGCGCCGACGGATGCAAGGGGATCGAGTCCTCGTCGCGCTGCTCGAGGGGGTGCGCGTCGGCGTGATCGAGCAAGACGGGCGCGGAAGGCTGCGCTTCACTTACGACGACGCGTGGCGATGGGACGCGCACGCATATCCGCTCTCGCTCGCCCTGCCGTTGAGCGCGGCACAACATGGCCATGAGCCGACCAACGCGTTCCTGTGGGGTCTTCTACCGGACAACACGCGCACGTTGGACCACTATGGCCGCCTATTCGGTGTCTCGTCCGGGAATCCCGTCGCCTTGCTCTCACGCATGGGTGGCGACTGCGCCGGCGCCGTTCAATTCGCCAGCCCGGACGACGTCGAGCGCCTAACGGCCCCTCGATCTGTCGAAGGCGTCCAGTGGCTCAGCGAAGACGAGGTCGCCGCCGAGCTGCGCAGTGTTCGACAAACCGGAATCCCGGGCACGTCTGCGCGCGCGAGCGGACAATTCAGCTTGGCTGGCGCCCAACCAAAGCTTGCACTCCTCGAGGAAGGCGGCCGGTGGGGCAGACCGAGCGGTCGAACACCCAGCAACTGCATTCTCAAGCCGCCGACGGGCCAGTTCCACGGCTTTGTCGAAAACGAGCACTTCTGCCTCGAGATCGCCAAATTTCTGAGCCTCGGCGCTGTGTCTTCCCGCGTACTCCGATTCGGCGAAGAAACGGCAATCGTCGTCGAACGCTTCGATCGCGCCAAGCACGGTCGATTGTATACCCGTATTCATCAAGAGGATGTGTGCCAGGCACTCGGCGTGATGCCAACACGGAAGTATGAAAGCGACGGCGGACCGAGTATCGCGAGAGTGATCGGTCTCTTGCGCGACGCTTCGTCGAATCCCCAGGACGACATTCTCCGCTTCCTCCGAGCAACGGCCCTGAATTGGGTCATCGCTGCAACTGATGCGCATGCGAAGAACTACGCCCTTTTGCACGCCTCTGGAGGCGCCCTGCGGCTGGCTCCATTCTACGACATCCTCAGCTATTTGCCATACGGGGATGAAGCCTTACACCGCGTGAAGCTCGCCATGAGCATTGGCGGCGCGCATCTCGTTCGCCGGGTCAATCGGCGCTGCTGGGAGGCTCTCGCGAAGCAATCTGGGTTAGGCGCGACGGATGTTCTCGACACCGTGCGCGACATTGTTGCGCTGATACCGAGCGCCGTAGACGCTGCGACACAGGCGGCTGTGGAGTCCGGAGTCGATCCAACCGTTATTCGCACGCTGAACACGCGCATCATCAGTCGGACGCGCGCGTGCGCGGCCATGCTCGCCGCGTGAGACCACATCGCGCCCGGACATCCGAGCTACCCGAGCCGCGCCGGGACGCTATGGGCTGGCAGGATGGATCGCCGCGCTCTAAGATGAGCGGACCCATCGTACCGGACCTCGAGATCGCATGATCGCCCAACGAGCCACGACGTTCACGGAGTCCGTGATTCGCGAGATGACGCGCATCGCGCAGCAGCACGGCGCGATCAACCTCGCGCAAGGCTTCCCCGACTTCCCGATGCCGGCGCCGATGAAGGACGCCGCGTGCGCAGCCGTGCAGGGCGACATAAACCAGTACGCGATCACGTGGGGCGCGCCCGCGCTTAGGCTCGCCATCGCCGAGAAATACCGCAGGTGGTACGGCATGGAGGTCGATCCCGATCGCGACATCACGGTGACGTGCGGCGCGACCGAGGCGATGGCGTCGACGTTCTTAGCGTTAGTCAATCCGGGCGACGAAGTGATCGTGCTCGAGCCGTTCTACGAGAACTACGGTCCGGACGCGATTCTCGCCGACGCGAAACCCGTGTTCGTGCCGCTCGAGGCGCCGAAGTGGACGCTCGATCCCGACCGCTTGCGCGCGGCATTCGGTCCGCGCACCAAAGCGATCATCGTCAACACGCCGCACAATCCGTCGGGGCGTGTGCTGTCGCGCGACGAGCTGTCGCTCATCGCCGAGTTGTGCCAGGCGCACGATGCGTGGGCGTTCACGGACGAGATCTACGAGCACATCCGCTATGCCGGCGCGCACCACGCCCTCGCGACGTGGCCGGGGATGCGCGAGCGCACGGTGACGATCTCGGGGTTGTCGAAGACATTCAGCTGCACGGGCTGGCGGCTGGGCTACGCGATCGCGCCCGCCGCGGCGTCGACGGCGATCCGCAAGGTGCACGACTTCCTGACGGTGGGCGCCCCGGCGCCGCTGCAGGCCGCGGCGGCGGTGGGCATGGCGTTCGACGCCGACTACTACAATCACCTCGCCCGCGACTACCGCGAGCGCCGCGATGTACTGTGTTCGGCGTTAGGCGAGGCGGGCTTCACGTACACGGCGCCCGAGGGCGCGTACTATGTGCTCGCCGATTTCTCGGCGCTCTCCGACCAGGATGACGACGCGTTCGCCAAATGGATGACGCGCGAAATCGGCGTCGCGACCGTGCCGGGTTCGAGCTTCTACCACGAGCCAGCGTTAGGCCGCTCGCTGGTCCGCTTCGCGTTCTGCAAGAAGCTCGAGACGCTCGAGGCGGCGGCGGAGCGGCTGGCGCAACTCGGCGCGCGCGTCTAACGCAACGGGCGCGCCGCTAGCCGGCGCGCAGGGCTTCTACCGGATCGACGCGCGAGGCGCGACGCGCCGGCAGCCAGGCTGCCGCCACGGCGACGCCCAGCAGCAGCACCGTCACCACGCCTAACGTGAGCGGATCCGTCGCGCTCACGCCGAAGAGCAGCGACTGCATGACGCGCGTCGTGGCCAGCGCACCGGCGAGGCCAATGATGACGCCCGCCGCCGCAAGCTGCGCCGACTCCCACACCACGAGCCGCGTGACCTGCCCGCCGCTGGCGCCGAGCGCCAACCGGATGCCCATCTCGCCGCGGCGCTGGCCAATGAGGTACGACAGCACGCCGTACATCCCCACGGCGCTCAGCACGAGCGCCATCGCGGCGGCCACGCCTAACAGCAACAACATGAACGTCGTGCGCGCCATCGAGTGCACGACGACGTCGTCCATCAATTGCACGTTGGCAATCGGCGCCTCGGGGTCCAGGTCGCGCAGCACGCGGCGGATCTCCGGCACCAGCGCCGTCGGCGAACCGTGGCGCGCGCGGGCCACGAGCGTGAGCCCACCGGCCGGGCCCCAGAGGCCGCTGCCGGGAATCGGCACCGGCGGATAGTACACGACGTCCGTCGGCGGTTGGTCCAATTCCGCTGTGCGCACGTCGCCGGTGATGCCAACGACGTGGTAGAATGGCGGCTGGCTGCCGGCGCCGAGTCCCTGCCCCATCGCCTCTTCGTTAGGCCACATGTGTGCCGCCAGCGGGCCGCTCACCACGACGCCCGCGGAGTGATTGGCGATGTCGTCCCACGTCGGCGCGTGCCCGCGCAACGGGATGCGCATAGTCTCGAAGTATCCCGGCGCCACGATCGGCCGCGCTACGCATGGCGGTTCCTCGCCGGCCGGGAGCGGGTGCGCCTCGATGTGCAGCGTCGCGCACGTCCCGTTCCCGTCGATCGGGACGGAGGAGACCGCGCCCGCCGCCGCCACGTCGGGCAGCGCGCGCACGCCATCGATGAACGCGCGCCAGAACGCTGCTGCCTGCTCATAGGTCTTGTCGTGGGCGGTCGATGCCGCAGCGTCGATCGCGATCACCCCGTGCGGATCGAAGCCCGGCCGCACATCGCGCAGCCGGAGCAGGCTCCGCACCATGAGCCCCGACGCCGCGAGCAGCACCAACGCGAGAGCGGTCTGGATCACAACCAACGCGCCGCGAGCGGCGCGACGCGCCGGCGACACCGTGAGCCCGCGCGATCCGTCGCGCAAGGTATCGACGTCCAGCCTGCGCCTAACGAGCGGCAGCGAGCCGAAGACGAGGCCGGCGGCCACGGCCAGTGCGATGGCGCATACTACACTCTGCCAGCCGAGGTGTACCTCGCTCAGCCGCGGCAGCGTGGAGGGCGCGAGAGCGAGCAATACACGGATCGCGCCGTCGGCAAGCACCAGCCCGATGCCGCCCGCGACGAGACACAGCAACAGACTTTCGGTGAGATAGTGCCACGCGAGATGCGCGCCCTCGGCGCCGACCGCCACGCGAATGGTCACCTCCCGCCGCCGCGCCTCGAGCCGCACGAGGAACAGGTTCGCGACGTTCGCACATGCCACGACCAGCAGCAGTGCGGCGGCCGCGAGCACGATCCAGATGCCGCGCGCGGCATCGCCCACCACCTCGGCGCGCAGCGACTTCACGCCGGCCGTGAAGTGGTACTTGCTCATGAATCCCGGCGAGTACGCGCCGGGCAGATCCCGCGGAAAGCGTTCCGTTAGGCGTGCGAGATCGCGCTGGGCATCCGCGGCGTCCACGCCCGGTTTGAGCCGCCCCACCGCGCTCAGGAAGTGCGAGTTCACCGGTGGGTCCGCCGGATCGAAGTTCAGCGTGAGCCACAAGTCGACGTGCTGCAGCGGCGGCTCCTCGCCCGGCGCCAGCACGCCCACGACGGTGCGCACGCCATCGTCCAACCGGATCGTCCTGCCGATAATGGATGAGTCGCCGTGGTATTCGCGCATCCAGTAGCGGTGGCTCAGCACGACCGCCGTCCCTTTGCCGGGCTGGTCGTCCGCGGCCTGGATCGGGCGTCCGAGCACGGTGCGCAGACCGAGCACGTCGAACACGCTCGCGGTGGCGTAGATCGCCGGCAGCGCCTGCGCCCCGTCGCGGGTCACGACGGCAACCTGGTTCGGCGCGAATACGCCTAACGCATCGAGCGTGTGGTTGTGCGCCCGATAATAGAAGTAGCCCGCTTCCGATACCGCCCACGGCGTGGTCGACGTCGCGCTCTCGATCCACACCAGCCGTTGCTCGTTCGGATACGGCAGCGGACGCAGGACAACGGAATCGAGCAGCGTGAAGATCGCGGTGGCGGCGCCGATGCCCAGCGCCAGCGTGACCAGCACGACGATGGAAAATCCCGGAGACCGCCGCAGCCCGCGCACAGCCAGCCGCACCTCGCGGCCTAACGCGTCCCGGACCTCGATCCGCCGCCGCCCCCGCGCCGCGACCGCGTCGATCGCCTCCGCCTCGCGCTCATACGCGCGTACATCGCCTAACCGGACCAGCGCTTCCGCCCGCGCCGCCTCCGGCGACATCCCCCGCGCCACGTTCTCGGCCACGCGCATCGCCAAGTGGTGCGCCATCTCGTCCGACACGTCGCGCTTAGGCGTAACGCCGCCCACCATCGCCCGCAAATCGCGATATCGATCGGGAATCCACGACATGGAGTGCCTCCGTGAGCCCTCAGGCCGGCCGCGCCTCGAGCACCTTGGCCACGGCGGCGATGAACGCAGCCCACGTCTCCGTCTCCTGACGCAGCTGCTTCCGCCCCGCCGCCGTGATCGTGTAATACTTCGCCTGCCGGTTGTTCTCCGACACGCCCCACTGCGCCGTCACCCACCCGCGCGCCGCCAACCGGTGCAAGGCGGGGTAGAGCGATCCCTCCTCGACCCGCAGCGCGTCGTCACTCACACGCTCGAGCCACCGCGCGATGTCGTAGCCGTGCATGACGCGCCACGAGAGCGCGCGCAGCACCATCATGTCCAGCGTCCCGCGCACGAGATCGAGCGGCGTGGCCACGAAATCATCTCCCAAAGGAATTCTATGGGAGCGAAAGTACGGACTTCAGCCACGCAGCGCAACCAGCCGGCGCAGCAGGCGCCGCTCACCCCTTCCCCCTTCGCCTTCTCCTCGCTCATTTTCTCACATGGCGCGCGCCGAAATCACCACGCCCGAGATCATCGCCGATGAGTCGGCCGTGGAGCTGTCCTTACGGCCGCAGCGACTCGCCGAGTTCATCGGCCAGCGCAAAGCGAAGAACAACCTCCGCATCGCAATCGATGCCGCCCTCGGCCGCCGCGAAGCGCTCGACCACATCCTGTTCTCTGGTCCCCCGGGCCTCGGCAAAACCACACTGGCCGAGCTCGTCGCGCGAGAGTTGGGGGTCAACATCCGCACGACGTCGGGGCCGGCGCTGGAAAAACCCGCCGATCTCGTAGGACCGCTCACCAACCTGCGCCAGGGCGACATCCTCTTCATCGACGAGATCCACCGGCTTCGCGCGGTGATCGAAGAGTTCCTCTACCCGGCCATGGAGGACTACCGGATCGATATCCGCCTCTCCGAAGGTCCAAAGGCTCAGACGATCACCATGCAGATCGAGCCGTTCACCCTCATCGGCGCTACCACTCGCGCGGGACTCTTGACTCCGCCAATGAGGGCGCGTTTTGGTATTACCGAACGGTTGGACTTCTATCCGGTCGAAGATCTCGAAGAAATCGTGATCCGTTCGGCATCGGTGCTCAAAGTGCCGATCGACCGTGCGGGGGCGATCGAGTTGGCACGACGCTCGCGCGGCACCCCCCGTGTGGCGAATCGCCTGTTGCGTCGCGTGCGCGACTACGCGCAAGTCGAAGCAGACGGAACGATCACGAGTGCAGTGGCTGCCTCGGCGCTCGAGCTGCTCGAGGTCGATGAGTATGGGCTGGATGACATGGACAGCCGCATTCTCAAGACGATCATCGAGAAGTGGAACGGTGGTCCGGCAGGGTTAGGCGCGATTGCGGCTGCAATCGGCGAAGACGAAGTGACGATCGAGGAAGTGTATGAGCCGTTTCTGGTGCAGAACGGTTTCCTTCAGCGGACAGCGCGCGGACGCGTCGCCACGCCGCACGCCTACCGGCATCTCGGGTTCGCGGTGCCGCAGTCCGGAGCTCCCCAGGCATCGCTGTTTTGATCCCGCCCGTCCGCCGCGCTTGACTTTTGAGCTCGGTGATACGTATTGCTTGCGCATGCGCCGGATTCTCGTCCTCAGTCTTTGTCTCGGCGCCGCATCGGTCACCGCCCGGGCCTCGAGCGCGCAGGAAGCCGTCGCGACCAGCCACAGCCCAACGATGTCGACGCGCGCCGATTCGCTGTCGGCGCTGCACGCGATGGATGACGTGCTCCGCACCAATCACACCGACGGTGCGACGTGGCACGAGCGCGGTGTGCTCGCATGGCGGTTGTCCAACGCGGAGAAACGCACCGGCTACATGAAACGCGCGGCGAACGATTCGCTGCTCAACCTCGCCGATTCATCGCTTCGCCTCGCCACCAAGTACAGCAGCTCGTCGCCCGAGTATCTCGTCGACCTCGGCAAGTTCTATCTGACGTCGAACTCGGCGTCCGTGCGGTCGCACGCGCCGTCGCTGTTCGACAAGGCGCTCAGTCTCGCCAAGAAGGCGCACGATTCGTTAGGCGTGTCGCGCGCGGCGGACCAGGTGGGGATGACGTACTGGCGGCAGTATCTCGACCGCGCGAACGGCCACATCTACAGCGTGGTCCTCAAGAACATCAAAGACCGTACGGTGCTGCGCGACCCGCGCACCATCGGCTACTTCATCGACAACCAGACCATCCGCACCGCGTCACAGGACTGGTCGGGACAGGTGGAGTACTTCAAGGCGTGGGACTCGTTCGCCGAGGCCCTCGCGTTCCATCCGTCCAACGAGAGCGCGCTGCGCCACTCGTACATGGCGCTCGCGGATCGCAAGCGCTGGGTCGAGCTGGAGCACATGGCGCGCGTTCGCCTAAACGAAGATTCGACCGACGGCTGGGCGTGGCTGGCGGACGGACTCGCCGAGCACCGCCTGGATGACGACAAGGCGTCGTCGGTCGCGTTCAAGAAAGGACTCACTCTGCTCCCCGATGCCCAGCGCGCCCGCTACGACCGGCTCTCGCGCATTTTCACCACCAAAGATTCGGTGGAAACCGCCGACTTGCCGGCAGCCGAGCAGCAGAACCTGCAGCGCATGTACTGGCTGATGGCGGATCCGCTCTGGTCGCAGGCGGACAACGCGCACCGTCTCGAGTTCCTGAGCCGTGTCGTCTACGCGGAGTTGTGCTTCGGCGTGGAAGAGTTCGACATTCACGGAGCGGACACCGACGAGGGTGAGGTGTACGTGCGGTACGGACCGCCGCCGGCCGTGATTTCGATTCCGCCCGATCCGTTCGTCACCCACGTGGATGACATTCGCGTGCTCTGGTGGTACACGGCCGATGAGGCGTTCCTGTTCGACCAGCTGCCCACGTACGGCGTGGTCACGCTCGAGCCGTTCGACAAGGGCGAAGTTAGGCGGCTGCGCGACACGATCCCCGTCGTGTGGCGCAACGCCGGCGATCCGCATCTCGTCGACTCGATCGACGTCAATGCGGTCCGGTTCCGTGCGCCCGGCGATTCGGGCGACGTGTTCGTGTCCGCGGATGTGCCGGTGGGCCGCATGCTGCGCGGGATCGATCTCGTGCGCGGCATGCTCGAGGTGGTATTCGAGGGATTCACGTGGCGCGCCGATTCGGTGTTCCGGCGCGCCGACCAACACGTGGTGAATTTCGCGCACGACGATTCGGATCAGGTCCGCACGTGGCGGGAGCGCGTAGCGCCGGGCACGTTCCTGTACAGAGTGGAAGCGCTGCAGCCGGATGCGATGCGCGGTGCGCGCGGTGCGAGCCGGCTCGAGCTGCTCAACGAGCACGGGTTCGGTCTGAGCGACCTGCTGGTCGCGGCCAAAGTCACGCCGCACGAGGGCGTGGAGCCCGAGCGCTGGACCGACTTCGACATCAAGCCGAACTTTGGCCGCGTGGAGCGCGGCAAACCGTTCTCGCTCCTCTGGGAAACGTACGGACTCGCGCCGCAAAGCGGATCGGACGCATACAACGTGTCCATCGTCGTCTCGCGCGCCAAGAGCACCGGGTTAGGCGCGCTCGTCGCGCGCATCGTGGGCGGCGTGGCCAATGCCATCGGCCTCTCGCGCAGCGGTGCGGACTCGGTGGCGCTCTCGTTCCCGCGGCAGATTCCCGCGCGCGATGCGGCGGTCGACTACGTGACGCTCGACATGGCCAATGCGCCGGCAGGCTCGTATCACCTCGAGGTCACCGTGTCCGATGATCATACCGGACGCAGCGTCACGCGCCGGAGCACGATCACGGTCTCGGAGTGACACACGGTGCACGCACCGCGGACTACGACTTCGAGCTGAATCCGGCGCGCATCGCGCAGGAACCCGTCGAGCCGCGCGACGCGTGCAAGCTCATGGTGGTGGACCGCGCGTCCGGCCGCATCTCCCATCATATCTTTCGCGATCTTCCAACCTTCATGCGCGCCGGCGACGCGCTCGTGCTCAACACGACGCGCGTCTTCCGCGCTCGTCTGTTAGGCACGCGTCCCTCGGGCGCGCCGGGCGAAGTGCTGTTGCTCAGACAGTTGGACGCAGACCGGTGGGAAGCAATGGTGAGCCCGGGCGGCAAGCTGCGCCCGGGCCGCAGGCTCAGCGTCGCGCCCGGCTTCGAGGTCGAGATCCTCGAGCAGACCGATCGCCGCACGCGCATCGTGCGCCTGTGCGCCGGCGAGGGCGACATCGCGTCGGCGATCGAGCGACATGGCCACGTCCCGCTCCCGCCCTACATCGCGCGTCCGGATACGGCCTTGGACGCCGAGCGCTACCAAACGGTGTATGCGACCGAGCGCGGCTCGGTCGCCGCGCCCACCGCGGGCCTGCACTTCACGCCGACCTTGCTCGACGAAATTGCGCGACGTGGCGTCGAGCGCGTGAACGTGGTGCTCCATGTGGGCGCCGGAACGTTCAAGCCGGTCGAAGTGGATGATCCGGCCCAGCACGCGATGCACGAAGAGTGGTTCGAGGTAACGGACACGGCCGCGCGCGCGCTCACCGAAACGCGCGAACGCGGGGGCGCGATCTGGGCCGTCGGCACCACGGCGACGCGCACGCTCGAGAGCACGACGCGCTCAGGCGCCGCGTTCACCGCGACGCGCGGCGACACGCGCATTTTCATCCGTCCCCCGTACACATTTCACGGCGTGGACAAACTCATCACGAATTTTCATCTTCCCCGGTCGACGCTCCTCATGCTCGTAGCCGCGTTCGCTGGCTACGACCTCACCATGAGGGCGTACCGTGAGGCAATAGATGGGGACTACCGGTTTTATTCGTACGGCGACGCGATGGCTATCGTGTAGCGGCATCGCGCTCGCCGGCGCTGCCGCTGCGTGCGCATCGGGTTCCGTGCGCGTGTACGAGCCGCCGCAGACCGCGGCGCGGATTTCGTTGGAGCAGATGCGCGACCGCCTCACGGAGATGATGGTCATCGAGTGTCCGCGTCTCATCGGGACGCGGACCAAACGGCGCGGCGGCGTGACGATCGACCTCGCCGTGAGCACAGAGGGCCGCGTGGACCGCGCGTCGATCCGTCGCGGCTCCGGCGACGCGACGTTCGACGATATCGCGGGCGGCATGGCTGCGCGCCTCGCGCTCGCGCCGCCGCCGCAGGTGATGGCCAACGACCCATCCACCCACCGCCTAACGGTACTCTACGAGTGCGCGCCGGCGGGCACCGACGTGCGGCTCGTGACGGATTCCCTCTGATGGAGATGTCGGCCGCATCGTCCGCCGGTCCGCCAGGCGTGGCAGGATTCTCGTTCTCGGTGCACGCCGTCGCCGGTGCCGCGCGCACCGGCGTTTTCACGACGCCCCACGGCGCGGTGCCGACGCCGGCATTCATGGCCGTCGGCACGCTGGCGACCGTCAAGACGCTCGACCCTGTCGACCTCCGCGCCGTGGGCGCGTCGATGATCCTCGCCAACACATACCACCTTCACTTGCGACCCGGCGAGGATGTGGTGCGTTCGTTAGGCGGCCTGCACGGCTTCATGCAGTGGGATGGTCCCATCCTCACCGACTCGGGCGGCTTCCAGGTGTTCTCGCTGGAAACGATGTGCCGCGTGAGCGAAGACGGCGTCGAGTTCCGCAGCCACGTCGATGGCTCTCGGCGATTCTTCACGCCGGAGCGCGTGATGGAAATCCAGCGGGACCTGGGGGCCGACGTCGTGATGCAGCTCGATCACGTCATCCCAGGGCAATCGGATCTGGCGCAGGCGCGCGACGCGAGCGAACGCAGCGTGCGCTGGCTCGCGCGATGCCAAGCCGCGTGGGACGCACACCGCGCCGCCAACGATGGCGCGAGCCCGCAGGCGCTCTTCCCCATCGTGCAGGGCGGAACGCACACCGAGTTGCGGCGCGAAATGGCCGACACGATTCGCGGCATGGCCAACTGGCCGGGCTACGCGATCGGCGGCCTTTCGGTAGGCGAGAGCAAGGACGACATGTACGCCATCCTCGACGTCGCGAACGACGCGCTCCCGCCCGATCGCCCGCGCTATCTCATGGGCGTCGGCTTCCCCGATGATCTCGTGGAAGGCGTGCGGCGCGGCATCGATCTCTTCGACTGCGTCGCGCCCACGCGCATGGGGCGCACCGGAACCGCATTCACCAATTACGGTCGCGTGAACGTGCGCAACGCGCGCTGGCGCATCGACCCTCGGCCACTCGATCCGGACTGCACGTGCTCGACGTGTCGCCGGTTCAGCCGCGGCTACATCCGCCACCTGTTCGTGGCCGACGAGGTACTCGGCCTGCGCCTTCTATCGCTGCACAATGTACATTTCCTGGTCTCCCTCATGCGTGCGGCGCAGGGCGCCATCGCCGAGGGCAATTTCGACGGCTGGAGCCGTGATTGGCTCGGCCGATACCACTCCGGATCTGCCACGGCACCATGATCGCACATCTCTGGCTCCTATCCGCGCCGATCGTTGCACAGGCTGCGACCAAAGCACCGGGCGGCTTTGGTTCATATCCGCTGATCCTGGATGGAGTACTGATCGCGGCCATGTTTTACTTCCTGCTCTGGCGCCCGCAAAAAACGCAGCGCAAGCAGAAGGAAGAGATGCTGCGCAAGCTGAAGAAAGGCGACGAAGTGACGACCGCGGGCGGCATCGTCGGAGAGGTGATTCACATCAAAGAAACGGTGAAGGACGGCGCCTCTGCACCGGCAATGGATGACCGTGTCACCATCAAGTCGGCCGAGTCGCGCATCGTGGTCGAACGTGGCAGTGTCGCGCGCGTTACGAGCAAGGCAGCGGACAGCGGGAGCAGCACGTCGTGAGCTTGCTCGACATCTACGTCTTGGGCGCGCCGATCCTGCGACAGGAAACGGTACCCGTCACCAAGATCACACCGGAGCTGCAACGCCTGATCGACGACATGTTCGAGACCATGTACGTCGCGAAAGGCATCGGACTCGCGGCACCGCAGATCGGGCGCACCGAGCGCCTGTCGGTGATCGACGTCGATGAGAATCCGTTCGTCATCATCAACCCCGAGATCATCCTCGCGGAAGGCAAGCAGAAGGGCGAGGAAGGATGTTTGTCCATCCCCGAGATCTATGGAGACGTCGAACGCGCGATGCGCGTGATCGTGCGCGCGCAGGATCGCAACGGGAAATCGTTCGAGGTGGATGCGAACGACCTGCTCGCGCGATGCCTGCAGCACGAGATCGACCATCTGCACGGGCGCCTGTTCATCGACTATCTGAGTCTGATCAAACGTCGTGCGGCACTCGCCAAATGGGAGAAGGCGAGGCAGAAGGAGGGTGATCGCTCGCACGTCCGCAAATTGACGCCTGAGGAAGCCGCGGGCAGTCACCGGCGGGACGAGGAGCTTTGACGTGCGCGTCCTCTTCTGGGGGACGTCCACGTTTGCGGTGCCCTCGCTCAACGCGCTGTTAGGCGAGGGATTCGAAGTGGTCGGCGTGGTGACACAGCCCGACCGCGCGCAGGGCCGGTCGCGATCCACGCTCGTGCCGTCGCCGGTGAAAGCCTGCGCGCTGGCCGAGGAGCTTCCGGTGCTGCAGCCGGAAAAGCCGAGGGGCGATGTGTTTCTCGCCGAGGTCTCGGCGCTCGAGCCCGACGTCTCGGTGGTCGTGTCCTACGGGCACATCCTGTCCCGCGCGCTCATCGACCTGCCTCCGTTAGGCACTGTGAACGTGCACGCCTCACTCCTGCCCAAGCTGCGCGGCGCCGCGCCCATCCAGGCCGCCATTCGCGACGGGTTCATCGAGACCGGCATCACCATCATGAAGATGGTGCCGGAGCTCGACGCCGGTCCGATTCTGCTGCAGGCGCGCACGCCGATCGCCGCCGACGAGACCTACGGCGAGCTCGAGCTCCGGTTGTCCGAGTTAGGCGCGCTCGCGTTGGTCGAAGCGCTCACGCTCCTCGCCGTTGGGCAGGCCAGCGAGCGGCCGCAGGATCACGCGGCGGCGACGCACGCGCCGAAAATCGATCGCGCGATGGCGCGCGTCCAGTGGCGAGACGGATGCGGCGCGATCGCGCGACTCATCCGCGCGTACGACCCCAAGCCCGGCGCCTACGCGATGCTCGGCGGCGCCGAGGTCAAGCTCTTCGGCGCGAGCGAGTCCGAAACCGCCGACCAGCACGGCCCGCGCGCCGGTGAAGTGTTGGCGGTGAACGACGACGGGATGCTGGTCGCATGCGGCGAGGGCGCGGTGTCGATCGCATTCGTCCAACCGGCCGGCCGGCGTCGGATGCCGAGCCGCGCATGGATGTCCGGGCGCGGGGTGTCGGTCGGCGACCGGCTGGACTGACCTTGGCCTAACGCAAGACCGTGATCCCGCTCGTGCACGCGGTGACCAGCGACGGCGTGCTGGCGCGCGCCGACTTCCTCGGGCGCGCGCGGCACGTCATGGAGGCCTTGGGTCCGCGCGGCGCGGTCCACCTCCGGTCGCGCATCGTCCCTGCGGCACGGCTGTACGAGGTCGCCGTTGCGTTAGGCGCCGTGCGCGAGCGCACCGGGGCCTGGGTCGTGATCAACGACCGCGTCGACGTCGCGTGCGCCGCGCGCGCGTCCGCCGTGCAGCTCACCACGCGCTCGGTCTCCATCCCGGACGCCCGTCGCATGGCCGGCACCATGCCGCTCGGCGCGAGTGCGCACGCGGTAGCCGATGCGATGAGCGCCGCCGCCCAAGGCGCCGATTGGGTCGTCGTTGGACACGTCTATGAGACACCCTCGCATCCCGATGAGCCGGCGCGCGGTCTCGATCTGGTGCGCGAATCGTCGGCCGCGACGGCGACGCCGGTCATCGCGATCGGTGGCATCAAACCGCAGCACGTGCATGCTCTGCTCGATGCCGGCGCGCACGGCGTGGCGGCCATCAGCGGGATCTGGGGTGCGAACGATGCCGAACGCGCCGCCGCCGACTATCTTTCCCGCTATGAGCGACATCACGGTCGGTAGCGCGACGATTACACCCGTGGTGAATGGCGAGGCGCGCTCGTTGAGCGCCGGCTCCACGATGGGTGACCTCCTGCGCACGCTCGCGCTCGACCCGCAACTCGTCGTCGTGGAACACAACCACACGATCCTCAGGGACCGTGCGGAGTACGACGCCCTCCGCCTCGCCACCGGCGACACGATCGAGATCGTGCATTTTGTTGGAGGAGGGTGACGTGACCACGCTGCTCAGTCCCGCGCGCCCCGCGGAGGGGCTCGACACACCGTTCATCATCGCTGGACGCGAGTTCCGGTCGCGCCTGCTGGTGGGCACCGGAAAATACGCGTCCAACGACGCGATGGTCCGCGCGATCGATGCGAGCGGCGCCGAAGTCGTGACCGTCGCCGTGCGTCGCGTGAACCTCGATCGGACGCGCGAGGAGGGGATCCTCTATCATCTCGATCCGTCGCGGTTCTTCCTGCTCGCAAACACGGCCGGGTGCTACGCCGCCGACGATGCGGTGCGCTATGCCCGGCTCGCGCGCGCCGCGGGCTTCAACGAGTGGGTGAAGCTCGAGGTGATCGGCGACCAGGAAACGCTGCTGCCCGACACCGCCGGCTTGCTCGAGGCCACGCGCACGCTGGCAGCCGAGGGTTTCAAAGTGATGGCGTACTCGAACGATGACCTCGTCACCGCGCTTAGACTCGAGGACGCGGGCGCCGTCGCCGTGATGCCGCTCGCGTCGCCCATCGGTTCGGGTCTGGGTTTGCTGAACGAGTTCTCGATTCGCACCATCAAGCACCGCTTGTCGGTGCCGGTGATCGTCGACGCCGGCGTGGGGACGGCATCGGACGCCTGCCTTACGATGGAACAGGGCGTGGACGGCATCCTCATGAACACGGCGCTCGCGGCCGCATCCGATCCGGTTCGCATGGCGACCGCCATGCGCGGCGCCGTCGACGCGGGACGCTTGGCGTATCTCGCCGGACGCATGCCGCGTCGAGAAATAGCAGTACCGTCATCTCCCACGGAGGGACTTCTGGAGTGAGTGGGTCGCGGGCGCAGGGCACGCACGTGTTGCACGAGGTTGGCGGCAGCGCGGTGACAGAGTCGCGTCGTGTCGCGGCCGACTTGTGCGCGGACTTGAGGCAGGGCGAGCTCCTCGACCCCGCCTTCGAGCGCCGCGCGCCGCGGCTCGACGCGCGCGACCGCCGCTGGACGCAGGAGCTCGTGTACGGGATGCTGCGCCGCCGGTCGATCATCGACGCGCACCTCGACGCGCGCGTGCGCGGCGGTCTCGCCCGGCTCGACCCCGATCTCATCGACCTGCTTCGGTTAGGCGTCGACCAGCTGCTGTACATGGGCAGCGTACCGGCGTATGCCGCCATCGCGCAAACCGTCGAGCTCGCGAAGCAGCGCCACGGACTCGGCGCCAGCAAGCTGGCGAACGCCGTGTTGCGGCGGCTCGAGCGCGAACGCGATGCGTTGTCGCTGCCGCACGTGCTCGATCCGGTGGATGCGCTCGCGCTCAGACACTCGCACCCGCGCTGGCTCGTCGCGCGGTGGGTCGCGCGCTGGGGCGCGCACGAGACCGAGCGGCTCCTCGAGAGCAACAATACCGAGCCGCCAACGGTGCTCCGCCCGTTCGGCATCGTCCGCGAGCAGCTCGAGGCGACGCTCGAGTCGGCCGGCGTGCGCATCGAGGACGCGCCGCTCGTGTCCGACAGCATCCAGCTCACGAGCAGCGTGTCGTTAGTCGAGTTAGGCGCGTTCCGGAAGGGCCTCTTCTTCGTGCAGGACCCGGCGTCGACGCTCGTGGTGCGCTACGCGAACGTGCCGCCCGGCAGCGTGGTGGCGGATCTGTGCGCGTCGCCGGGAGGCAAGGCGCTCGAATTGTCGCGCGACGCACGTCACGTCATTGCGATGGATCGCTCGGAAGCGCGCATCGAGCGGTTGATGACCAACCTCCGGCGTCTCGAGGCACCGACGGTCATTCCCATGGTCGGCGACGCCCGGCATCCCGCGATCGGTCCGGTGGACGCGGTGCTCGTCGATGCGCCGTGCACCGGCACCGGGACGTTCCGCCGGCATCCCGATGCCCGCTGGCGGCTCAAGGTGTCCGATCTCGCCGTGACAGCGGCCATGCAGCGCAGCCTTTTGAGCGCGGCCGCGTCCGTCGTGCGTCCGGGCGGGTTTCTCATCTACAGCACGTGTTCGCTCGAGCCCGAAGAGAATGACGCGCAGGTCGAGCGCTTCCTTGCGGAAAACCCGGACTGGCGTCTCGAGCCGCCGGCTGACGGCGTGGTGCCCGCAGCCGTGCTCGACGCCGGACGGTTGCGCGTGCTCCCGCACAAGCACGGCGTGGACGGCGCGTTCGCGGCCCGCTTGCGCCGGGTGGGCGGATGACCTGGCGCGGCGCAGCGCGGCGCCCCCTGCCCTTTCTCGTCGTCGGCACGACCGGTTTTCTGCTCGCGTACGTGATCGTCGCGCTCTTCGTGTTTCCGTCCACGCTCACCGCCACCGATGTCCCGGTGCCTAACGTGACCGGCATTCCGTACGCCGACGCCGTGGCGATGCTCGCCAAGGGCGGCCTCAAGGCGGCGCGCGGCGAGCAGCGCTACGACAACACCGCGCCCTCGGGCAACGTGCTCGCGCAGAATCCGCCGCCGGGCGGCAAGCAGCCCGCGGGGTTCACCGTGGTCCTCGACGTGAGCCGCGGCCAGCGTCTCATCGAGGTGCCGCGGCTCGTGGGTCTCACGCGCCAGCAGGCGCAGCAGACGCTCGAGAACGCCGGCCTCGAGGTGGGCGTCGTCACGCAGGCCGACAACGACGCTCCGTTAGGCCAGGTGTTGTCCACCACGCCGGCGGCGGGCGCGCGCGTGCCGGTGCCCTCCCCGGTGAGCTTCACGGTGAGCGCCGGACCCGCGGCGGTGAGCATCCCCGACATCACGGGCCAGGACGTGAACGCCGCGCGCGCGCTGCTCACGCAGCTGGGCTTCGTGGTGGGCACCGTGTCGTACGACAGCACGAGCAACCTACCGCCTAACGCAGTGATTTCACAGACGCCGGCCGCCGGTTCCCCCGCGCACGCCGGCGCCCGCATCGACATCACCATCGCCGGCCGCCATCCATGAGCGTCCGCATCGCGCCGTCCATTCTGTCCGCCGACTTCGCCCACCTGGCCGACGAGGTCGAGCGCGTCGCCCAGGGCGGCGCCGACTGGATCCACATCGACGTCATGGATGGGCGGTTCGTGCCCAACCTCACGTACGGGGCCAAGGTCATCGAAACCGTCCGCCGAATCACCGACTTGCCCCTCGACGTCCACCTCATGGTGGTCGAGCCGGAGCGCTACTTCGACGACTTCGCCGCCGCCGGCGCGAGCTCGCTCACGCTGCACGTCGAGGTCGCTCCGCACCTCAATCGGCAGATCAACCGGGTCAAGGAGCTGGGCTGCCTGGCCGGCGTAGCCATCAATCCCGGCACGTCGCTCGAGACCGTCCGGGAATCGGCGGCCGACCTGGATCTCTTGCTCGTGATGACGGTAAATCCAGGGTTCGGCGGACAATCGTTCATTCAATCCAGCGTGGACAAGGTGCGTCGCGCACGTATGCTGCTGGATGCATCATCCAGCGGGGCCGTGCTCGAGGTGGATGGCGGGATCAGCCGCGACACGGTGCGGGAGGTGTGGCGCGCCGGCGCGGACACGTTCGTGGCCGGCCACGCGGTGTTCGCCGCCGCCGATCCGGCGGCAGAAATCGCGGCGCTGAGAGAGCGCTGCCGGGAGCAGGTATGACCGTACGTCAACAATGGAGTCTCGTCGGCGGATTCCTCGTCGTCGTCGCCGTCGCCCTGTTCGGCGCCACGCATCTGTTCGGCGAGGGCGCGGTGGTGGCCGGCTCCGAAGCACCGGACTTCCACGCCGTGACGCTCGACGCCACACCGCACACCGTGTCGTTAGACCAGTATCGAGGCCAGGTGGTGCTGCTCAACATCTGGGCGACGTATTGCGTGCCCTGTCGCGTCGAGATGCCGAGCATCGAGGACCTGCAGCAGAAGATGGCGGGCCGCGGGTTGCACATCGTGGCGGTCAGCATCGACGACCCGACAAAGACGCAGGCGATTCGCGATTTCGTGACGCACTACGGGCTGACCTTCCAGGTGCTGCACGATCCCGACGGCACCATCGCGCAAACGTACCAGACCACCGGCGTGCCCGAGACGTTCGTGATCGGACGCGACGGCGTGATCCGCAAGAAGATCATCGGCGCGACGCTGTGGAACACCGACGCCAACCGCGCGTTGGTTTCCGCGTTGCTCGACGAACCGGCGCGGTGACATGATCCCACCGCCTTCCTCGCCTGCCCCTCTGCCCACGTCGCAGCGCCAGCAGTTAGGCGCGCGCGCGCGCTCCATCGAACAGCGGCTGCAATCGATGGCGATGGCGCGCCTGCCGCTCAAGCTCGCCGCGGTGTTTTTTGCGCTCGTGCTGTGGCTGGCGGTGAGCGCCGAAGAGCCGACCGAAGAATGGGTCGACGTGCGCATCGCGCTGGTGCACGACTCGAGCGTCACGCTCGTCGACAGCGTTCCGCCGGTGCAAGCACTGGTGGTCGGCCGCGGCCGCGATCTGCTCAAGCTCTACTCCACGCTGCCGGTGTTGCGGCGCGTGATCGATGCCGACACGGCCACTCGCCTCACGCTGTCGCTCCGCCCGGGCGACGTGGACCTGCCGAGCAACGTCGACGCACGCGTGCGCGACGTGCGGCCGTCGGCGATGAGCCTCCGCGTCCGCATCACTGAATCGCGGCGCGTGCCGGTCCGGTCGGCCGTCGAGATCACGGCGGATAGCGGGTTGCGCGTGGTGGGTCCGCCTAACGTCGAGCCCGACAGCGTCGAGGTCCGGGGCGCGCGCGACGCCGTGCGCAAGTTGAGCGCGGTGTATACCGAGCGCCGGCAGGTCGACGTGCACGATACGGTCAGCGACGTGCTGGTCCCCATCGACACGGCCGGCCTGCGCATGCGCGTGACCCCGCCGCAGGTGAGGCTCCACATTCTCGCCGCGCCCGCGCGCACGCCGTGATGCGCGTGCTCGGCATCGAGACGTCGTGCGATGAGACGTCCGCGGCCGTGGTCGAAGGTGCGGGACAGGACGTGACCCTTCGTTCGTTAGTCATCCTCTCGCAGGACGCGCATCGCATCTTCGGCGGCGTGGTGCCCGAGCTCGCGTCGCGCGCGCATCTCACCGCCATCGTGCCCGTCGTCGAGCGCGCGCTTGCCGACGCCGGGGTCGCGGCCTCGGCGCTCGATGCCGTCGCGTTCACGTACGCGCCGGGTCTCGTCGGCGCACTGCTCGTCGGCGCCACCTTCGGGAAGGCGCTCGCGTGGGCGAACCGCATTCGCGCGGTCGGGGTACACCACATGGAGGGCCACCTCTTCGCGACGGCGCTCGAGCATTCGGAAGCGCGTCCGCCGTTCACGGCGCTGCTGGTCTCCGGCGGACACACGATGTTGCTCGATGTCGAAGATTGGGGCCGCTACCGCCTGCTCGGCGCCACGCGCGACGATGCGGCGGGCGAGGCATTCGACAAAGTCGCCAAGCTGCTCGGCCTTCCCTACCCGGGCGGCCCGCACATCGAGCGACTCGCGGCCGCGCACGGACACGAGCCCAACCGCTTTCGATTCACACGACCCATGTTGCGATCCGACCAACGGCCCGGCGATGCCGACTACTACGACGTCTCGTTCAGCGGACTCAAGACCGCGGTGTTGCATGCCGTTCGCACGAGCGAAGACCTCGAGCGGGATCGCGCCGCCATCGCACGTGGGTTTCAGGACGCCCTCATCGACACGCTCGTCGAAAAGACCACGCGCGCTGTGGACTCCTACGGCCGAACGCGCGTCGTGTTGGGCGGCGGCGTGGCATGCAACGCGACACTCGTGGCGGCCATGCGCAACCGCCTGGCGGAGCGCGGTGCCGTCGTCTATGCTCCTAGCGCGCGGCTCGCCACGGACAACGCCGCAATGATTGCCCGCGCCGGAGTCTTCCACGCCGAACGCGGCGATTGGTCGCCGCTCGAGCTCGACGCGTTCGCGTCGGCTCCTCTACCTGGATTGCTCGACTCATGATCGTTCATCATCCGTTCGCCTACTCGATCGGCAAGTTCTCCTTCACCGGATTCGGGATTGCGGTCCTGCTCGCATTCGTCATCGCGCAGATCATCTCGCAGCGCGAGCTGGCGCGGCGCGGCCATGACCCGGAGCCGATCAGCGATCTGATATTCGCCGCCGTGTTCGGCGGTCTGATCGGCGCGAAGGTTTACTACTTCTTCCTCACGGGCGATCCCCGCGATCTGTTCAGCCGCGGCGGATTCGTGTACTGGGGCGGACTCGCGGGCGGCATTCTCGCCGTGCTGCTCGTCATCAAGCTGAAGCATCTGCGCGTGCAGCGCATCGCCGACGTCGCCGGCATCGCGATCGCCGCGGCGTATGCGTTGGGCAGAACCGGGTGTTGGGCGGTGGGCGATGACTACGGCCGTCCGTGGCACTCGGTGTTCGCGGTCAGCTTCCCGCAAGGTGCACCGCCTTCGACCGCGGGCGAGATGGCGGCCACGTTCCATCTGCCGATCCCACCGGGGGCGACGCCGAGCACCGTGCTCTCCGTATATCCCACACAGCTGTTCGAGGTCGTGCTTGGCTTCATCATGTTCGCCATCCTCTGGCGCCTGCGCGATCACAAGCACGCAGAAGGATGGTTGTTCGGCGTGTACATGGTACTCGCCGGTATCGAGCGCTTCTGCATCGAGTTCCTGCGCGCGAAAGACGATCGCTTTTTCGGCGTCCTGACGATGGCCCAACTCATCGCGATCGCGGCGGTGGTGGCCGGCGTGATCTGGATGAGCGCACGCCGCACGGTGAGTGAACGCGCCCCCGGTATTTACGCCGCGGCCACTTGACGATTCGATAGCCGCGCCCACAGTGTAGCACGCTCTCGCGCGGCCGCATCCGTTGGGCAGCGTTAGTCGCGGTGCGCTGCGCCGGTTCCTCACGGCGCCTGCGCACCGGGGATGGTCTAACGGAGTGACCAACGTGGGGCCCGCGGGTCGAGGTATCGCCTGAACATTGGAATCGTCTCATGGCGGCGGCGGGCCCCCGGCCCCGTGCGCCTGTCGCACCACCACTCGCCACGTTGGGGATCATGTCGCAACCCATTACCACCTCGTTGGCGCCGACGCAGCCCGCCCCATATTCGCGCTGGCGTTCCATCGAGTGGACGCTGCCGCTCCTCATCTGCGCGCTGCTACTCGTGGTCATGGCGGTGTACGCCGGGATCACGTACCAGGCGGTGCGCGCCGCCAGCGTGCGAGCCGCCGAGTCGCGCAGCGAATCGGTCGCGCAGCAACTGGCCGGTCTCCTGGACGAGTCAGCACGCAACATGATGACCAACGCGCGCAAAGCGGCCGCAACGCCGGCGTTCGTCAAATTTCTCCGCGCGCCCACCGATAGCACTCGATCGGCCGCGTTGGCGGAACTGAATCGACTGGCCTCGCAATCACCCCAATCGCTTGGCGCGGAGCTCCGCGACGCCGCAGGCCGGCGCGTCTTGGGATCCGGTACGTTTTCGGCCACGTCGGCTCAAGTTCAGCCGGCTGCGGGTCACGAGGCGGAAATCAGCCCGCTTCGGCGTTCGGGTGACTCCATCTGGATGGACGTCTCGGCGCGAATTCACAACACGGTGTCCGACACACTCGGCACGTTGGTGCAATACGCCAACGTCGGAAACCCCCAGTCGACAAAGGCCATCGGCGAACTCATTGGTTCGACGGCCGAGTTTCTCATCGGCGATCAGGACGGTTCGATGTGGACCGACCTCGCGCGCCCGGTTCCTGGACCGGTCATCGACCCGCACGTCACCCGGCGCGTGATCCGGGACACGGTACATGGCGGACGCCTGGGCTCCGTTGCCCGCATGAACCTGGCGCCGTGGGTGGTGTGGGTCGGGTTTCCCATGTCAGCCGTACTCGCGCCGGCGCGCGGACTGCTCGGCCAACTGTTGATCACGGCGCTGATCATCCTTGCCATCGGAGCCGGCGCGGCGTGGCTGGTGAGTCGCCGCCTAACGGGGCCCCTGCACGCGCTCACCGGCGCGTCGCAGGGCATCGCGGCCGGCGACTATTCGCGCCGCGTGACCGCCGTGCGCAACGATGAGTTGGGCGTGCTCGCGACGTCCTTCAATTCAATGGCCGCCCAGATCGAGGAAGGCCGCCGCGATCTCGAGCAACGTGTCGCCGAACGAACGACCGAGCTGCGCGGGGCGTTGGACCGCTTGAGCCTCGCCCAACAGGAGCTCGTCCGCACGGAAAAGTTGGCGTTCCTCGGGCAGTTGGCCGGCGGCGTTGGGCACGAGCTGCGGAACCCGCTCGGCGTGATGACCAACGCGGTGCACTATCTCGGGCTGGTGCTGCAGAACGCGCCCGCGACGGTTGTCGAGTACCTCGGCATTCTGCGGACGCAGATCGGGCTCGCCGAGCGCATCGTGGGCGACCTGCTCGACTCGGCGCGCGTGAAGGCGCCGCAGCGGGAGGCGGTGGGAGCACGCGACCTGTTTGCCGACCAGCTCAAACGCATCGCGATCCATCCGGGCATCACGGTGACCGTCGATGTGCCGCCCGATGTCCCGCCGCTGTACGTCGATCGTGTGCAGTTAGGCCAGGTCGTGCTCAACCTCTTGAGCAACGGCGCCCAGGCCATCGGCGAGAGCAAGGGAACGCTCACGTTGCGCGCGCGGGGCGACGGCAATCGCATGGCCGTCCTGAGTGTGGAGGACACGGGCAGCGGAATCGCGCCCGAAAACCTCGACCACATTTTCGAGCCCCTGTTCACCACCAAGGCACGCGGTCTTGGGTTAGGCTTATCGGTGGCCCGCTCGCTGGTCACGGCGAACGGAGGCGAAATTTCCGTCGAGAGCGAACGGGGACGCGGCAGCACGTTCACCGTGCGCCTGCCCACTGCCGGAGCTCGCGCATGAGCAAACGCATTCTGATCGTCGACGACGACCGCCTGATGGTGCGCACGTTGCGCGACATCCTCTCGCTGCGCGGATGGGAAACAGACGGGGTGCACAGCGGTGAAGAAGCCGTGGCCGCGGTCCGGGTCAACGAGTACGCGGTGGTCTTGATGGACGTGCGCATGTCCGGCATGACGGGCGTCGAAGCGCTGCGGGAAATGCGTGCCTTACGCCCGGACCTCCGCGTCATTCTCATGACCGCGTACGCCGCCAGCGAGCTGCTCGCGCAGGCCGAACGCGATGGAGCCCTGCACGTCTTTCCGAAGCCGGTCGACTTGCAACGATTGACGAACACGCTCGACGCCGTGATTTCCGAGTCGCGGTGCGTGCTCATCGTGGATGACGACGCAGACTTTTTGCGCACCCTCGCCGACGTGGTGACCGCCCGCGGTTATGGAACACTGCAAGCCGGCACGTTGGACGAAGCCCTCACCCTGCTCCAGGCGCAGATGCCGGGCGCCGTGATGCTGGACCTCCGGCTCGATGGTCTCGAACCGCGCGAAAACGTGTTGGCCATCAAGAGCGTGAGTCCGGCGGTCGCGCTCATTCTGTACAGCGGCCATCCGCTCGCGCTCGCCCAAACCACGGGTAGTCTGCCGCCCAAGTTCATTCGCGCCATTCTGCAGAAACCCTTCCCTCCCGATCGGGTTTTCGAACTGCTCGATGAGATCTTCGCTGGCTGACTCGCTCGCCGTGCTGGTCGTCGACGACGACGACCAGATGCTGCGAACCATCGGCGACCTGCTGACGCTGCGCGGCTACCGCTCGTTCGGCGCTGCGACGGCGCTCAAGGGCTTGGAAGTCGCGTCGCACATGGACCTTCCGCCGGCGGTCGCGTTAGTCGACCTGCGTCTGCCGGACATGGACGGCTTCGAGCTGGTTGGGCACTTGCGGCTGGTGTCGCAGCTCACGGAAGTCGTGATTCTCACCGGCAATGCGTCGCTCGACAGCGCGGTGCGCGCGCTCCGCGAGCAGAGCTACGACTACCTCGTGAAGCCGGTGCAGCCCGAATTCCTGTTGCAGAGCGTCGATCGCGCAGCGGAGCGGTGGCGCCGGAAGACCGCGGAAGCGGCGATGCACGAGAGCCAGGAACGGCTGCGCCGCATCTTCGAGCACGTGGGCGACGCGCTGTTCATCACGACCGAAGACGGCCTCATCGTGGAAGCCAATCCGGCCGCGTGCCGGCTCGCCGGACTGGGCGTGGACGCGCTGCGCACGCTCACGGTGCACGACGCGTTAGGCCTGCCGGAGGTCGATCCGGCGGCGTCGCCCGCGCGCCCGGCCGGCATCTTGCCTAACGGCGAATATCGCGTCAAGCAGAAGACGGCGACGCAGGTGCTCGACGTCCGGTCGGTGGGGTTCGTGCCCGGCATGATCGCCTACAGCGTGCGCGACCTCACCGCCCAACGACGCCTCGAGGAAGAGTTGCACCAGTCGCGAAAGATGGACGCCATCGGGCGTCTGGCCGGCGGCGTGGCGCACGACTTCAACAACGTGCTCACCGCCATCACCTGCTACAGCGAGATTCTCCTCGGCGCG
The DNA here is from genome assembly GCA_035277485.1 of Gemmatimonadaceae bacterium. Taxonomy (GTDB): domain Bacteria; phylum Gemmatimonadota; class Gemmatimonadetes; order Gemmatimonadales; family Gemmatimonadaceae; genus JADGGM01. Next base: position 32,218 of record DATEKK010000146.1, read on the forward strand.
TTCGAGGAGAGCGACGACCGGCGCACGGACGTGCTCGAGATCAAGAAGGCCGCGCGCCGAGCGGCCTCGCTCACCGGCCAGCTGCTCGCGTTCAGCCGCCGTCAGGTGCTGCAGCCGCGCGTGCTCGATCTCAACTTCGTGGTCGACGACATGCAGCGCATGCTCGCGCGCATGATCGGCGAAGACATCCATCTCACGATTCGCCACGACAGCAACCCGCAAACCGTGCGCGCCGATCCCGGTCAGTTAGGCCAGGTGGTGATGAATCTCGCCGTCAACGCGCGCGACGCGATGCCGTCGGGCGGCGAGCTGACCCTCGAGACCGGCAGCGCGATCCTCGAAGCGCCGCTCGCCCACGCGCACGGCGCCGTGCCGCCCGGCGAATACGCCACGCTGCGCGTCGCAGACAGCGGCCACGGAATGTCCGAGGGCGTGCTCGCGCATCTGTACGAACCGTTTTTCACCACGAAGGAGAAAGGTCGCGGCACCGGCCTCGGCCTGTCGACGGTGTACGGCATCGTGTCGCAGAGCGCCGGGCACATCACGGTCACGAGCACCGAGGGCGCCGGCACCGCGTTCACCGTCTATTTGCCGCGCGCCAAGGAGCGCGAGAGCGAGCAGGACGCGGCGGCAACGCCGGCCGTCGCGACGAGCGGACACGAGACGATTCTCTTCGTCGAGGACGATGCCGCGGTGCGCGCGCTCGTCGTGCGCGTGCTCGAGTCGCACGGATATCACGTGCTCGCCGCGGGCGATGCCAAGGCCGCGCTGGCCGTAGCGGCCGAGCACACGGGCGACATCCACCTGTTGGTCACGGATGTCGTGATGCCGGGATGGAACGGCCGCGAGCTCGCCGACAAGTTGTCCGAATCGCGGCCGGGCATGCGCGTGCTGTACTTGTCGGGCTACGCCGACGACGCACTCTTACGGCGCGGCGTCACCACGCGGCACACGTGGCTGCTGCAGAAGCCCTTCGACACCGCGGCACTGCTCGGCAAGATCCAGGAAGCGCTCGGGACGCCCCAGACCGCGCGGTAGTGCGCGTCAGTCCGCGCGCTCTATGACTAACGGACCGTTGGTCGTCTCGGCGCGCACCGTTGGCCCGCCCGAGCCCAGGTCCGCTTCCAAATGCCGCGTCACCCTGCCCTGCACGGTGACCGGAAACCCGATCGACATCGGTCCGTTGGACGTGCCCGTCTCCAGGTGCGCCGAATACGCCCGCGGAATGCTGATCGTCACGGGCCCATTGGTCGTCCTGGCGTCGAGACCTTTCCCGTCCCACGATGTGCCCGTGAGGTGTACCGCCAGCGGCCCGTTCCTCGTTTGGCCGTGCACATCCCCGCCGGCGTCGTCGATGTCCATCGGACCGTTCACCGCGCTCAACTCGATCTGACCGTGCACGGATTGGATCGCGACGGGTCCGTTCACGGCCGTGATCGAGAGGTTCGACGCGCGCGGCACCAGGACGTCGAACGACACCGCCCATGATGCGCCGTGACGCGATTCCGGCCCGTCCGCGCGAATGTTGCCGTTCGATACGGTGATCGAAATGGATTTCGCGAGCGCCTCGGCGTCCTCCTGGCTGCGCGCGTTCGTCTGTACGTGCGCGACGATGTCGATGCTGTCGCGATCCCAACCCGCCACGCGCGCGCCGCCGTTCTCGCCGCCGTCCACCGTGATCGTGCCGCCGGTCGCGTGCGCACCCATCGTGCGCTGCTCGCAGTACCGCGGCCGATCGTCATCTTGCGCGTCTTCGCGGCAGCGCTCGAGCCAGTTTCGATCGGCATGTTGGGCATGCGCGACCGGAATTGCCCACACGAGTGCGACGAGAGCAATGACGGTGGACAGATGGCGACGCATGGAGCCTCCGGGATGACACGGTGTGAGTGGCCGGCGCACGGCCGGTTATCCTGGTTCGACAGCGTCATCCCGGAATTGGTTTGTCGCGTCAGTCCGCGGCCATCGCCGCGGACGAGCCCGCCTCTCGCACGCGCTCGGCGTGGTGTCTCCCGTACCAGAAGTAGATCGCGAGTCCCACGACGAGCCAGATCACGAGGCGCGCCCACGTCTCGAGCGGCAGGCCCACCATCTGCGCGAGGCAGATCACCGCGCCCAGTATCGGCACCCAGGGCATCCCCGGCGTCTTGAACGGGCGCGCGAGATGGGGCTCGCGGCGTCGCAGCACGAGAACGCCCAGGCACACCATCACGAACGCGAGGAGCGTCCCCATCGCGGTGAGCTGGGTGAGCACCGCAATCGGAAAGAGTCCGGCGACCAGCGCGACGACCACACCCGTGATCGCCGTCGTGACGTACGGCGTCCGGAACGTCGGATGGACCTTGCCCAACAACGGCGGCAGCAGTCCATCGCGGCTCATCGAGTAGAAGATGCGCGGCTGGCCGAGCAGCATGACGAGCATGGTGCTGGTGAGACCCATGATCGCGCCCAACTTGACGATCGGCTTGAGCCACGTGATGCCCGTGGCGTCGATGCCTAACGCAATCGGCGCCGGCACGTTGAGCTGCGAGTACTTGACGATACCGGTGAGCACCAGGGCCACGGCCACGTACAAAACGGTGCAGATGACGAGCGATGCCATGATGCCGATGGGCATGTCGCGCTGCGGGTTGCGCGCTTCCTGCGCCGCGGTCGACACCGCGTCGAATCCGATGAATGCGAAGAAGATCACGCCCGCGCCGCGCAGCACGCCGCTCCAGCCGTACTCGCCGAAGTGGCCCGCGTTGGGCGGAATGAACGGATGCCAGTTCGCGCGGTTGACGTACGCCGCGCCGAACGCGACGAAGAGCAGCAGCACCACCACCTTGATCACGACGATCAGTGTGTTGAGTCCCGCCGACTCGCGGATGCCGACGATGAGCAGCACCGAGATCGCCAGGACCACGAGCGCCGCCGGCACGTTGAACACGCCGTGGACGGTTGCGCCGCCCGGCAGCACGACCACGGAGCCCGGCGGGCCTGCCCACTGCGCGGGTATGCCCAACCCGAAATCCTGCAGAAAGCTCTGGACGTTGCCGGCCCATCCCACCGCGATCGTCGACGCACCGAGCGCGTACTCCAGGATCAGGTCCCAGCCGATGATCCACGCGAAAATTTCGCCTAACGTAGCATACGCGTAGGTGTACGCGCTCCCGGCCACCGGAATCATGCTCGCGAACTCCGCGTAGCACAGACCGGCGAACGCGCATCCGACGCCGGCGATGAGCATCGAGATCACGAGCGCCGGCCCCGCGAACTGCGCGGCGGCCGTCCCGGTGATCACGAAGATCCCGGCCCCGATCACGGCCCCGATGCCGAGCGTCGTGAGACTGAACGCGCCTAACGATCGGCGCAGCGTCCCCGACTCGGCCTCCACCATCAAGTCGGAGAGCGGTTTCTTGGACAGGAGACTCATCTCGGAACACCTCGCGCGAAAGACACCTGCAGGATCCCGGTGCGTGCCTGCGCGAAGATGACGAGGCGCCGCGGCCGCGCCGTCATGGTCACGTGTGGGGCGTCAGCGCACCGTCAGCGGCTCTGTCAGAGTTCAGTCAGAGCTCCCCTTCCCGCACCCCCGCGCGCCGTACATCCTGCAATTGATTCGCGTCGCGCCGCGTGGCCCGACGCCCTCGAGGAGCCCCGATGCCGTTTCCCCTTGCTCGGCGACAGTCCGGACTCGAGCGCCAGCCCGCCATCTGGCGGTCGCGTGCCTCGCTGCTCGTCGCGCTGCTCGGCCTCACGTTCGTGCTGGCGGCCGTGCTCGCGTACGAAGCGCACGATGCGGCGCGGTCGCATCGCGTCACCGCCGAGCGCGCGCTGCGCGACTACGCGACGTTCGCGGCGTGGGAGCTGCTCGCCAACGCGACCGACACCGTCGGCCCAACGTTGTCGGCAGCGCTCGGACCTGTCACGGCGGGTGTCGCCGCGACGCCGTACGATGCACTCCCGGGTCCCTCTGTGCTCGCGGCATCGGCCGGTGGCGCGCTGCGTTGCGCGGATCCACGGGGCGACGCCTCGCGCTGGTACTTTCGTCTCGACTTTCGCGACGGTTCGTTCACCACCGCCGGCGCCGCTCCGTCGCCGGAGGAGCGCTCGTCAGTCCGGACGGCGGTCGACCGGCAGGCGCGCACCGTGTATCGGCCCGACTGGTCGTACGCCACCGTGCTCGTTGGGCGCGGACAGGCCGAGCGCGCCGTGGCCTACGCGGTCAAGTACGCAGTGCATGGCGCGCCGATCGCCGCCTTCGGATTCGCGACGTGCGCCGACGCACTCGGCGCGCCCGTGTTCGCCGGCGTGATGGGCCGGCATCCCCTCTTGCCGCGGACGCTCGCGATGCGCGAGCCCAACGATTCGTTGGTCTCGGTCACGGTGTTCGGCCCGGCGGGCGACACGATCTGGCAATCGGGACGGCGGAGCCTCACGCCGTTCACGGCGGACGCCTCGCAGGAGACGTTCGGCGGCCTCACCGCCCGCGCCACGCTGCGGCCCTTGGCCGTCGAGCGGCTTGCGTTAGGCGCGATCCCGCAATCCAAGGTGTCGCTGCTCCTCGGCCTCCTGGCCCTCACGGCCGGGATGATGGTGCTCGCGGTGCTGCAGCTCCGGCGCGAGCAGGAGCTCGCGCGGCTGCGCTCCGATTTCATCTCGAGCGTGTCGCACGAGCTGCGCACGCCGCTCGCGCAGATCCTCCTCTTCGCCGAGACGCTCCGGTTAGGCCGGGTGCGCAGTGCGGCCGAGCGCATCGGCGCGACCGACGTGATCGTGCAGGAGGCGCGGCGCTTGATGCAACTGGTCGAGAACGTGCTCCTGTTCTCGCGCAGCGAGCGGCGCATGACGCGCCTCAACCCGGTGACTACCGCACTCGCCCCGTGCGTGCGCGAAACCGTGGACGCGTGGCGTCCCCTCGCGGCGGCGGGCGACGCCACCCTGTGCACGGACCTCGACGAGCAGGTGCTGGCGCACGTCGATCGGAGCGCCGTCCGCCAACTGCTGCTCAACCTGCTCGACAACGCCATCAAGTACGGGCCCGCCGGACAGACCGTGACGGTGACGGTGGACCGCCGCAATGGACGCGCGCGCGTCATGGTGTGCGACCAGGGCCCCGGCGTTCCGTTAGGCGAGCGGCACCGCGTGTGGCAGCCCTTCCAGCGCCTCGAGCGCGACGTCCACTCGGCCGCCGCGGGCAGCGGCATCGGCCTCTACGTGGTGCGGGAGCTCGCCGCCATGCAGCACGGCGAGGTGTGGATCGAGACCGCGCCTCAAGGCGGCGCGTGCTTCGGCGTCGCGTTTCCGCTGATCGAGGATGCCGGCCACGATGCGCCGGCGCACGACGCCGTCACCGCGGTGCGCCCGTGACGCGGATCCTCGTCATCGAGGACAACCGCAATCTCGCCATGGGGCTGCGCAACAACCTCGAGATCGAAGGCTATCAGGTGGAGCTGGCCGGCGACGGCAACGCGGGTCTCGATCGCGCGCGCACCGGATCGCCCGACGTGATCATCCTCGACCTCATGCTGCCCGGCCTCGATGGGTACCGCGTGCTGCGCGCGCTGCGCGCCGACGGCTCCGAGACGCCGGTCCTGATCCTCAGCGCGCGCGGAGAAGAAACCGACAAAGTGTTGGGCTTTCGGTTAGGCGCTGACGATTACGTCACCAAGCCGTTCGGGTTGCTCGAGCTGCTCGCGCGCGTGGATGCGTTGCTCCGCCGCGCCGCCAACGGCGCCCGCGCGGCCCGAAGCGCGCTGGCGCCGCGCGAGCAGGTAGGCGAGATCGAGATCGATACCGCCACGCGCACCGTGTCCCGCGGCGGCGAGCCGGTGTCGCTCCGGCCGAAGGAGTACGAGCTGCTCATCGCGCTGTTGCGCCGCCGCGGGAAACTGGCCTCGCGCGACGAGCTGCTCCAGGAGGTGTGGGGCTACGCGTCGGAGGTCGTGAGCCGCACCGTCGACACGCACATCGCCGAGCTCCGCCGCAAGCTCGAGCGGAACGCGGCGGCGCCCGACCACATTCTCACCGTCCGCAAGGCCGGCTACCGGATCCGCGCCTGACACCTTGCCTAACGGAGTGCCTCATCCCGCCAGCGCGGGTGCGTCCACGTCGGCCATGAGCGGCCGCCCCTCGTAGGTGGCCGGCACCGGCACCTGAAGCGCACGCAAGACCGTCGGCGGCACATCCAGCAGATGCGCATCATCGCGGAGCGATCCCGCGTCGATGCCGCCACCCGCGAGCACGATCGGAATCGTCCGGTCTAACGGATGCGCGCTGTCGTGGTCCGTCGGCACGGCCCCGCCGCCGCCGTGATCCGCCATCGCAATGACCATCGTGTCGCTGGTCGAGCGCAGATCGACGTCCGTGAGCAGTCGGCCCAACGCATCGTCGAGACCTCGCGCAGCTCGCTCGTAGGGTTCGGACATCCACCCGTGATCATGCCCGGCGTCGTCGCAATCCGGCCAGTGCAGCAGAATGAGTCCGCGCCGTTGCGTGTGCAAGGCGCGCGCGGCACCCGCGAGCACGTCGTCGGCGTGGGTGCCGTGAAAGCCGGTCGTACCCACACCCAGGCGACCGGCGATCCGGCGCGCGACACCCCGCATGAGCCACGGCACACGGCACATGAACCCCGACGATGGATACCCGGCCTCCGCCAGCACGCGCGGCAGCGGACGCATGCGGCCTCGACTCCGCGGGATGTGGAATCGCGTGCTCTGCACGCCGTGCATGGCGGGTCGTACGCCCGTTAGGAGTGAGGCCATGCACGCAGCCGTGACGCTCGGAGCAACCGTGGTTCCCCTCAACGTCGACGCACCGCGCCCAGCGAGCCGCGCCACCTGCGACAGACCCAACGTCTGAATGGCATCCGGTCGCAGCCCATCCAGCACGATCAAAATCACCCGACGAACTCTTCGCAACACGCCCACCACCACACCCGAAAGCAGCGACATAGGCACAAAGAGCACGAGCCATGCCCATGGGTAGCGCAGCAGTATGCATTTCCGTGGCCCGCCGCACTCGGCCGTCGCACAGTTCCAGCGCTCGCGCGCGCGCGCCGCACCGCTAAATTCTCACCGTCCAAAACGACCGGACCACGGATCGTGCCCAACACGGAAGATCGGTACTGTATCATCGGCGCCGGCCCATCCGGCCTCGCCACCGCGCACGAGTTCCAACGCGCCGGCATCGCCTTCGATGTCTTCGAGCGCCATCATGATGTCGGCGGCATCTGGGACATGCAGAACCCGGGGACGCCGATGTACGACAGCGCGCACTTCATCTCCTCGCGCACCCAGTCGGCCTTCGACGATTTTCCGATGCCCGCCGACTATCCCGACTATCCTTCGCGCACACGCATCCTCGAGTACCTGCGCGCGTACGCGGACTTGGACGGCATCCGCTCACACATTACGTTCGACACCGCGGTCAAACGCGCCACGCCGGTCGATGGCGGATGGGATGTCGAGCTCGCGTCGGGCGAACATCGCAAATACCGCGGCGTCGTCTGCGCGGTGGGCAACAACTGGAATCCGGTCGACGCATCGTATCCGGGACATTTCGACGGCGAGATGTACCACTCGAGCCGCTACAAGTCCGCCTCGTCCCTCGCCGGCAAGCGCGTGCTCGTAGTGGGCGGCGGCAATTCCGGCTGCGACATCGCGTGCGACGCCGCGACAGTCGCGAGCGAAACACTGATCAGCTTCCGGCGTGGCTACCATTTTCTGCCTAAGCATCTGTTCGGCGTCCCGACGGATGCATTCTTTCGGAGCGGGCCGCACCTGCCGGCGTGGTTGGCCCAGCCGCTCCTAACGCTGCTCTTGCGCGTCCTCGTGGGCGACCTGCGCCGCTACAAGCTCCCCAAACCCGATCACAAGGTGCTGGAGAGCCACCCGATCGTGAACTCGCAGTTGCTCCACTACCTGGCCCATGGCGACGTGCGCGCCGTGCCCGATGTGCGCGAGCTGAACGGGCATCGCGTCACGTTCGTGGACGGTACGTCGGCCGACGTCGACGTGATCATCTTCGCGACGGGATTTCGATCCGGCATCGCGTGCCTCGAGCCCGATGTGTTCTCGCCCGACCGCGGCGCCGCCCAACTGTACCTCAACGTGTTTCCCGATCGGCCCGGGCTCTATGTGATCGGTCTGTTCGAGACCGACGGCTCGCTCTTCCCCGTGGTGAGCAAGCAGGCCGCGCTCGTGGCGTCGGTGATCGTCGCCCAACGGAACGGCTCGGATCGCGCGGCGTGGTTCGAGCGGCAACGCACCGGTGCGCGCCCGGATCTGAGCGGCGGCATCAAGTATCTCGCCTCGCCGCGTCACGTCTTTTACGTGCAGTACGACGAGTACGTGCACCGTCTCGAGAAGATGTTGACGCGGATGCGCGCGCCCGCACGCGGCGCGGCCTGAACGTCGCGACCAGCGCCGCCACCAGGAGCACGACCAGCACGGCCTGCAACCCGAGACTCTCGGCGGTGGGGTAGATGCCTAACGCTTCGATGCGCGGGATGCCCCGCACGGCCGACAGCGGCAGCACATTCACTTCCTGCAGCTCGGCCACGCCGCGGCCCGCGAAGACGAACGCCATCGCGTAGAGCAGCCCGCTGGTGATCGAGAAGAAGGGCCGCAGGGGAATCTTCACGCCGTACCGGTAAAAGGCGGTGAACACCGCCGCCAACACCAGCGCGCCGGCGCCAATGCCTAACGCGATGGCCCCCGGGCCGCGGCCCGCGTCGCCCAACAACGCCTGGTAAAAGAGCGCCGTTTCCGCGCCCTCGCGATACACCGCCAGGAATGCCACGAACGCGAGCGCCGTCGCCCCGCCCGACGCGAGCGCCGCCGTCACCTTCTCGCGAATGAAGTGCTGCCAGTGCTCGGCTTCGACTTTCGAAATGAGCCAGTAGCTCACCCAGAAGAGCACCACCATCGCCACCAGCATGCTCGCGCCTTCGATGAGATCCTGGCTCGCGGGCACCGCCGCGAGCAGCGTCTCGAGGATCACCGCGGTCACGGCACTCGCCACCACACCCGCGCCCGCGCCATACCACACCGCGCGGAGCCGATCGCGGTGCCCGGTCTTGATGAGAAACGCGACGATCGCCCCGATCACGAGGATCGCCTCGAATCCCTCACGCACGATGATCACGAACGACTGGAGGAACGCCTCCCATCCGCCGGAGGCCCGCCCTGCCACGCCCGACACCTCCGGGAGCGTGGCCGCGATCGCATCGCGCGTCCGCGTCGCGTTAGGCACGTCGCCGGCGGCAACCAGCGCGCGGAAATCGGCGAATCGGCGTTCCATGGCGGACACCACACTCGGATTCTTCGCGCGCGCCGCCGTCTCCATGGGCTCGAACGCGAGATACGCGTCCACCGCCCGCTCGCGCGCATCCGCTGCGCGCCCCGTACGTGCCGCCACAATCGCCGAATCCAATGCGGCCAACACCGCATGCGATGGCGTCGCGGACGCGGCGCACGTCGCGCACACGGTTCGCACACCCTGCAGCGACAACACGTAGCCGACCACGTTCCATCGCTGCTCCGACGTCAGCGTCTCTGCCCACGCCGGCATCGCGGTACCGGACACGCCCGCCGAGACCACGCGGTAGAGCAACGCCGGCGACACGCCGCGCATCACCGACGAATCCCCGATCGCCGGCGGCGGCGGCCTGATGCCGGCCGCCGCCGGACCGCCGCCTAACCCGCGATCGCCGTGGCACGACGCGCAGCGCGCCGCGTACACCGCGCGCCCATCGGCCAGATCGATGGGGCCGGACGGCGCATCGAGCCACGCGGCTTCGCCTAACGCAGCCACGAGCCGGCCGTGCAGCACGTTGAGCCGCGCCGGCGGCACGGTGTCGTGGACGGCGGCCGTGAGCGAGTCCAGTTGCGCGCGGATCGCCGGCGCATCGGCCCCCGTCAGGTGCGCGGCCGTCGCGCGCGCGTCCGTCAGAAAGTCGACGGTCTCGGCGTACTCGTCGGGCGCTACCAGCCGTCCGCGCGCGTCGACCCCTTTCGCGTACTCGTCGACCGCCACCGCCACGATGTTGCCGAGTCGCTTCGCAGGACTCTCCTGCGCGACCGCGCTCGTCGCCAACGAGACCACGGCGACCGCGGCGAACCAGCCTGAACAAGAAAAGAATCGCATTTACGAGAGAATCTATCGGCTTTACACACGCGACACCACTGCTCGCAGATCGCCTTCCCATCGAGTTATCCGCGACTGGTGCCGCCCTCTCGTTCCTCTTCTCCCTTCCCCCTTCCTTCGAGTACCACCACAGCACCCGCAGTCATCTGGCTATGCGACAGCGTCAACCACACGCGACGCACATCCAATTCGGCGCACCGGATCTCTGCCGCGCCGTGCAGCAAGAGCGATGGCGCACTACCGTCCATCGAGACCACTTCCATCTCCCGCCACCCGATACCGCGTGCGCCCGGAGAACCCGACAGCGCTTTGTACGCTGCCTCCTTGGCCGCGATGCGCGCCGCCAGATGCAGGTAGGGCTCCTGCCTTCCCATCGCGTACGTCACTTCACCTTCGGTGAAGAGCCGCTCGAGCGCGCGCGTCTGCTTGGACGCGATCAATCGTTTGACCCGCGCCACGTCCACGAGGTCGAGTCCCACGCCGACAATCACGCGTCCTCCCTGGGCGCGCGGCGAAACCAGGACGCACCGCGCGATCCGCGCGTCGGCACGTCCGCCGCGAGCACACGGACCAGCGACAACCACACGTCGTCGGCCGCTTCGAACGTCTTGCGCAGGGCGGCGGCCCATGCGCGCCAGCGCGCGTAGCGCACGGCGTCGTCGCTCGACGCCAGGGCATCCTGCGCGCGCTCGAGCATGCCTAACGCAGCGACCAGCGGCTCCGCCACCTCGGTGAGCTCGGCGTCCAGCGCCCGGCGCTCGGGCGGATCGGCCGGATGGCGTTCCGCCGCCATCTCGTGCAGCCGCTGCATCATCGCCGCGCGCAGCGATGGCGCATCGAACGCAGCGCGCGCGCGGTCCGGACCCGTCGCCGCCTCGGCCTCGCGTCGGGCCGTGAGCAACGGGCCGAAATATCGGTCGTGATCCGCGCCCGGCGAGGCGCGCGTCGAACCCAACCCGCGCAGCGACCGCGTCACCTCGGGGATGGCCATCGCGCGCCGGTCGAGATCAGCCGCCAGCGCGGCCAGGGCGGGCGACCCGCCTAACGTAACCACATCGCCGCGCGTCACGAACAGCTCGAGCGTGCCCACGGCGTAGCGCGCGCCGTCGAGCCGGTCGTACGGCACGCGCACCGACCCGCCGGACCGCTCGAGCTTGAGCGAGTCATCGTCGAGCATCACCTGCGCGTCGCCTGCGAGATCGTGTCCGCGCAGCAGGCCGCTCAGCGTGACCATCACCCCACCCGTGTCCGCCATCTCACGCGTCCTCGAGCGCGTAGCGCACGCGGCCGGCCAGCTCGTCATCGCACAAGGCGGGCTCCTGGCCCGTCCGGCGCTGCCACCGCATCACGAACTGCGGGAGCCGCTCGGTGCTGAACGCCGCTCGCTCTATGCCTAACGCAACGATCGCGCGCTCGATGCCGCCCGGCGCGCCCTCGACCTCCACCAGGTCGTCCATGCGCGGATAGCGCTCGAACCGCACCGTCGTCCCGTCCAGCTCGTACTGCGCGATCTCGCGGTCGATCGCGCGCGTCACCTCGTAGCCGAGCCGGGCGAGCATCGCGGCGAGCACGTCGGGCGCATCGGCGGTGCACTGCAGCTCGTCCCGCACCTTGTACCCGCCTTCGTAGCCGGTCGGACCCTTCCAGCCGAGCTCCGCGCGGGCGCCCGCCGCGTCGCGATAGACGCGCAGCCTGAGCACCTCGTCGCGGAGCGCCAGATCGCGGCGCGGCGTGTCGTAGCGCCGGTCCTCGAGGCGGCCGGCGAACGTGAGCACGGCTCCGGCTTCCGTAAGGCAAGCGGCGCGGGCGGCCCAATCGTCGAGCACTGCCTTGAGCTCCACCTCACGCATCGAAGATTGCCTCCAGCACGGCCTGCGTATCCGCGAGGGTCGGGAAGACCGCCGCCGGCGCGTGCGCCTTGAGCTCGTCCACGCTGAACCGGCCCGTCGCCACCGCCACCGCGCGCGCACCCACACTCCGCGCGCACTCGATGTCGGCCGGCGTGTCGCCGATCACCACCAAGTCAGGGCCGGCGAGCTTAAGGCCTAACGATTCGCGCGCGCGCTCGAGCGCCACCTTGGGCAGCGCCGGCCGGTGCGCGTGGTCCGATCCGTACGCGCCGACCCGGAATCGCGCCACGTCGAGTCCCGCCGCCGACAACTTGAGCATCGCGCCGTCGCAGAAATTCCCGGTCAGCAATCCGACCACCGCATCCGGCCGGGCCTCGAGCGCCGTGATGAGCTCGGCCACTCCATCGAACAGTCGCATGCCCCGGCGCCCTGTCGCCAGCTCCTGCTCGAGCAGCGCCAGGTAGCTCGACGCGACCGTCGGCATGCGCGCGTCGATCGTCTCGTCGCTGTGGCCCGCCGCGCGCATCAGGTCGCGCACGATCTGCGGATCGGTTTTCCCGTCGTAGCGGTATTCCGTTGGACCGGCGCCGCCGAACACGCGCGTCAGCGCCGCCGTCATCGCGCGACGCCCCGCGCCATCGCTCCACAGGATGGTCCCGTCGATGTCGAAGAGGACGAGCTTCATGCGCGCGTCAGCACCACGCCGGCAATGATCGTCACCGCGCCGGCGCCCTGCCACGCCGTGGGCGTCTCCGCCGGCAGCATCATCCAGGCGACAGCGAGCGCGATCAGCGGCTGCAGGTTCGAGTAGATCGCGGTCCGCGTCGGGCCTAACACGCGCACGCCGCGATACCATCCGAGATATCCGATCACGAGCGAGCCGATGCCGGCGAATGCCATCGCGCCCCAAGTCTTCGCACTCACGCTGCCCCACGATGTTGCCGCGAACGCCGGCGCCGACACGAAGAGCAACGGGATCATCCCACCCACCAGCGTGAGCGCCGAGATGTCGATGAGCGACACGCGCTGCGTGAGGGGTTGCAGCAGGACCGTGTACACCGCCCAGCACACGGCCGCGCCGACGACGATCGAGTCGCCGGTGACCGACGCGCCGGCGGCCTCGTGCACTGCGCCGCTCAGCACCACGAGCGCGATGCCGGCCATCGAGAGGGCGACGCCCGCATACCCGCGAACACCGATGCGCTCGATGCCTAACCAGCGCCCTAGAATCGCGATCAGCGCCGGCGAACCCGCGAGCAGCAGCGCCGCATTCCCCGCCCGCGTGTGCGCCACGCCCTCGGCGAACAGCGTCTGATAGACGCAGTTGCCCAACACGCCTAACGAAAGCAGCGCGAGCACATCGCGCCGCGCGATCGGTCGCGCGCCCGCCCGCCGCCGCTGCACCACCGACAGCACGCCGAACGCGAGCGTCGCCATGAGGATCCGCGCGCCGTTGAACGCCAGCGCATTCATGTGGTCCGTACCGTACTTCACGACCGCGTAGTTCGCACCCCAAATCGTGGTCGTCAGCAACAGCCAGAGGTCGGTGAGCGAAACGCCCGATCGCGCGGCAAGATCCGCGCGATCGGGCGCCATCGCCGTGTCGAGCGCTGTGGTCATGCCGGAAACCTAGGCGCCGCATCCGGCGCGCGACAGCGCCTTCCTCCCTCTCACGACGGCGCCTAAGTTCCCGGCCATGCACCTCTCCTTCGCGCTGTTCGCCGACGCCGCCAACCTCTCCGTCGAGGGAAAGCTCAACATCCTCGGCGTGTTCGACGCCGTGCAGGTGGCCGGACTCCCGACGGTCCATCCGCGCGCACATCTCGTGGTCCGGCTCAAGGGCACGGCCGTCGACGCCGGCGCGCACGTCATCGCGCTGCAGTGGGTCAATCCGGGCGGCGCCGAGCTGTGGTCGTCCAACGGAGAGCTCAACGTCGCGACGCCGCCGCCCGAGGTCGCCGAAATCGACTTTCCGCTCATCGCGGCCGTCGACCTGCCGCTCGATAGCGCCGGGACCTACGCGATGCGCGTCGCCATCGATGGCTCGGTGCACGGGGAGGTGCGCCTCCACGTGCGCGCCGCCGTCGTGCCAGCCGGCAAGATGGTGAGCTGACGGCGCTCGCGTCCTGCGCTCAGCGCACCCGACGCGCCCAACGGAAACGCGACAGCAGCGCGCGCGCGTACGCGTCCGGCGCCGCCAGGTTCTCGATCGCGTAACCGCCGCGGCCCAACCCCAAGTGCACCAGACGCGACGCGCCCAACGCAATGGCGACGTGCGTGATGCGCCCGTCGTCACGGTCGGAAAAGAACGCGAGATCGCCGGCGGCCAACTCGCTCATCGCGTTGCCCGCCGCGATCGAATCCCCGCATTCCGCCTGCGCACGCGCGTCGCGCGGGAGTGCAATGCCGTGCAGACCGAACACCGTTTGCACGAGACCGGAGCAGTCCGCGCCCCACGGCGTGACTCCACCCCATTCGTACGGCGTCCCCTCGAACCGCGTGCACGCGGTGTGCGCGGCCGCCGCCGGGGACGCTGGAAACCGCTCTGTCATCTCATGACGTTCGACCACCTCGCCGCTCTCCACCGCGGCGGCCCCGTCGAGCCACGCGCCGAGGGGCAGCGCGCGCCGCGCGCCCGAGGCACCGCGCACGACGCAGCCGAGCGACACGCGCGCGGGCCCGTCAGCGTTAGGCGAAGCGTTCCTGTCG
>DATEKK010000147.1:0-5864 GCA_035277485.1 Gemmatimonadaceae bacterium
CGCCCCGATACGGTGCCTAACGAAACGCCGCCCGCCGTCGCCGCGCGCGCGTCCGCCGCGGGCACACAGGCGCAGTTCCGCAACGTCGACTTCGACATCGGCCGCGGCATCATCCTCGACATCTCGCGGCTCCGGGGCCAGCTGCGCAGCAAACAGCAGGAATCGCCCATCGCCTTCGACGACAAGACGTCGTTCGTCATTCATATCGCGTCGGCCGAAGTCGGACTCACCATGCAGAGTCTCGACAGCCTGATGAACGGCTACGTGTTCGCGTACGGCGGCGCGCCGCTCCGCAACCTCAAGTTCTCAACCGACAGCGGCAAGCTCGTACAGGAAGGCACGCTCCACAAAATCGTGAACATCCCGTTCCGCATCACGGCCGTCATGTCGATGACGCCGGACGGCTGGATCCGCGTCCACCCGGTGCAGATCAAGATCTTCTCGGTGAACGGGCGCGGCCTGATGAAAGCGTTAGGCATCACGCTGCAGTCGCTGCTCGATGTCCGGCACGCGCACGGCGTGAGCGTGCAAGGCAACGACCTGCTGCTCGATCCGGAGCAGCTCCTGCCGCCGCCGTCGATCGAAGGCCGCGTGACCGCCGTGCGCGTGGACTCGAACGAAGTCGTGCAGGTGTTCGGCGACACGAGCGATGCGGCGCCGCCTCCGCTGCATCCACCAGAGCCCGCGCGCAATTACATGTACTTCCGCGGCGGCACACTCCACTTCGGCAAGCTCTTCATGGTGGACGCCGACATGGAGATCATCGATCTCGATCCCGGCAACGCCTTCCAATTCAGCATCGACCAGTACAACACGCAGCTGGTCGCGGGGTACTCCAAGAACACCGAGAGTAACGGACTCGTCGTCTTCATGCCCGACCTCGCCGTTGCCCAACGCGAGCAGGCAAAGAAAGAGATGTCGCGTCGCAAGTGACTCGCGGAGATGTGGTTGCCCAACCATGTTTCCGGGCGTCGAACGTTGTACGGTCACGCGCACGACTCCCTTCACGAGCCGAGGCTCGAACCCATGTCGACGCACACGTTGCAGCGCACGCTCTCGATCGCGTGCGCCGTTGCCTTGACCATCCTCTGCGGCGTGCCCGCACAGGCGCAGGTCGCCCAACCGCCGGCCAGGCCACAGGCGACCGGCGATCCGCCGGGCCGCGTTGGGCGGCTCGCCTACCTCGGCGGCACGGTGTCGTTCCGTGCGTCCGGCGATACGGCGTGGGCCGTTGCCGTGCCCAACAGTCCGGTCACCACCGGAGACGCGCTCTGGGCCGACAACGGAGGACGTGTGGAGGTCGAGATCGGCTCCGCCGAGGTGCGCATGGATCAGCAGACCGAGCTCGACGTGGAGCGGCTCGACGATGCGGCGCTCCAGTTCAGCGTCCCGCAGGGCTCGGCGATGCTGCGGTTGCGCTCGCTCGCGACCGGCGAGACCGACGAGATCGACGCGCCTAACGCAGCGGTGCAGATGGCGACCCTCGGCGAATATCGCGTCGACGTCACACCCGACGGCGCAACCACGTCGATCACGGTGTTCTCGGGCACGGCGACGGTGTCCGCGGGCGGGTCATCATTCTCGGTGAACGCCGGTCAGGTCGCGACCGTACAGGGCGACAGCACGGCCACCTACAACCTCGCGGACGTCGGATCGCCGGATGCCTTCACGGAGTGGTCGCGATCGCGCGATGCGCGCATCGATGCAGCGGTCGCCCAGGCGTCGCGCTACGTGTCGCCATATATGCCGGGTACCGCGGATCTCGAGGGCGATGGCACGTGGGCGCAGGACGCGAGCTATGGGCCCGTCTGGTATCCGCGCACGGTCATCGTCGGTTGGGCGCCGTATCGCTACGGGCACTGGGTGTGGGTCGGGCGCTGGGGATGGACGTGGGTGGATGATGCGCCGTGGGGCTGGGCGCCGTTCCACTATGGCCGGTGGGCGTACATCAACAATCGATGGGGATGGTGTCCGGGCCGCGTGGTCGCGCCGCCGGTCTTTGCGCCGGCGTTAGTCGCGTTCGTGGGCGGCAGCGGCTGGTCCGTCGGAGCATCGTTCGGACCAGGCGGCGGGGTCGGTTGGTTCCCGCTCGCGCCGCAAGAAGTGTATCGCCCGCCGTACACGGTGAGCCCCGTGTATCTGCGCCGCGTGAACGTGACGAACGTGAACATCACCAACATCAACATCACGAACGTCAACGTGACCAACGTGAGGTACCGCAACCGCACCGTCGCGAATGCGGTGACGGTGGTCTCGCGGAAGACGTTCGAGAACGGGGCGCCGGTGGGTCGCTCGGTGGTGCGGGTCGCGCCCGGCGACGTCGCGCGCGTGAGCGTCATTGAGCGCGCGCCGGTCGTGCCGGCGCGTGTGAGCCTGATCGGCGAACAGGCCGCGAGCCGCCGCGCGACATTGCCGCCGGCCGCGTTGGCGCGCCGTCCGGTGCTCGCGGTGCATGCGCCGCCGCCGGCGCCGATCTCCTTCGCCGCCCAACAGCAACAGTTGGCGAAAACGGCAGGTCGTCCGCTCACGCATACCGAGCTGGCCTCGCTGCGCGCGCGAACGCCGGTTGCGGCGACGACCGAGGTGCACGCGCGGCCCGCGACCACGGTGTTGCCGGGCGGTGCAGGGCTCCGGCCGGCGCGCACCGGACTGCCGCCCGAGCACAAAACCATGGAACCGACACCGGCACGACTGACCGTGCGTCCGCCGACGACGGCCAAGCCCGGGCCTAACGAACCGCCCACGAAGGTCGCGGCCGAGCCCGCCGCGCCGCCGGTGCGCCTGCCGCCCGGTGCACCGCCTATGCCTAACGGAAAGAGCGCGACTGCGTCGCGCGCCAAGCTCGATCAGGCGTATGCCAAGGCGCAGCAGCAGATGGAGCAGCGGCACGAGCAGGAGTATGCGAAGCCGCCCAAGGGCGTGACGATGCCGGAGCTCACAGTACGGCAGGACTCGGAGCACCGCGATTTGTCGGCGCGGTATCAGCAGGCCGCGGCCGCGGGCAGCAGCAAGCTGCCGCCGGCAGAGAAGCCGGCGCGTCCCGCGGCGAAACCGCCCAAGAGTTCGGGCAAGGAGAAGAAGCCGCGTTGATCGACTGACTGACATCCGACGCCGCGCGTCCCGCTCGCTGAACGGTGTGGTCCGTGTTATGCGACGCCGCTCGTCTTAGTCTTACGTGCTCGCCGACATACGGCGAGCGGAACGCTGACCCAGTCGGATGGAGGTCAGGATGCCGGAACACGACACGGTCGAACGCGCACACGAAGATGCGCGAGAAGGGAAGTCGCCGTCGACGCAAGCGGGCGAGTTCGTGCGCGAGGAGATGGAGCACGTGCGCGAAGGGAAGCACGGCGCCCGCTCGACCAAGCAAGCCATCGCCATCGGACTGTCGAAGGCGCGTCGCGCCGGTGTGAAGCTTCCGCCAGGCAAGCGCACGTCGAAGCGGACGCGGAGGAAGGCGAAGCGTGATCTGGCGAAGGGTCGCAAGCGCGGACGGAAAACGTCGCGCCGGCGCTCACGCGCGGTAACGGGCGCGCTGCGTCGCGAAGGACACACGGCTGCATCGCGCCGCTCGCTCTCCAAGCAGGCGCGCTCGAGCGCACGTCGCCGCACCGCATCGGAGCGTTCGGCGTCGGCGCGGAAGGCGGTGCGCACCAAGGGGCCGGCCGAACGCTCGGCAGCGGCCCGGAAGGCCGCGCGCACGCGGGCGCGTCACCGGCGCTGACGTGGCGCCCGACACCGACCGGCCGGGCGGGTGCTCGCCGTTAGGCGAAAATCCCTACCTGGCCGCCGGTGTGCCAGAACATCACGGTCGCATCCTCGGGAATTCGCCGCGCCCGCACGTGGGCGATGAGACATGCCAGCGCCTTGGCCGTGTAGGTGTTGTCCACGAAGATCGCCTCGCTCCGCGCGGCCAGGCGTTGCGCGTCCCGCGACGCCTCGCTCGGCACACCGTAGCCGTCGCCGATGAAGCCGTCGTCGATCTCGATGGGGCGCGCGGCCGCGAGCGCCGCACCGTCTACGCCTAACAACGGACCCATCCCCTGCATCACCTCGCGCACCCGGCCGGCGATCGACGCCACCGGATCGTCCGGACTCACGCCGACGACGCGCGTCGGGAGGCCGTGAAGCGCGCAGCCGGCCAGCAGTCCCGCCTGCGTGCCGGCGGACGAGCTCGAGTGGTAGATCACGTCGGGCGCCGGCCCCTGATCCAGCATCTCGCCCACGGCGCGCGCGAACCCCAGCGCGCCTAACGGAGTCGAGGCGCCGAGCGGAATGCGAAACGGCGTGCGACCCTGGCGCGTGAGCTCGGCCACGGCGTCGTCGACGGCCGCGTTGCGTTCCTCGCGCGACGACACGTAGCGCACATCGGCGCCCAACAACGCATCGAGCAGAGCATTGGCCGTCGGCCGCTCTTGCCGCGTCCCGTTCGCGACCAGCACGCAGCGCATGCCGAGCGTGGCGGCCACCGCCGCGGTGACGCGCGCATGGTTCGACTGGACGCCTCCGGTCGTGACCAGCGCATCCGCGCCCTCGGCAACGGCCTGCGCGACGACGAACGCGAGCTTCCGCACCTTGTTGCCGCCGAATCCGAACGGGATGACGTCGTCGCGCTTGACGACGAGGCGAGGTCCGCCGCCGAGGGCCGCGCGCAGGCGCGCCATCTCGTGCACGGGCGTGGGCGTCGGGACGAGGGGAAGGGCGGGGTGCGTGCGCAAGCGTTCGACGGCCGCGCGCGCGCCGGGAATCGAGTCGGACATTTGCCTAACGGAAGAAGTGAATGGATGTCGCCGGCGCGCCGGCGGTCGAGCGTCGCCGAGTCCGGTGCAGGGAGCCGCGATGCGCGGAGAATGCGCGCGCCGCGAGCGTTCGTCAACGCTACTATGGATGGCGCAGTCTATGCACCTCCAGCAACTGATGCGTTCGGGAGGGAACTCGGCCCAATCGCGCACTGGTGTGCCGCCGGCTCACGCGCGCGACGACGCGCGTCCGGCACGGCTCCGGCACGCGCTCGATGTCCTCGTCGCGTCCGATCCCGGCCTAACGAGATGGCGCGCCGGGGCGCGCGCCGCGCTCACCGTCATCGCCGCATCGGCCGCGCTCGTGCCGCTCGCGCACAGCCGCCACGAATCGGGCACGCTCGTTCTCGCCGGCATCGTCGTCGGTATCATGGCCGCGGCACGCGTGTACGACGACACGCTGCGTGGCCAGCGAATCACAATGCTCCTCGCGATCCCGGTGACCCTGCTCGTCATTGGCGCGGGCTCGCTCGCGGCGTCGCGACTGCGGCTCGACGAGCTGTTGTTTTGCTTCGTGGTGTTCTGCGCCACCTTTGCGCGCCGCTACGGTCCGCGCGGCAGCCTGCTCGGCTCGCTCGCGTTCATGAGCTTCTTTTTCTCGCTCTTCGCCCACGCAGGCGAGAGCGACTTCGTGTTGTCGTCGCTCTCGATCGTGATCGGCGTCGCGATCGCGTACATCGTGCGCTTCGTGATCGTGCGCGACCGTCCCGAGCGGCTGCTGGACGGAATGCTGGGGGCGTTTCGTGCGCGCGCGGCGACGATCCTCGAGTCGCTCGCGCGAATGGCCGACGCGACGCGCGACGGGCGATGGCGCTCGCACCGGCTGCGCGTGTCGCTCGCGCATCTCAACGACGCGGCGCTGGCCCTCGAGGATGAAGCCGAGGTCCGGCGGCACCGGAGCGCGGCGGCGGACCAGTGGGCACTCGACATTTTCGATGTCGAGCTCGCGGTCGAGACGGTGGCCGATGGCGTCGCCTCTGCGCGCCGCTCGGGTGCGCCGGCGCGCGACCTCGGCGGGATCGCGCGCTTGGCCCGCGCGTTAGGCGCGCGCGTTCGCGCGGCGGA
>DATEKK010000148.1:0-40478 GCA_035277485.1 Gemmatimonadaceae bacterium
CGAGGGCGGCCGGCAGCGCGAGGGCGAGGACAGCGGAGACGCGCATCGCGGCTACCGTGGCGAATGGGTCGCGGAGCTCGATGGAGCGGACGGTGCCGCCGGTGTTCCGGCGGCGCCGCTCAGCTCCATCGCGCGGAAGAACGACGCGCTCGCCGATCCGTAGTCGGCTGCTTCCTTGTCGTGCTGCAGCGAGGCGAGCTGCGACGCGGCGCGCGCGCGCAGCTCGCCATCGACCAGCGCGATCATCTGCGTTTCCGCCGCCGTGCGCGCCGCTTCGGCCGTGGCCAGTGCCGCGCGCATCCCGTGTACCTGATCGCTCTCGACCCCCCGCAGCGACGCGAGCTCGCGCGCGACGACCGAGTCGTCGGTCGCGAGCACGCGCACCGTCGTGTCGTGCAGCGCGCGGGCGCGGGCCAGTCGCGCCATGATCGAGTCGCGCATCGCGAACACCGGCTGCCGCGCAACGATCGCGTCGATGTGCCGCGACACGCTGTCCGCCATCGTCTGGTAGATCGACGCCGTGTTCGCCTCGACGTCGAGCACGTGCTGGTCGGCCGGCGTGGCGCTCGCGCCTAACGCGGCGCGGAGGCTGTCCACCATGCGCACGTTTTCGGCCGCCGCCGTCTGCGTGGCCGCGACCTGCGTGGCGAGCATCTCCTGGACGCGGCTTCGCGACCGATCGAGCGACGTGCCGACGCGCGTGAGCGAATCCTGCAGCGACACCAGCTGCTGCTCTTCGGTGGCCAGGTTGGCGCGCGTGGTCGCCGTGAGGTGCTGGAGGTCCTCGAGCGCCGCGATGCGCATCACCTGCACGTCGAGCTGTTCCTGCAGCCGGAACCGCGCCAGCGTGACCGCGGCGTCGGCGCTCGAGAGCGCCTGGGCGCGGTCGGCGTAGGACGCGAGTGCGGCGGGCGACGACGCCGGCGCGTACACCAGCCGCCGCGGGAAGTCCGCGCCTAACGCAGGAGCCAGCGAATCGAGCCGCGCATCCACCTGCGCGACGGATACCACCTCGGGTGCGGTGCGCGCCGGCGGCACGTCGGCGCTCAGGAAGGTCGCCAGGATGGTCGCCGCGTCGGCGTCGGCGTCGTCGGCCAGCGCGAGCGTCTTGCCGCTGCGCGGGTCGTCGAGGAACATGAGGCCCGCGGCGCGCGCCTCGACCAACGCTTTCGCGGCCGCGCCTAACGCAGCCGACGAGCGTCCGTGCATGGTCGTGAGCTCGGTGCCTACCGAGTCGGCCATCGCGTCGAAGTAGTGCTCCGCGTCCTCGGTGTGGCCGGCGTCGAGCATCACCTGGCCCAACATGATCCGTGCCTGGTCGCGCTCCGGCAGATTCGGATAGGTGTTCGCGAAGGCGGCAAAGGCCGTGCGCGCGGAGTCGGCCTGACCGGCACGGTAGAGCGACCACGCGCGCGTGAGCAGCGCCTGCGCGCCGACGCTGCTCGTGGGCGCGACGCCCGCCGCGAATCCGGCGGCCGCCTCGTACTGGCCTTCCTGGAAGGCGAGCTCGGCGGCCGTTAGGCGCACCTGGTCGCCGAACGGACCCGTCGCGACGCTGGTCAACGGCCGGAGCGCATCCAGCGCCGCCGCGCCGCGCGTCGTGTCGCCGCCCATCGCCGACAGCGCATCCATGTATTGCGCGTACGGCGCGTACACGCCGCCGGCCGCGCGCGCGGCCGCGAACGCGGTGTGCGCCGTGGCCCAGTCGCCCGTGCGATACGCCGACAGCCCCGACACCAGGGACGCGAGCCCGCGGTC
Organism: Gemmatimonadaceae bacterium; assembly: GCA_035277485.1. Taxonomy (GTDB): domain Bacteria; phylum Gemmatimonadota; class Gemmatimonadetes; order Gemmatimonadales; family Gemmatimonadaceae; genus JADGGM01. The sequence goes on from DATEKK010000148.1 coordinate 1,759, forward strand.
GCCGCCGGGCGACGACGCGGCCAGCGTGCGCACGGCCGGGTCATCGCCGCGGCGGAACGCCTCGAGCATGAGCTGCGCGTTGATCGTGCTCTGGTACTTGATGCCGCCCGGGACCGCGGCGAGCCGCGCGGCCTCGGCGCGGAACTGCGCGCCCATGCCTAACCGGTAGTACGCCTCGGCGGTGAGGTAGACGAGGTCGGGTTGCATGGAGTCGGCCGACGCGCGCAGCCAGTCGAGACGCGCGAGCGCCGCGAGCGGCCGCTCCGAGGCGAGCTCGAACAGCGCCGCGCGCACTTCCGCATCCACGCCGCGCGGCTGATCCGATGCCGGCGACAGGACCGGCGCCGCCGTATCCGCGCGCACGGCGCTGTCGGCGGCCGCGGAGGCGCGCGCCGTCGTGTCACCGGTGGTCCGTTGGGCGGCAACGCACCGTCCCCCGCCCACGACCAACGCGAGCGCGGACACCACGGCGAGCGTACGAACCATCATCACGGAATCGGCCAGCTCAGAATGGGGTCGTTCCTTGGCTCGTCCAGGTGTTCGGAACCACCTGGCCGTTGCGCACGGTGAACTGCAGGTACGTCACGACGTTCACTTGGGCGTTCACGCTCGCGCGCGACGTGACCGGTTGTCCGTTCACGGTCACTTTCACGTTCACCGTGTGCGCCACCGGCAGGACGGCCGAGCGGAAGAGCTCATCCACGGCGCCCTGCGACAGGGCTTGCGTCGCGATCGCGGAATAGGTTCGCGTGTCCGCCGGGCCGCCGTCCAACGACATCTCGACCGCGGTCGGCGACGACTGGGACGAGTCCGCGCGCAGGAGCACCACCAGGACGGCGCCGGAGCGGCGCTTCACCGCATCGCCTAACGCAGCCATGCGGTCGCGCTGCGCCTGCATGTTGTCCTGCGACGCGGAGAGCGTTTTGTCCAACTCGACCAGCGCGTTCTGCTCCGTGCTCATGAGCAGGTCGCTGGCGCGCCGCGCCGTGGTCTGCGCCATCGCGTTGTCGATTTCCGCCTCGAGCGCAACGCGCTGGCCGCGCAATTGGCTCAGTTGGTCCTGCGTCGCCTGCAATTGCTTGATGAGCGCCGACCGCTGCGACTCGTACACCGCCTGCGCCGCCGAATCCGCGTTGCGCCCGCTCGAATCGGCTTGCGCGCAAAGCATCGCCGGCGCCAGCGCCAACGCGACCGCCAGGACGAGAGAGCTGTGCCGTTTACTCATGGGCATGGTTCCGCGTAGTTGATGCCACTACTGCTGGGGCGGCTTGTCCTGGGGCGGCGGCGTGTTCTGCTCCAACTTGCGGAGGCGTTCCTCGAGCCGCTTGAGCGCCTCGCGCTCGGAGTTGAGCTCCTGTTCCGCCTGCGCCCGTCGTTGCTCCACGTCGAGCAGGTTCTGCGCATGATACCGGTCGATTTCCAGCTCCAACGATTGGACACGCTTCTGGCGCGCATCGATTTCGGCGAGCAGCGACTTCTGTTCGGCCTCGAGCTGCGCGACCCGATCCTGCAACACGTGACCACGGAGCAACCCGAATACGTTGCTCTGCCAGCCCACCGTGAACGCGAACTTGTCGTAGTTATACGGCGTGTGCGCCGTATCCGACACGCCGCCCGCTCCGATCTCTGTCCAGTACAATCCCGCCTGCAGTCCGCGCCAGTTGAGCACGGCACCGAGGTTGTAGTCCCAGGCGTTGTTCTCGAACATGAACGACACGACGCTGCGCTGCGACGGATAGACGTCCATCTTCACGCCGCCGAACACACCGCCGGTGGAATGATGGGCGTACGCGCTGCCTAGCCCGCCATCGTCCTTGAACAAGCCGTTGCCGTAGCCCACGCTGAAACTCAGTCCGACGTTAGGCCAGTTCCGGTCCAGCTCCTGCAGCGAGAACGACTTCGTGGCCACTCCGTACACCGTTTCCGCCGTGGAGAAATTCGCGTGCAGCGAATCCGGTTGGTGCTCGCGGTTGGGATTCGTGTTCGTGGGCGGCGTGAGAAAATAGCCTAACCCGAACCGGTCGATGTGCGAGTACGGCCCCACGTTCTCGATGCCGACGGCCAGGCTCGGGATCCATCCCACCACGCCGGACTTCCCGCGGAAATCTTCTTCGTTGAGCAGGAGGCCGCGGCCGAAAAAGCCCCACTCGGGCGCGTCGGAGAACACCGAGAGGCCAACCTCCGCGCGGCTCAGGATGGAGGTGTACACGGCAAAGTTCGAATTGATACCCTTGCCGACGCCGAGGCCGGACGAAAGCTCCGATCCCTTTACCGTCTTCCCCGAAATGGCCAGGGAGAAATCGCCGGACAACGGCGAGACCCAGGCGACGGGAATGTCGACGAGTCCGGAGCCCCAGTACAGGGTCTGGGGATAGTTCATCTGTTGGGCGTGCGCACCGGCCGGGATCATCACGAGCAGCGCGGCCAGCGCGGAGCAGCATCGCGTCATGGACATGAGGTCGAAGTCTCCGTTAGCGCGCGGGCGGCGTGGAATCGGGCTTGGTGGGCGGCGCCTGCGGTTTGTCGGGCGGCTTCTGCTGCCCTTGTTGCAGCGCCTTGAGCCGGTCTTCCGCTTTCTGAATGGCGTCGCGCTCGGCCTGGATCTCGGACTCGAGCTGCTGCCGCCGCTTGGCCACCTCCGCCAGTTCGCCGGCCTGTGCCTTACGCAACTGCTCATCGAGCGCCGTGATCCGCTCCTCGCGCTTCGCGAGCTCGAGGTGCAGCCGCGTTTCCTCGCGCTGCAGCTCGGCCACGCGCGACCGGAGCACCACTCCCTGCGCGATGTCGTGCAGGTTGCCGCTGTACCCCAGGCTGAGGTTGACCTTGGCGTAGTTGTAGACGTTGTAGAGCGTGCCCTTGGTGGGCGACTTGGCGCCTTCCTCGAGCTCGGTGCCGTAGATGCCTAACGACAGACCGCGCCACGTGGCCACGACCCCGGCGTTCCAATCCCAGCCGTTGTTCTCGGCGATGAAATCGAACCGGGATTCGGACGACGGATGGATCGCGTACCGGCCGCCGAGGAACAGGCCCTTGGCAATCGTGCCCTTGTCGTTGTAGTTCCGGCCCAGGTCGCCGTCGTCGGAGAATAGCCCGTCGCCGTAGCCTACCGTTAGGCTCGCGTCGCTCGACTGTCCGATGGCGAACGACTTGGTTGCCACGCCGTACAGCGTCGGATCGGAGTGGAAGTGGTGCGCGAACGAGGACGTGACGTCAGCGCCGTTGCCGGTCGAGTCGATCTTGACGTCGTGCCCGATCAGCATGCGGTCCTCGTGCGGGAACGGACCCAAGTTGCGGAACCCGACTGCGATCGCCGGCCACGCCTTGTTTTGCTGCTCCTTGAGCAGGAGCGCCTGGCCGAAGAAGCCCCACTCGGGATTCTGACTATAGAGTGAAAAGCCGACCTCGTAGCGCCCGCCCCAGTGCGAATCCAGCGAGAGATTCGTGTTCCACTGGGCCGACGTGTTGAGCGCTTCCTGCGTGACCAGATTGTAGGGGATGTGCTTGCCGGACGTCTGCACCCAGATATCGCCGGACGCGGGAGACACCCACGCGACCGGGTCATCGATGAGCCCGGTGCCGTAGTCCAGCGTCGCCGGATAAAGATCGTTTTGTGGTGGTTCTCTAGAAGCCGTAGCCGACGAGTCCTGGGCCGACGCTATCGGCACCGCGATCAACGCCGCTCCGAGGGCCAAGAACGAGAGCGCCACGCTTGACCGCAACGCGCGCATGCATCCTCCAGGGAGACGTATGGTGTGGACGCTTATCGGTCTATGACTCATTAAGCATCGCCGAGGTAAAAGTCTGACGCTCGTGCGAGCAAACGAGATAGGCGACTCTGATGTGGGTGGATAATCTTGACTCCGCTCCATCGGTCAGCGTGATTGGAATCTCTGCTTCGAGACGAACACTCGTCTATCGGGGGAGGACGGAGGGCCATGCTCCAGCGCGTGCGGCTCATCGTGATCGCCGTCGTTGCGGTCGGCTCGAGTGCGTGTTGGCACCATCACGCACCCAACGAATCGGTTGCCAGCGGACCTGCGACCCTACACGTCGACAATCACAACTTTCAGGATGTGGACATTCAGGTGCTGCATCGCGGTATTCAGTCGCATCTCGGCAGCGTCAACGCGAGCGCGGTAACCGAGATTGTTTTTCCCAAGTACCTGCTGAGCGATCTGGGTGAGGTGCAGCTCATCGCCCATGCCATCGGGACGCCTTACACGATCCGCACGCAAGTCATCGTGCTCAAACCCGGCACCGAAGTTCGGTGGACCCTCGAAACAGACCTGAATCGGTCGACCATCGCGGTGTACTGAGCTAACACGATCCGCAATCGAAACTATTGTGGCGGCGGTGGCGTGACCCTGCCCTGGCTTCCGCTCGAGCTCCCGGCTATGAGACCGATCGACGTGAGCCCCGCAATGATTCCGCCCGCCAACAGAGTACTGCGCCACCACGACACCTTCTTCTCCTGAATCGTGGCGATTGCGCTGTGGGGCAGCGAAACGTTTTCCCCCTTCCAGTACTGCTCCGCGCCCGACCGGAGCGTGAGGCCGGACACAGACAGGGACATAGCTGTGTCGCTTTGACCAAGCAATCGACCGTCTACGTAATTCACGTTCGGACCCAAGTACTGCGCCAGGGACGCAGAGCCAGCGTCCGTGAGCTCGACGTGCAGCTTCGTCCCGGGTTCGGGTGCAGGCGCCGAAGGAACTGGCGTCGTCACGTAGCACGCGCAAAGCAACACCACAGCAAACGACGCAATTCGCATGAGGAATTCCCCCCGGTGCCAAAAACTGTAACACGGATGTCGGCGCCGCTCAAGACGTCAGGTCAAGGCAGCGTTTCAGTATCTCAATCCTAACAGGTTGTGAAGCGATCGGCCCGGCTTCCCTCTGGGGAAGTCGGGCCGATTCTTACCGCTAAGACAACTTTGTTACGCCCAGCTCACCGACTGCACTAGCCCGGCAAGTTGGTCGGACACGCGTTAGGCTGATTCCAGTTCCGGACCGGCTGCTGGTCTGGCGTCGGAATGTTTGGGTTCGAGTTACGCTCCGCCGACAGCGGGTAGAGCACCCTGCCCGGTATGCCACCAGCGTTGGCGGCAACGAGTGTCGGCAAGCAGGTCCGCTTCCAGTCGTTCCAGACTTCGATTTCCTCGAAGTCGGCGATGTACTTCTCGTTCATCACGTCCGCGAGCGTGAGCGCACCCACATGAGGCGGTACTCCCTGGGACGCGCGTTCCGCGTTGAAGGCGGCAAGCGCAGTGGCCTGATCGCCAGTTTGCACCGCTGCCTCTGCAATGATCAGCTCGTTCTCGGCGTATGTCACGATCGGCTGGTGATAATCCTGGGCAAGACGAATCGCGCTCAGGTTCGAGTAATCACCGGAGCCGCCGGTCGGCGGGGCGCCGGCGTATTTGCCGACACTGTTCGTCGAGTAGTAGAGCTTCAAACGCGGATCGACGGCGCTATCCGCAACGAGCATGTTCACGAGATTCGCCCCGGCCCCGATATAACCGGACCGCTGGATCACGATGAACTGATACCAGAGATTCCACTCGTTCGGATTGGTACTCTGGTACGAGACGAAGTCGCCGTCAGGGCTGGAAATGCCCTGCTGGGCTTCGCTGATCGCGGACGCATACGCCGTCCCATCCATCGTGCTGACATGCATGAAGTATCTCGCCTTCAGCGTGTGTGCTAACGCAAGCCACTTCGATGCATCGCCGCCGTACCACAGGTCGTTCGGCCCAGGTCCGGCGCACGTCGGCCCGGTGCACTGCAGATCCACCACCGCCGTGTCGAGCTGCGCCTGGATATCAGCGTAGACCTGCTGCTGTGGATCCAGATGCGGCTGCAGCACGCTGCTCACCGCCTCGCGGTAGGGGATGTCTCCCCATACGTCGGCGGCGGTGCCCATCGTCAGGGCCTCCATCACCTTGGCGATCCCGACGTAGATGGAATCGCCAACCGCCGACTCTTGCGCTTGAATGGCGCGCTCGTCGATCAGCCCGCCACCGGTGTATATGTTGGACCAATCGCTCGAGAACGCATCCTCATCGAACACATAGTTCGCGAGAGGAATGTACTGGCGATCGGTTCCGGCCATGGACTGCACCCACATACTGAACAGGCGGGCAAAATCGCCTGTCTGCACTGTTGTCTGCGTAACCGTCACGCCGACGAACAGCTGATTTGCGCCCGTTTTGGTCGGGCTGTTCGGGTTTGTGGTGAGACCCGTTCCATTCAGCCAGTCGCTGCAACCACCGAGCAACGCGACTGGCAGGAGCGAGGCCACCGCGATCTTCAAGTATCTATGCATACGATAGGTCTCTCTCGTTGCAAGGTCAGCGGTTCAAGCCCAGCGACAGCACGAAGGAGCGCGTCTGCGGGTTGTTGAAGTAGTCGACGCCCTGGATGAGCGAGCTGGCACCGGCCAGATTGGCTTCGGGATCGATACCGCGGTAGTTCGTCCAGGTGTGGAGGTTGCGCGCCGAAAGGCGGAGGTCGATCGTGCTGAAGCCCCACGACTTGACGAAGGGCTGATCAAGCGAGTACGCGACGCCGATCTCACGAAGCTTGACGAAGCCCGCGTCCTCGACGAACTGCGACGCGACCGGACCAAAGCCGGAACCAAGATTCTGGAACCAGTCCTGATCCAGCACCACGGACGTGCCTGCGCCCGGGCCACCCACCGGCCCCGGCAGCCACGTCTTTCCAAACACAAAGCTGTTGCCGCGGATGTCTGTGTCTTTGTGCACGCCGAAGTTGTACAGCGCGCCGCGGGTGCCGTCCCACGTCTGCCCACCGTGCCGGATATCCAGCAGTCCGGAAACCGTCAACTTCTTGAAGGTGAGCGACGTGTGGATGCTGCCTAACCACTTCGGATTGCCATCGGAAATGACGCGCTGCGTTGGATCGAGGATCGGGAAGCCGTCGGGCCCGATGTACAGCGCGCCCTTCGGCGCATTGCCGCAGGACGCATCGATGTCCGTGCCGTCGATGTTCAAGCCGCGACCGCAGCGAGCGAAATCATTGCCGCGCAGAACGCCGAGCTCCGAGCCGTACCACGCGGTCGGAACGGCGCCGGTGAATCCACCGCCCGTGGCCAGGTCGCTGAACTGCTGACCCGACAAGTTCACAATGCGGTTTTCGTTCTTGGACCAATTGACCCCGACTTCCCACGTGAGATCGGACCGCATGATCGGACGGAAATTGAACGACGTCTCGATACCGCGGTTGCGAATTACGCCGGCGTTCGACGTAATGGAGCTGAAGCCAGTCGAGTTCGGAACCGGGAGGGCGAAGATCGCGCCTTCCGTACGATCGAGGTAACCTGTGAGCGACGCGTCGGCGTGGTTGTTCAGCAAGCCGAGGTCGACACCGGTCTCGAATTCCTTGGTGCGCTCCGGGCCCAGGTTAGGCTGGGCTTTCTGACCACCCTGAATCTGCCCGCCGAGACCTGCCTGGTTGAGGAGCAGTGCATCGCCCCAGCCACCGGTACCGACCGAGAATCCGCCAACGTAGTTCTGGAGCGTGCTGTAGACCGGCGGTTGGATGCCGGCCTCACCGTACGCAACACGGAACTTGCCGTAGGTCAGGACGCCAGTGTTCGATGCCGAATTCTGGAGGAAGTTCCAGGCGATATTGCCGCTCGGGAACCAGTGCCGCTGCGAACTCGTGCCGAACGACGAGAAGCCGTCGTTCGTCACCGACGCCTCGACGTTCACTTGGTTGAACAGATACACGTTCGCCGATCCGAAATACCGCTCGGCGTGCACGTAACTCTGGAAGTCGTTAGGCGTCCAGGTCGTCGCGTTCCCAAGCGTGAAGGGCTGCTGCGCGATCAGCGAAACGCCCGTCACTTTCAACTGCCTGAAGCTCGTGCTATTCAGATTCTGACCGACGGTGAGGTTCGCACTGGCGTTTGGCGAGAACGTGTGCGTCACGGTGGCCGTCAGGTTGTGGTCGATGACGTAGTTCTTGAAATCACCTTCGATCACCTGGCCGGTCGGCTGGCCCGATGACGTCCACGGCAATGCGTCCAGGCGCTGATCCGTGTAGTAGTCGGCCCCGAACACTTCCTTGACCTTGAGCCAGTCGAACGCATCCCACTCGACGTTCGCACTACCCAGTGTACGCTGAACCGACCCGTTATTGGTCTGCTCGTAAATATCGAACAGGGGGTTGTCGTAGCCGCGCGTATCGAACTGCGAGTTCGCCGACGGCCACGGGAACCGGTACGAGCGCTGCTGTCCGGTCACGGGGTCGAGGAACGGCAGGTTGTTGAACTCGGGCGGCGTGCGCAGCGAACCCAACAGCAAGCCGTCGATGTTCGAACCTTGCTGCACGTATTTCGCCTTGACGTCCGAGTACTGCGCGTTGATACCCACCTTGAGGTTGTCGAACACCTGGTGAGACGCGTTCACTCGCACCGTGTTCCTCTTGTACCAGTCGTTCGGGCCGGTAATATCGCCGTGATTGTTGTCGAGGCTGCCCGAGACGTAGTAGAGGGTCTTGTCGTTGCCGCCGGAGATATCCAGCGTGCTGTTCCAGTTGTGGCCGGTGACGAACAAGTCGTTGAAGTGCGCAAAGGTCGGCGTGCCTGCGGCAAGCTTGGGCCCCCACGAGCTACTGGTTGCATGACAGTCGGCCAGCGGCGATTGGGTCGCGTCGCACGAAGGCGTGAGTCCGGCCGAACCGTGACCGAAGTCCGTCTGCAGCGGCGGTCCCTGCGTGACGTCGTCGAACGAATACGAGCTCCGCAGCGAATACCGCGTCGCGCCGGACGCGCCTTTCTTGGTCGTGATAATGATGACGCCAGCGCCTGCTCGCGCGCCGTAGATTGCCGACGCCGCGGCACCCTTAAGCACGTCGATGGACGCGATGTCGTCTGGGTTGAGGTCAGAAGCGCGGTTCTGCGCCGTTGCGCCGCCCTCGCCCGCCTCGGTCATGATCGTCGAGTTGTCGATTGGAATGCCGTCGACGATGAAGAGCGGCTGTGCGTCGCCGCTGATCGTCTTGGGACCACGAATTCGGATGTATGCCGAGGATCCCGGATCGCCCGACGCCGACACGACTTCGACGTTAGGCGCCTTGCCGGCGAGCGCCGAGACGACGTTCGTCTCGTTGGCCTTGCTGACAAGTGATGTGTCGACCGAGTTCACGACGGAGCCCAGCCGCTCGCGGGTCTGCGTGGTTCCTTCACCCGTCACGACCACCTCGCCCAGCCGCAGCGGATTCGCGGCCAGACTGAAGTTCTGGGTGATGTTGCCCGCGCTCAGCGTCACTTGTACCGACTGCACGTGGAAGCCGATCAAGCGCGCGGTGAGTGTCACCTGCTGGCCTTGGACACGGGCTGCGGGAACCTGGAACGTGTACTTACCATCGGCATCAGTCAGGCTGCCGATGTTCATGTTTTCGATGAAAACACTGGCCGACGCGAGGGGTGCACCTGCCTCGCTCACAACTCGGCCACTGATCGTCGCCCCTTGTTGCGCCGCGGCCCACCCGGGTAGCAGCGCCGTCGCAGCCACGATCGCTATGGCTCTACGAACGAAACGTCCCATTCTTCCTCCTTGCCACCTCTTCCAAAAGGTGTGTAGACGAGAACATGGGAACTGCGGCCGCTCTGCGAGATTGCATAGCGGCGCCCTGACAATTTTCAGGTTCCTGGTTGATTCACCTCCGCGGTGAGGAGTGACAGAACAGCAGCGGTGCTAACGCACCGGGACAATCGCAGCGACTGGGAGAACGCGGCGCGAAGGCGCCGCTTGAATGCACGGGCGGGACAATGAGGAAGGCGCCATCACGCACATGCTGAGAGGCAGCCGCACTGTCATCGAGATGAGGGGTTCTACGGAGCAAATAGACGCGGGCAGAGTATACAGATAGTTTCCGGATCGCGTCAAGGAGTGGTAAAGTATGCCGACCTGGGCGCTTGTGCCAGACAGTGCCGTGCTTTGACGTCTCCCGTCTGTTCCCCAGCGGTGGGTTCGCTTACCGGTCTCTCGCATGGCCGACTTCTGCGCAACTGTCATGGGATGGTCAGTATCCGATGCGCTCCGCGCCAGCGTTGGGTGGAGATCTAAGGCGAGCCTTCGCCGCCGAATCATCGCCGGATCGCTCGCGACGGCCATGGTCCTGACGTCCAGCCCAGGCTTTGCCGCCCCAATCGCGGCACAAACGCCAGAGACGACCGTTGCTCCTCGGTCATCGCGCACGAAGATCTACACAATCCTTGGTGCCATCCTCGGGGGAGCGATCGGACTCGGTATCCGCCATGGTAGCGGCGGAAAGAGCGCCGGCGTCGTTGCCGGATCGACCCTGGTGGGCGCCGGCATCGGCTTCGCCTTCGGACATGAGGCCGACCGGACGTACAACTCGCGCTACCGCGGCGTCGCCCCACTCCACGTCCAGAGCGTGGACGCCCGCCTCGACGGCGAGCCCGTCGCCCTCTCCGCGGATGACTCGCTGATTGCGGTAGGCGGCAGCTCGGGGGTCGAGATGCTTCCGCTGAGCGGCGCGATGGAAGCTGGAATACTGCGGGCTCGCGGGCTCAACAGTATCATCGCCGTTGCTCTGGCGCCGACGACCGGATGGCTCGCGGTAGGCTCGCCTGCCGGCCTCTACATGTTTCCGCCCAATACCGGTCCCGGAGCGCTGGTTCGTCCGGGCGACGTGGACGCCGTGGTGGGCGGCGAGCGGCAGGTGTACGTCGCGGTGAACGATCGCATCGAGATTGCGCCGCTGTCCGATGACACGGCGCGTTCCTGGCCGGGCATCGCCGTGGGCGCGCCGGTGCACGCTCTCATGCTCGACCCCGATCACGGTCTCCTGTGGGCGACGACCGACCGGAATCTCATCGCGCTGCGCACGGCCGGCGACTCGCTCGTGCGCGTCGGCGAAGCGCCGCTCGACGCTGGTGGCCTGCACCTGGCACAGACCGGCGACACGATCGCCGTTGCGTTAGGCGAACGCGGCGTGCAGCTGTTCGATGTCACCAATCCCGCCGCGCCGCGACCCGTGGCGTCGTGGACCACCGCCCATTTCGCCTACGACGTCTCGATCGACAAACACCGGTTGTTCGTTGCCGCGGGGCCCGAAGGCGTGTACGTGGTCGATCTGAGCACCAGCCCAATGCGCACGCTCGGTCTCGCCCGCGAGTTGGGATTCGCGACCGCGCTCGCATCGCGTCGCGGCTACACATACATTCTCGATCGGCGCGGCGTGGTGTTGCGCCGCGTTCTTTCCGACTTTTGAGGACTCATGGGTCTCGTACGCGTGACCGCGCTCGCGACGCTCGTCGCGGCATGCGCGATTAGTGGGTGCGGCTCGTCCGGGCATGATCGTTCGTCGTCGACATCCGCATCGGCGGCGGTCGCGGCACAGCCGCCTCAGTCGGAGCCGGCGACCAAGGGCGACACCGCGCTCAATCGAGCCGCCGACCACGCACGTGTAGAAGGCAACGCGAATGCGCCTTTGTGGGTCGTCGAGATCAGCGACTTCCAGTGCCCGTTCTGCCGCGAATGGCACGATCAGAGCTACGCAGCCATCAAGTCGCAGTACGTGGACACGGGGAAGATTCGCTTCGCGTACATCAATTATCCGCTTTCGATTCACAAGAACGCCTGGCCGGCCGCAGAAGCGGCCATGTGCGCCGCGGCGCAAGGGAAGTTCTGGCCCATGCACGACTCGCTGTTTGCGCTGCAGTCTCGCTGGGAGAACGCGGCAAATCCGCAGCCCGAGCTCGACTCGATCGCGGCGACTGTCGGCGTATCGCACGACGCGTACGCTACGTGCGTGACGCAGCACCAGATGCGCGCCCTCATCCAGGCCGACGTGGACCGCGCGAATGAATCGGGCGTCACCGCGACACCGACGTTCATCATCGGCTCGGCGAAAATCACAGGCGCCCAACCGTTAGACCAATTCCGCGCGGTGATCGACGCGCAGTTGGCGAAGGTCAAGGCGCAGTAACTCGACGTCGCTTTCACGCCGGCGCGGCACCATGCTTCGTCCGTTCTACGCGGTTGCCGTCGAGGTTGCGCGCGTTGCGGCATCGGTGGCACCGGAGCGCGACGGCAAGTTCTGGCGATCGCTGGGCGCGCGAAAAAACATCCAAGAGCGCTACGCCGCGTGGGGCGCCGCGCACCGCGATGCAGCGCGGCCGCTGCTCTGGATGCACGCGCCGTCGGTCGGCGAAGGCCTGCAGGCGCGGCCGGTGATCGAACGGCTGCGCGCGTCGCGCAGCGATCTCCAACTCGCGTACACGCACTTCTCGCCCAGCGCCGAGCGGTTCGCGCATTCGTTAGGCGCGGACTTCGTGGATTATCTGCCGTTCGATTCGGTGGCCGACGCGCGCGCCACGCTCGATGCGCTCGCGCCCACCGCGCTCGTGTACAGCAAGCTCGATGTCTGGCCCGCGCTCACCCGCGAAGCGGCGCAGCGCGGCGTGGCACTCGGGCTCATCAGCGCGACGCTCGCCGCGCAATCGGCCCGGCGGTCGCGCCTCGCGGCGGTGGTGCTGCGCGACGCGTACGCACGCCTCGATGCGGTGGGCGCGATCGACCAGGATGATGCGGGCCGTCTGCTTGCGTTAGGCGTGCGCCAGGCCGCGCTCGAGGTGACGGGCGACACGCGCTACGACCAGGTGTGGGCGCGCGCCCAGCGCGTCGACCGCGGCGGCATCCTGCTGGCCCCGCTGGCCAGCCCCCGCCTCACGGTCGTCGCGGGATCGACGTGGCCGGCCGACGAAGCCGTGCTCGCGAACGCGTGGCGCTCGGTGCGCCGGCAGGTGCCAGGCGTGCGGCTCATCATCGCGCCGCACGAACCCGAGCCGGCGCACCTGGCGTCCATCGAACGGTGGGCCGCGGCGGACCGGATGACGCTCGCGCGTCTCTCCGACGATGCCGCGGCCACCGCGGATGTCGTGCTCGTCGATCGCGTGGGCGTGTTGGGCGACCTGTACGCGCTGGCCACGGCCGCATTCGTGGGCGGCGGCTTTCACGAAGCCGGATTGCACTCGGTGCTCGAGCCCGCCGCGTTCGGCGCGCCGGTGGCGTTCGGTCCGCACTGCGAGCGGAGCCGCGACGCGATGCTGTTGGCGAAAGCGGGCGGCGGTGTCGCGGTGCCGAGCGCGACCGCGCTGGCGGGCGCGCTCATCGGGTGGCTGCACGCGGAGGCAAACCGGCGCGCCGCGGGTGAGCGCGCGCTGGCGGTGGTGCGAAACGGGCTGGGCGCGGCGGACCGGTCGACGCGGCTGGTCGAGCGCCTGCTCGACCGCCGCTCCGCCTAACGGACTAACGGACTAACGGCCCAGCGAGGACTCGGGCGACGCGGCCACGTCCGCGCCCTGCCCCAGGTTGCGGCGCACGCACTCGGCGAGCTCAGGGAGCTCGATCGGCTTCGTGATCACGTCGTCGGCGCCGGTGAGGACCATGCCCTCGCGGGCGCGACGCTCGCCTAACCCCGTGAGCATCACGATCCGCGCGTGCGCGCCGTGCGGGTGGTCCCGCATCGCGCGGCACACCGCCCAGCCGTCGCGGCCCGGCATCAGCACGTCCAGCAGCACCAGCGCCGGACGCACGCTGTCGAACAGCGCCATCCCTTCGTCTGCGTTGTACGCGATGCGAACCGCGTAGCCCCGCAGCTCGAGGTACCGGCGCAGAATATCCGCGTTTTCCCGACTGTCATCGACGATGAGAATCGTCGCCGCACTCATGGCTGGCCACCCATTGCTGATTCCGTGGCCCTGAGGGCGAGCAAAATATGAGCCATATCCAATCCTAAACTCTGCGCGTGATGACGGGCGACACGACATGGGGAAGAGGGAAGCGCTCGCTCGCGCTCGCTGGGGGAAGCGCTCTGCTGGGGGAAGCGGCGGCGACGCCGCCTGAGAGAGTGGACGGACATCAGTGGTCTCTGGGTGGAGAGCGCCGCAGCGCGGGGCTCGCGCATGGTACCCCAGTCGAGCAGACCATTGATGTTGTTCCTCTCCCTCAGGCGGCGTCGCCGCCGCTTCCCGCAGCGCAGCGCTTCCCCCAGCGAGCGCGAGCGAGCGCTTCCCTCTTCCCTTTGGAGTCCGCGATCAGGAACTCAGACGCAGCTCACTAGTGTCGGATCGTCTGCGGACGGAACGCGAGGCCGAAGCCGAAGCCTGTCTGGCTTGGTCCCGCACCGACGGCGCCGACCGTGAGCGCGCCCCGCAGCGAAAGCATCGAGTTCACGGCCCAATCGAGGCCGATGTCGAAGTTCACGTTCGCGTCCGTTCCTTCGCCATGGCACGAGCTCACGCACGCGTCGATCGAGAGACGCGGCGCCGCGTACGGCGTGAGCGACATCCCGTTCTGCAGCGGGAACCTGTGTCCGGCGACGACGCCGATCGGAATACGCAGGAAGCCGATGTCGCTCGAGAACGCGCCGTAGAGACCGCCCGTTAGCATGAGGTCGATCGGCATGTCCTGTGTCGAGCGAATCAACTGCTGGCCAATGCCGCCGCCGATCAAGAAGAGCGTCGATGCACCCGACGGCGATGAGAAACCGAGGTCGAATCCGATGTGTGTGTCGGGCCCGATCCCTTCACGCCACTGCGCGAGTCCCGTGGTGCCATAGTCGCCGCCACCCGCGACCGCAAAATTGAATTCGCGTGTGGAGACCTCCGGCAACTGGAACGCCGGATAATGCCACGCCTGGGCGCTCACGCGTCCTGCGAGCGTGGTCGAAGCCGCTGCTGCCACGAGCACGGCAATGAACGTCGACGTCTTGCGATTCATGAGGCTCCTCCCCATTGGCTTGAACTCGTCGCGCCCTGAGGGCGCACGCATCACCGACTGATGCTCGCCTGCTCCGTAACAACCCGGACCTGGTTGTCCACGACCTGGAGGAACCCGCCCGCCACCGAGAATCGCTGCGTGGACGCGCCGTCCTCCACCCGTAACGTGCCCGTGCCTAACGCCGTGATCATCGGCGCGTGGTTGGACAGGATGCCGACTTCGCCGTCGAACGCGGGCGCGACCACGGCTGTCGCCTGTCCCTCGAACAGCGTCGCTTCCGCCGAGATGACCGAGACCGTCAGCACGTGGCGTCCTCAGTCCTTGAGCGTCTTGGCTTTCTCGACCGCTTCGTCGATGCCGCCCACCATGTAAAACGCCTGCTCCGGCAGGTCATCGAATTCACCGGCCACGACGCGCTCGAACGATTGGACCGTCTCCTCGAGCTTCACGTACTTACCCTGAATGCCCGTGAATTGCTGGGCCACCGCGAACGGTTGCGACAGGAAGCGCTGCACGCGACGCGCGCGCGCGACCACGCGTTTGTCGTCCTCGGACAGTTCGTCCATGCCGAGGATCGCGATGATGTCCTGCAGCTCCTTGTACCGCTGCAGAATACGCAACACCTCCGACGCAGCGTTGTAATGCCGGTCACCAAGATATTGCGCGGCAAGAATGCGGGAGCCCGAGGCGAGCGGATCCACCGCGGGATAAATGCCGATCTCGGTTAGCGCGCGCGACAACACGACGGTGGCGTCGAGGTGCGCGAATGCCGTTGCCGGCGCCGGATCCGTGATGTCGTCGGCGGGCACGTAGATCGCCTGCACCGACGTGATCGATCCGGTCTTGGTCGACGTGATGCGTTCCTGCAGGTCGCCCATCTCCGTGGCCAGCGTGGGCTGGTACCCCACCGCGCTGGGCATGCGGCCCAACAAGGCCGACACTTCGGAGCCCGCCTGCGTGAAGCGGAAGATGTTGTCGATGAACAGGAGCACGTCCTGGTGCTCGACGTCGCGGAAGTACTCTGCCACCGTTAGGCCGGAGAGGCCCACACGGAGGCGAGCGCCGGGCGGCTCGTTCATCTGGCCGTAGATGAGCGCCACCGAATCGAGGATCTTGGCTTCCTTGAACTCGAGGTAGAGGTCGTTGCCTTCGCGCGTGCGCTCGCCAACGCCGCAGAACACCGAGCGGCCACCGTGGCCCTTCTGTACGTTGTTGATGAGCTCCTGGATGATGACCGTCTTGCCCACGCCGGCGCCGCCGAACAGGCCGATCTTTCCGCCCTTCACGAACGGCGCGATCAGGTCGATGACCTTGATGCCGGTCTCGAACACCTCGGTCTTGGGTTCGAGGTTCACGAACGCCGGGCTCGCGCGGTGGATGGGCCAGCGCGGCGCGTCGGACGAGATGGCCGGGCCGTTGTCCACCGGCTCGCCGAGCACGTTGAGGATACGGCCTAACGCAGCGTTGCCGACCGGCACCGAGATCGGGCCGTCGAGGTCGGTCACCTCCATCCCGCGCTCCACGCCGTCCGTGCTGGACATGGCGACGGCGCGCACCTGGTTGCGGCCGATGTGCTGCTGGACTTCCGCGACCAGCCTTACGTGGCCGCCGCCGTCGGAATTCTGGTCGATCTCGAGCGCGTTGTAGATCTCCGGGAGGTGCTCCGCTTCGAACTCGACGTCGAGCACGGGACCGATCACCTGGACGACCCTACCGGTGTGTGTCGCAGCCATGCGTGTGTTCCCAAGAAAGTGTGCGTCGCGAGGCGCCGGCCGCGCCCGCGGTATTCCGTTAGTCCGTTAGCCCTTGAGCGCTTCGGCGCCGCCGACGATCTCGGCGATTTCCTGCGTGATCTGCGCCTGCCGCGCCCGGTTGTACGTGCGCCGCAGCACGTTCAGCATCTCACCCGCGTTGTCGGTGGCGTTCTTCATGGCCGTCCGGCGCGCACCCTGCTCGCCCGCGGCCGTCTCCACCAACGCGCGATAGACCGCGTTCCGCACATACAATGGCAAGAGCTGCGTGAGAATCGCCTGCGCGCTCGGGAAGAGCAGATAGTCGCGCGCCGGTCCTTTGCGCTCGGGCGGCGTCACCGGCAGAATTCGGTCGGTGGTGGGCGGGGTCGAGAGCGGCGAGTTGTACTTCGCGTACACCACGTACACCGCGTCCAGGCGCCCGCTCACGAAGTCGCGCATCAATCCATCGACGAGCTCGGTCGCGTGCTCGGCGCGCGGGCGATCGCCGATGTCGATCCGGGACGACGCGATCGCCGCGCCAATGTAGCGGAAATAGCCGAGTCCCTTGCGCCCCACGATGTGCAGCTCGGTGTCGGTGGACTCGCTGCCTAACTTTGCCAGCAGCTGCCGCGCCTGGCGGATGAGGTTCGCGTTGAACGCGCCGGCGAGTCCGCGGTTCGACGTGATGAGCAGCACCGCCGCGCGCTTGACCGTGGCCGGCTGCCTGAGCAGCGGAAATTGTTCGGCCAACGCCGGCGAATAGAGATCCGCGATCACGTCCGCCAGCGCGCGCGCGTACGGCCGCGCGGCCACCACGCGATCCTGCGCGCGCTTGAGCTTGGACGTCGACACCATCTCCATCGTGCGCGTGATCTTGCGCGTGCCCTCGACGGATTTGATCCGCGACTTGAGCTCCCGTCCCTTGGCCATGAACTAACGGGGAAGGGGGAAGCGGGAAGGGGGAAGCGAGAAGGATTTCATCAAATCCCTCTTCCCTCTTCCCTCTTCCCTCTTCCCTGCTTGTAAGCCTCGATGCCGCGACGCAGCGCGCCTTCCGTCTCCTTGGACAACACCTTCTCGCTGCGAATGGCCCGGCCCACCTGCGCGTACTGCTCGGCCATGAACGTGTGGAACCGCGCTTCCCAGTCGCGGATGTCGTCGACCGCGACGTCGTCGAGATAGCCGTTGGTCACCGCGAAGATGATCATGACCTGCTGCTCGACCGGCATCGGCGCGTATTGCGGCTGCTTGAGCACCTGCACCGTGCGCACGCCGCGATCGAGCTGCGCCTTGGTCGCCTTGTCGAGGTCCGACGCGAACGCGGCGAACGCTTCCAGCTCGCGATACTGCGCGAGGTCGAGACGCAACCGACCGGCCACGGCGCGCATCGCTTTGATCTGCGCCGATCCGCCGACGCGCGACACCGAAATACCCGCGTTCACCGCGGGGCGCGTGCCGGCGTTGAACAGGTCGGCCTCGAGGAAGATCTGGCCGTCGGTGATCGAGATGACGTTGGTCGGAATGTAGGCCGACACGTCGCCGGCCTGCGTTTCGATGATCGGGAGCGCCGTGAGCGATCCGCCCGGCTTGAAGATCATCTTGTTGTCGACCACCGACGGGTCTTCGCTGATCTTCGCCGCGCGCTCGAGCAACCGCGAGTGCAGGTAGAACACGTCGCCCGGGTACGCTTCGCGGCCGGGCGGCCGGCGCAGCACCAACGAGATCGCGCGATAGGCCGCCGCCTGCTTCGACAGGTCATCGTACACGCACAGCGTCGCCTTTCCTTCGTGGTACATGAAGTACTCGGCCATCGCGCAGCCGGTGTACGGCGCGATGTACTGCATGGGTGCGGGATCGGACGCCGCGGCGACCACGACGATCGTGTAATCCATGGCGCCGTACTGGCGGAGCTTCTCGACCGTGGATGCCACCGTCGACTTCTTCTGGCCGATGGCGACGTACACGCAGATGACGCCCGCGCCCTTCTGATTGATGATCGTGTCGATCGCGATTGCCGTCTTGCCGATCGCGCGGTCGCCGATGATCAGCTCGCGCTGGCCGCGCCCGATCGGGATCATCGAGTCGATGGCCTTGAGACCCGTCTGCAGCGGCTCTTTCACCGGCTGCCTAACGATGATGCCCGGCGCGTCCGATTCCACCTTGCGGGTCTGCCGGGCCGCGATCGGGCCGGCGCCGTCGATCGGGTTGCCTAACCCGTCGACCACGCGGCCGACGAGCTCGGCACCCACCGGCACCTCGAGCACGCGCGCCGTGCGCCGCACTTCGTCGCCTTCCTTGAGCGTCAGGTAATCGCCCAGGATGACGGCGCCGATGTTGTCTTCCTCGAGATTGAGCGCGAGCGCGATCACCTTGTCGCCGGTCTCGGTGGAAGTGACCTCGAGCATCTCGCCTTCCATCGCCTTGGTGAGGCCGTAAATGCGCGCAACACCGTCTTTCACCTCGAGGACCGTGCCGACTTCCTCGACGTCCAACTCGTGCAGGTCAGCGGCTTCGATCTCGCGCAGAAGGATGTCTTTGATTTCTGCGGGGCGGAGCGAGGTCTCGGATGCCATGGCGTGGTAGGGCTAGGAGGTCCGTTTACGAGGTGTGGGCCAGCCCGCCGAATCAGTCCCGTCGGCAGCTTGTGAAAATTATCACAAAGTGCCGGACGAGACAAGAGGACGAGCTGCCGTGCGCACAAAACCTTCTATCAGATCACTTGGCCGCAATCGCGCCAATGACGTCGCCGGTCGACCCACCAGACGCTCGGCTACCGCCGAAAGTTGCGAAACCGACGCGTACCCCAATAAACGAACCACGTCCCGCAAATCATACCCCGGATTCTTTGCGAGCTCGGCCGCGGCCAACAACCGCACGAGATCGATCACGCGCTTGAGCGTCGCCTGCGGCTTGCCCGTGTGCCCGAAGCTCCGGCTCAAATGCTCCCGCGTGACGGCCAGCGCCTTCGCCAATTCCTGCGTCCGAACCACCCGTCCCGCTCGACCGGCAATGAAACGCCACGCGCTCCGCTGAATCCCGCTCTCCAAGCCCAGTTCTCGGGGCGGTTCCGAGAGCGCCGAAGCGAACCGGGCCGAGAATCCGTGCAGCGCGACCGCGTGGCGCAACATCGCATCGTCGACGCCGTCGGCGAGGATGTCCGCGACGCCGCAATTCGCGCACGCGGCAATCGCCGGCGCGTCAACCGCGCGAAACGGGGTGAGTGCGACGAACGCCACGCTCGGAAACTCGCGGGCAAAGGATGCGGCGCCCATCGCGTCATCCGGGCCGCCCAGGTCGACCACCACGACATCCACCAACGTCGCGTGCAGCCGTCGCTCGAGCGTGCCCAACGACCGGGTGATGGCTACGCGTCCGGCGCGCCGAGGGATGCTGGTGCGCACCAGCTCGCGCGTTCGCGCGCGCGGTGCGTGTGCCAGCACAAGACGAGACGAGCCGAGTGCGACGCGTCCAGCGCGACGCGGCGTCATCGGGACGGCTCCGCTGCCTGATCCGTGATCGGCGGCACGAGCTCCGCCGCGCGCGTGAGCACGCCGCGCGCGTTCTCGTACGACACCCGACCCAGTGCGTCGTCGAGCGAGAGCCACTTGCAGGCCGTAATCCCCTCCTCGCGCTGCGGCGACGTGGCCGCTGTCGCGCTTTCGATGAGGAAGAAGTGACACACCTTGTGTACGAGACGGCCGCGGAATCGAAAGTACCAATCTATGGTATTGATTGGACCGCGCAGCGTCAGTGTGTGCAGACCGGTTTCTTCTTCCACCTCCCGCAACGCCGCGGATTCGAAGGCTTCGTTGGACTCGACGTGTCCCTTGGGGAAACCCCAATTGTGGTACGCGTCGCGGATGAGCAGAAACAAGGGAGCGCCATCCACGACGCGATACACGACGCCGCCGGCTGACGTCTCCTGCTTGGCCCGCGACCGCACCATCAGAAGATCTTGACGCTCAAGTATTGCCGCGGGTGTGCGCGGATCTCGGCCACGAGCTCGCGCATTTGCGAGAGCAGTGCGTCGCCGTTCTGGTAGAGCGTCGGGTCGTTGACCATGAGCCCCAGGGATCCCTGGCCGCGGTCGATCTTGCCTAACACGGAATCGGCGTGGGTGAGCACCGACGCCAGCTGCTGTTGCGTGGCGATGAGGGAGTGCGACGCGTCGCGCAGATCGTGCGACGTCACCTTGATGTCCTCGGAGGCCGTGCCGACGTTGTCCATGATCTGGTGGATCTGGCCTTTCGACGTCGACGAATCGACGCGGTCGGCGGTGCGCTGCACCGCTACCGCCGTGGCGTTGATGGTGCCCATGGCCCGGTGCACGTCACTGCCTAACTGTGTAAGGCTCTGCGACTGCGTGCGCACGGTGCGCTCGAGCTCCGCCGACAAGTCGGCGAAGTTGCGGATCGACTGGCGCAGCTCGTTGGCCGCGCGGTCGTCGAACGCCACCTGGAACCGGTCGGCGACGCGCGACATGTCGCCGGCGATCCGGCCCGCCACCGCCGTCAGTTGGGCAATGTCCGGCAGGCGCGCGCCGGGCAGCGCACTGCCCCGTCCAACGGCCGCGGATTGCGCGAGCTGTTGCTGGACGTCGGCGTCGTCGGGTGCGGCCGCGCGCTCCATGATCGTGGCCTGCCACTCGCCGAACATGCTCGATTCGCTGAGCACGACGACCGGGTTGCTCGGCAGCTTGATGTCCGGGTCGAGCGACATCTTCACGAGCACCCAGCCGGTGGGCTCGAGCTCGATCGAGTGGATGCGGCCCGCCTGCACGCCGCGGATGACCACCGAGTTGCCGACCTTCGCGTTGCCGACGTCGGTAAATCGCGCCACGACGTCGCGCTGCTTGGATCCGATGCTGGCCTGGCTCAGCCAGAGGGCGAAGAGCACGATGGCGACGACCGATCCGATCACCACCAGCCCGACCACGAAGTCATTTCCGCGTTTCATGCGCGTCCTCCTCCTCGTACGACCGCGCTTTCCGCCGGCGCTGCCGACGGGACAAGCGTAGCCGCTTCGCCCTCGAGTGTCGCGCGCCCCTCGATGAACTGGCGCACGATGGGATCCTTCGTGTGCTGAATCTCGTCCACCGTTCCGACCTGCCTGACGCGACCCTCGTACAGCATCGCGATCCGGCTGCCGACCCGATACGCGCTCCGCATGTCGTGCGTGATGACCACGCTCGTCACGCCTAACTTTTCGCGCATGCGGATCATGAGCTCGTCGATCACGGCGCTGGTGACGGGGTCGAGGCCCGTGGTGGGCTCGTCGTAGAGAATGTATTTCGGACGGAGCGCCACCGCGCGCGCGATGCCCACCCGTTTGCGCATGCCGCCGGACAGCTCGGCTGGATACTGGTGCTGCACGTCGGGCAGGTCGACCAGCTCGAGTGCCTCGGCGACTCGATGCTGGATATCGCTCTCGGACATCTCGCCGCGTTTGCGTAAACCCATCGCCACGTTGTCGCCGATGGTCATCGAATCGAACAGCGCGGCGAACTGAAAGACGTACCCGATGTGCGCGCGCAGCTCGTACAGCTCTTTGCGCGGCAAGGTAGGCACGTCCTTGTCGTCCACTTCTATGGTGCCGCGGTCGGGCTCGAGCAGACCCACGACGTGTTTGATCGCGACGGATTTGCCGGAGCCCGAGTACCCGATGATCACGACCGTCTCGCCCTCGCGGACGTCGAGCGTGAATCCCTTGAGCACCGGCTTGTCGCCGAACGCCTTGTAGACGTCGATCCACTTGATCATCAGGTCCGTCCATGGAGCCAGGTCATGGCCCAGAAAGCGTCGAGCACGAGAATCATGACCGCGGAGTACACGACCGCTTGCGTGGCCGCTTGCCCAACGCCCTCGGCGCCGCCGCGCGCACGGAGTCCTTTGTAGCACCCAATGAGCGTCACGGCCAGGCCGAAGCTCCCGGCCTTCACGAGGCCGTATTCGATGTCGAACGCGCTGAAAAATAGCCGCGCGCCCTTGAGAAACTCGTCACTGGACAACTGCAGGAGGCCGATGGACGCGAGCCACCCCGCGCCTAACCCGACGATCATCGACACGCCGACGATCAACGGGAACATGATCGTGCCCGCCACCACGCGCGGCACGACCAGGTACCCTTCCGGATCGTACGCCAGGGTCTCCAACGCGTCTACCTGCTCCGTCACGCGCATCGTGCCCAACTCGGCGGCGATGTTCGCGCCGACGCGGCCGGCGAGCGCGAGACCCGTGAGCACCGGCGCGAGCTCCAGTGTGATCGTCTTCTCGACCAGCGTGCCCACGAAATAGAGTGGAACGGCGCCGGTGAACGAGTAGCTGGCGAGGAGCGCCAGCACGATGCCCGTGAAGACGGCGATGAGCAACCCGATGGGAAGTGAATCCACGCCCAGCCGCCGCATCTGCAGCGTGGCGTTCGGGAGCCAGGAGCGCGCGGACCCGAGCGCCAGGGCCGCCTCTTCGAGGAACCGACCCGCGCGCCCGGCTTCCTCGACCCTGAAGCGGACCCATCGTCCGGTCGCCTCGATCACGTTCATAATCTGCGCCAGAGCGATGGCGCGGGCAACGCACCATGAGGGCCGGAAGGCGCAAACGTCGACGCGGGTGTTGAGATTTTGGCGTCCGGCGTCGAAGCTTCAGGGGCGCGGCATTTCGGCCTCGCGCTCTTTCCCAGTTTCGACTCGACATGGTTCGATCCCTCCTCGTCGCCACGCTTGCGTGCACGCTCGCGGTGAGCGCGTCCACGCAGGCAATCAAGAAGGGGACCAGCCGCCCTGCCCCCACGCCGGCTCGCAGCGCAGCCGCGGCCGCCGACACGACTGCGGCCGCCGGCGATACCGTCGTCGTCACCGGTTTCGTGTTGGACAGCCTTCGCGAGCTGCCGCTCGCGGGTGCGACGGTGCTCATCAGCAACACGACGTTTACCGGCACCACCGATCCATCGGGCCGGTTCCGCATCGTCGCGCACGGACTGGCCGATGGCGTCTACCAAGTGGGCTTCTTTCATCCCACCCTCGATTCACTCGGCATCTCGCCGCCGGCGCAGCCGGTGGTGATCAACGAGGGGAAGGCATCGTTCGTGCAATTGTACGTGCCGTCGGCGCAAACCGTGGTTGCATCGGTATGCCCGGATTCGTCGCGCACGGAAGCGCGCGGCCTGGTGATGGGCGTCGTGCGCGACGCGTCCACCGAGAAGCCCGTATCGGGTGTGCGCGTGGTGCTCATGTGGACCGGTGTGAGCGTGGCGGGCAATTCGGTGCTCAAGGTGCCTCAAGCGACGAGTGTGCTGACGGACGACATGGGCACGTTCCGCGCCTGTGGCGTGCCGTCGCAGACCGTCGCGCGGCTGCAAGCGCGCACGAGCACCGGTGCGAGCGGATGGATCGAGGTGACGGTGCCGCCCAACGGGTTGGCGCTGCGCGACGTGTTGTTAGGCGAACGCGCGCCGGTCGTGGCCGCGGCGCCGCCGGCGGCGTCCACGGCGACGACGCCCGGTGCGCCGGTGTCGGCTTCAGCCGACACCGCCGCACGAAAGCCGGCGCCGCTCGGCAGCGCGGTCCTGACGGGCCACGTCACGTCCACGGAAGGCAAGCCGCTCGAGGGCGCCATGGTCCTCCTGTTAGGCACGCAGCTGTCGGCACGCAGCAACGCCGACGGCGCGTTTCGCCTCACCGGACTGCCCGCCGGTACACAGAGCGTCGAGGTGCGCGAGATCGGGTACTCGCCCAAACGGTTCGCCGTCGATCTGACGCCGCATCGCCCGAGTACGCTCACCGCGATGTTGGACGAGCGCACCCAGGTGCTCAAGACCATGGAGATCACCGCCAAACGGGGGTCCGAGATCGCGGGCTTCGACCAACGCAAGAGGAGCGGGTTAGGCTACTATATGGATCGCGATCAGATCGAGAAGAGCGCCTCGATCAGTACGACGGATCTGTTCCGCCAGGTGCCCGGCCTCACGGTGGCGTGGGATGGTCAGGGCTATCAAGTGCAGGTGAATCGCACGTCGAACGCCGGGATGTGTCCCGTCGCCTACTACATAGATGGGTCGCCGTTCTTATCGCTCGGCGACGACATCGATCAGATCGTACGGCCGGAAGACATCGCGGCGATCGAGGTCTACAAGAGTAGCGCGGAAACGCCGATGCAGTTTCAAGGATCGGACGGCGGACCGTGCGGGACGATCGTGATCTGGACGAAGCGTCGCGTTGGCAACACGGGCCCGGACTCGAGCGGCAACAACTGAGGGAGCACGCCGTGGGCAGGATGCACGAAGGCCCGCGTGTGAAACGCGGGCCTTCGTGTATCGTGCCCACGGCCCCTAGCGAGCGCGTTAGGCAGCGAAGCTGCCTAACGCGCGACCGACGTCGCCCTCGCGCAGGCGCTTGAGCGCGCGGTCGCGCAACTGGCGCACCCGCTCGCGCGTGACGCCGAGCATCGAGCCGATCTCCTCGAGCGTATGCTCGCGGCCGCCGTCGAGTCCAAAGTACAGACGCAGCACCTTGGCATCGCGCGCCGGCAGCGTGTTGAGCGCCTGCTCGATTTCGTCGGAGAGGAACCGGTTCATGGCTTCCTCTTCGGCATCGGGCATTTCGTCGGCGACGAAGCGCTCGATGAGCGAGCGATCGCCTTCCGGATCCATCGGCGCATCGAGTCGCACGTCGCCCGTGTTGAGCGCGGCGAGCGACTGCACGACGTCGACCGACAGACCGGTGAGATGCGCCAGCTCCTCCGGCAGCGGCTCGCGCCGAAGCTTCTGACGCAGAATCTCCGATGCCTTGATGATGCGCGAGAGATCCGCGGTTCGATTGAGCGGCACGCGAACGGTGCGGCCCTGTCGCGCGAGCGACGAGAGAATCGCCTGGCGAATCCACCAGACGGCGTACGAGATGAATTTGACGCCCTGATCGGGATCGAATTTTCGCGCGGCGGTGAGCAAACCGACGTTCCCCTCACCGATGAGATCGATGAGCGGAAGTCCGCGGTTCTGATACTTCTTCGCCACGGAGATCACGAACCGGAGATTGCGCTTCACCAATTCCTGGAGCGCGTCCTGATCACCGGCGCGGATTTTCCGCGCGAGGTCGAGCTCCTGCGTGCCCTTGAGCAGCGGATAGGTGCTGACCTCGTAGAGGTATTGATCGAGGATGTCGCGCTCGGGTTCGGTGGGAGCGATCCCGGCGGGGGCGGCGCGGCGCCGACGGCGCTTGACTTCAGTCATTGGTGGCGTGGCCCTCTATTGCGAAACGCGTTTCGAGTTCGGATGTTGAGACGTACGAGCGAGTTCCCTGCTGCGTCCGCGAGCGCCCGTAGTGAATTCGGGGCTCGTGAAAGCGGTGCTAAAATAAGAGGATTCGCTCATCGCGCCAGCCCCATTTTCTTGACAAGTCCTAATGACGCGGCTATCGTCAGAGGTTCCCGGTCAAAATGGACCGAACCGGGTACAAATCTTGTGTCGGGGGCGTAGCTCAGTTGGGAGAGCGCGTGAATGGCATTCACGAGGTCAGGGGTTCGATTCCCCTCGCCTCCACTGATGCGGGGCGCGACGAGTTCGGGCGGTTAGCTCAGTTGGTTAGAGCGCCACGTTGACATCGTGGAGGTCACAAGTTCGAGTCTTGTACCGCCCATGCCTCGCGCTCGTCGCGAGGCTTTGTTTTCTGGAGCTCCTGGAGTTTCGCCAGCCCGGAGGGCTTCCTCGCTCTGGGGAACGCGGATTGAGCGGATAATTCGGATTGAGCGGAACGCGCTGCCGCGATGGCCAGGTGAAGTGCTCGCTTGCAACTTCCGGGTCACTCGGAAATCGACGACTTTTTTTGAAGAATTTTCTCTGCGGTGCCGACGCACACCGTTTCGCCGCAGAGCGATCCGTTCAATCCGGATTATCCTCTCAATCCGTGTTCCCCAAAGCGAGGTAGCCCTCCACGCGATTGAACGTCAACTTGAACCATCACCTGCTGGTGTTCAGCTTGACGCTCTCATCGCGTGCAAATATGTTGCGTCAGCTTCGGCGGATGCATCTCGAGCGGTACGCGGATGCGTCCGCCGTCTTCGTCTCACGTTGTGAATGCGCCCGTAGCTCAATTGGATAGAGCATCTGACTACGGATCAGAAGGTTGGGAGTTCGAGTCTCTCCGGGCGCGTACGAAAAAAATGCACGTTGGTCGGTGGAGTCCTGTGGGACTTCGGCGGGGCGTGGCGCAGCCCGGTTAGCGCGCCTGGTTCGGGACCAGGAGGTCGGTGGTTCAAATCCACTCGCCCCGACCATGACAAAAGGAGCGCCGAGCTCCTTTTGTGCTTTTTGCGCGAGTAGCTCAGCTGGATAGAGCGTCGGCCTCCGGAGCCGAAGGTCGTGGGTTCGAATCCCGCCTCGCGCACCTCGAGCGACCGAGCCCCATTGTCCCCCGGACAGTGGGGCTCGGTCGTTTCCGGGCGCTCGCGTCACTAAACTTGCGCAGGGGCGACTTTGGGAGGGGAGCACAGCGATGCGCGTGGTGATCGTTCGTCATGCTCTCGCCGGCACTCGCGACGAATTCGCACGCAGCGGCCAACCCGATGCCGAGCGACCGGTGACAGCCGAGGGCAAGAAAAAGATGCGGCGGGCCGCGCGGGGATTGCGCAAGCTCGTGCCCGACATCGACCGGCTCATGACGAGTCCCTATCGTCGTGCGGCGCAGACCGCGCGCATCGTCGCGCGCGCGTACGCGGGCATCGAGCCCGTCGTGCTCGAGCACCTGGTGCCGGACGTCGAGCCGCCGGTGGTGGCGCGATGGTTGCGCGCCCAACGCAGCGCCGGTACGATCGCGCTCGTGGGACATGAACCGCAGTTGTCCGCGCTCGCCTCGTACCTGCTGACCAGGAACAGCGAGCCCATCCTGGAGCTCGAAAAAGGGGCGGCCTTGGCGATCGATCTGCCGGCGGCGGGGCGGACCGGATCGCTCCTCTGGCTGCTCGCGGCCAAGCCGTTGCGAGCGTTAGGCAAGTGACGCAGGAGGACGACGCGATGACGACACTCGCGACATCGGCGCCGGTGCCCGTGCTGCCGCTCACCGAGCGGCCGGCGTGGACCGCGCTCGACGCGCACTACCGGACCATCCGCGATGCGCATCTGCGCACGCTCTTCGCGTCGGATCCCGCGCGCGGCGAGCGTCTCGTCGCGGAGGGCGCGGGGCTCTATCTCGACTACAGCAAGCACCGCGTGACCGACGAAACGCTGCGCTTGTTGCTCGAGCTCGCGCGGCAATCGGGACTCAAGGAGCGCATCGACGCGATGTTTCGCGGCGACGCGATCAACGTCACCGAACGGCGCAGCGTGCTGCACGTGGCGCTCCGTGCGCCGCGCGGGGCGACGATCCTGGTCGGCGGCGAAAACGTGGTGCCCGCGGTGCACGATGTGCTCGATCGGATGAGTGCATTCGCGAACCGCGTGCGCTCCGGCGAGTGGGTGGGCCACACCGGGAAGCGCATCCGGCACGTGATCAACATCGGCATCGGCGGATCGGACTTGGGTCCGGTGATGGCGTACCAGGCGCTGCGCTTCTACAGCCAACGCGACCTGTCGTTCGGATTCGTGTCGAACGTGGACGGCACCGATTTCGTGGAGGCGACGCGCGGGCTGGATCCGGCGGAGACGTTGTTCATCGTGTCGTCGAAAACGTTCACGACGCTGGAGACGATGACCAACGCGCGGACGGCGCGCGCGTGGGCGTTGTCTGCGTTAGGCGACGAGGCCGCGGTGGCGCGGCACTTCGTGGCGGTGTCGACGAACGCGAAAGCCGTGACCGCGTTCGGCATCGACACGGCGAACATGTTCGAGTTCTGGGACTGGGTGGGCGGCCGCTACTCCATGGATTCGGCCATCGGGCTCTCGACGATGATCGCCATCGGCCCCGATGCCTTCGCCGAAATGCTCGGCGGCTTTCACGCGATGGATGAGCATTTTCGGACGACGCCATTCGAGCGCAATCTGCCGGTGCTCATGGGTCTCCTCGCCGTGTGGTACGCCGACTTCTTCGGCGCGCAAACAGTGGCCGTGCTGCCGTACGACCAGTATCTGGTGCGCTTCCCGGCGTATTTGCAGCAACTGACGATGGAGAGCAACGGCAAGCACGTGACGCTCGACGGACGCCGCGTGACGTACCAGACGGGCGCGATTCACTGGGGCGAGCCCGGGACCAACGGACAGCATTCGTTCTACCAGCTGCTGCACCAGGGGACGCCGATCGTGCCGGCCGATTTCATCGGGTTCTGCGAGGCCTTGACTCCGTTAGGCGACCATCACGACCTGCTGATGGCCAACCTGTTCGCGCAGTCGCAGGCGCTGGCGTTCGGCAAGACCGCCGACGAGGTGCGCGCGGAGGGCACGCCGGAGTGGCTGGTGCCGCACCGGGTGTGCGAGGGCAACCGGCCGTCGAGCACGATTCTCGTGGACCGCCTCACGCCGGCGTCGTTAGGCGCGCTGGTGGCGCTCTACGAGCACTCGGTGTTCACCCAGGGCACGGTGTGGCAGATCGACTCGTTCGACCAGTGGGGCGTGGAGCTCGGCAAGGTGCTCGCGGGCCGCATCATTCCGGAGCTCGGCGCGTCGGCGGAGCCCCGGCTCGCGCACGACAGCTCGACCAACCGGTTGATCCAGCGCTATCGCGCGCGCCGCTCGCGCGGCAGCCAGAGCCGGTAGCCGCCGCGCAGCACGTTCGCGTTGCTGCCGAGGCGCACGCCGGCGGGGAGCGTATCCAGATGCTTCACGTTGCCGCCGCCTAACAGAATGTAGTCGGGCAGGAGCGCCTTGCCCAGCAGGTCGCACACGTCGAACACGTGCCGCCGCCACTTCCGGTTTCCCAGTTTCGTGCGCCCGTCCTCGCCCAGATAGTCCTCGAACGACTTGCCCTTCCGGTACGGCAAGTGCGCGAGCTCCATCGGCACGATGGCGCCGTGCAGCACCAGCGCCGAGCCGAGCCCCGTGCCGAGTCCGAGGAACAGCATGTGGCCGCCCTCGTAGCTGCCTAACGCTTGCAGCGCGGCGTCGTTCACGATGCGCACCGGGTGGTGCAGCGCGCGCTGGTACGGGAATCCCACCCACCCCTCGCCCAGGTTGAACGGGTCGCGCGCGGGCCGGTTGTCCTTCACGGGTCCAGGGTAGCCGATGCTGATCACGTCGAAGCGCCAACCGCTCGTGAGCGTGCGCACCTCACGCGCCATGTGCGCCGCGGTCATGCGCGGTCCCGAATTGATCTTGACCGGCTCCTTGCGTCCGGCGAGCCAGAGCTTGATGTGCGTGCCGCCGACGTCGATCACGAGCACGCGCCGGCGGCGCGCCGCTGCCGTCATCGCGGCGATCCGGGCGCGCCGCCCCCGCCGCTCCCGCTCGTGGAATCGGCCGGCCATCCACCGCCTAACGCTTTGTAGAGTTGCACCGCCGACACCAGCTCCTGGCGCTGCACCTGCGCCAAGGACAATTCGGCAGTGAACAGGCTGCGTTGGGCGTCGAGCACGTCGAGGTAGCTCGAGATCCCGTTGTCGTAGCGCCGCGTCGCGAGGTGCAGCGCGCTCTGCAACGACGTCACCTGCAGCTGCTGGGCGATCAATTGGTCGTGCGATGCCCGCAAACCGATCAACGCGTCCTGCGCATCTTGGAGCGCCGTGAGCACGGTCTGCTGATACAGGTAGCGCGCTTGGTCGGCACGGGCACGGGCGGCCTTCACCTCGTTCGAGTACTCACCGCCGCTGAAGATCGGGATCGAGATGCCGCCGAGGATGCTGTACACATCCGAGTTGTTCTTGAACAAGCCGGACGCGGTCGTCGACTGCGTGCCGTAGTCGCCGGTGATCGTGACGGTCGGCAGGCGCGCCGCTTGCGCCACACCAATGCGCGCCGTCGCCGCCCGCAGCTGCGCCTCGGCTTGGCGCACATCGGGACGCCGCTCGAGCAGCGACGAGGGCAGTGCGCGCGGTACGACGATCGATGACAACACCGCCGGCAACGGTTCGCCGCGCGGCACGTTCGCGGGGTGATGACCGAGCAGAATGCTGAGCTGGTCTTCTTTCTGCACGATCTGTCGCTCGAAGTCGGCCACGCGCGCCGCCGGATCCGCCACCTGGGATTCGAATTGGCGAACGTCGAGCTCCGAGATCAGACCTTGTTGGAACCGCCGTTGGGCAAGGCGCAGCGTCTCGCGCCGCGACTCGAGCGTGCGGCGCGAGATGTCGAGATCGAGGTCGAGCTCGCGCAGCTCGAGATACGCGGTGGCGACGTCGCTGATGAGCGACAGCACGACCGCGCGACGGGACTCCGTGCTGGCGAGCAAATCCTCGCGAGCCGCTTGCGTGCTGCGCCGCAGTCGTCCCCAGAAATCGAGCTCCCATGACACGTTGCCGGTGATTTGATAGATGTCGAACGTGACCGGCACGCCGCCGAACGCGATGCGCTCTTTCCCTGCCGACCCGTTCGCCGTGATCTGCGGGAAGAGCGGAGCTTTGGCGATGCCGTAGTCGGCGCGGAATTCATCGATGGTCGCGATCGCGACGCGCACCGTGCGATTTTCGGCAATCGCGGTGTCGACGAGGCGGCGCAGCACCGTGTCCTTGAGGAGCGCGAACCAGTCGATGCTCGTCGCGGTCGCCGTGTCAATCGCCGGCGACGGCGGCATCAGCTTCACCATGCTGTCGGCGAGCGGCATCGTGGAATCGCGTGCCGCGGCAGGAACGGTGTCCGGATGCGCGGCGATCGAATCGTAGAACGGGCGCAGCGTATCCTCGAGCGGCGAGGGCGGACGCCAATCGTTAGGCGTGTCGACCGGCGGCCGATGGTAGGCCGGCCCAACCGGACAGCCGACGACCGCGGCGGCGAGGCAGAGCGGCAGCAGGAGCCGGCGCATCAGTCGCCCTCCGCCGGACGCGACGCGGCCGGATGCAGCGCGCTGGCTTCTGTTCGGTGTCCGAACACACGTTCGCTGGCGTGCCGGATCAGCGCGAAGAAGAGCGGGATGAACAGTATGCCGATGGACGTCGCGAACAGCATGCCGGCGAAGACCGCGGTGCCGATCGAGTGCCGGCTCACGGCGCCCGCGCCGCCGGCCACGACTAACGGAACGACGCCGAGGATGAACGCGAACGACGTCATGAGAATCGGGCGCAGGCGCTCGCGCCCGGCCTCGACCGCCGCTTCGCGTACCGACTTGCCGTGCGCGCGCAGCTCGCTCGCGAACTCGACGATGAGGATCGCGTTCTTCGCCGCGAGGCCGACGACCGTGATGATGCCGATCTGGAAGTAGACGTCGGATGGGATCCCGCGCAGCCACATCCCGAGGTAAGCGCCGAGCACGCCGAATGGCACACCGAACAGCACCGCGAATGGAATCGACCAACTCTCGTACTGCGCGGCGAGCACCAAAAACACCATGATGATGCCTAACGCAAGGACGAGGCCGCCGCCGGTGGAGGTGCTTTCCTGATACGACTCGCCGCTGAGCGCGGCGCCGACGCCGAGCGCGGCGTACCTGCTCTGCACCAGCTGGTCGATCGCCGCGAGCATCTCGCCTGAACTCTTGCCCTTACCCGGCGAGGCAGTGACCAACGCCGACGTGAATCCGTTGAACCGCGTCACGATGTTCGGCCCGCTGCGGAATCGTACGGTGGTCAGCGACGACACCGGAATCAGCTGCGGACCGCTACCGCGCACGAACAGCCCGCCGATGTCCTGCGGCTCTTCGCGATACGGCTCCTGCGCCTGGACCTGCACGCGATACGTCTTGCCGTACAGGTTGAAATCGTTCACGTACAGCGTTCCGAGCAGCGATTGCAATGTCTGAAACAGGTCGGTGAGTGAGACGCCGAGCGATTTGGCTTTGGCGCGATCCACGTCGACATACAGCTGCGGCACATTGACACGGATCGACGCGCGCGCCTGCTGCACGCTCGGGAGCTTGTTCGCATCGCTCGCGAACTGATTGGCGACCGCTGCGAACCGCTGCAGGTCGTTGATGCCGTGATCTTGCAGGTTGAGCTCGAGCCCCGAGGTGACACCAATGCCGGGGATCTCGGGAAGGTTGAAGCCAAAGACGAGCGCGTCGGGGTTCCGGAAGAATTGAGCGTTCGCACGATCGAGGATCGCGGTCGCGCTCTGGCGCTGGTCCCAGGGTTTCAAGTTGACGAACATCGTGGCCGAGCTGCTCTGGTTCGCCCCCTGAATGAGGCTCAATCCGACGAGCGACAGCACGTGGTTCACGCCGGGCTGCTTCATCAGGTACGATTCGACGCTCTTCACCACGGCGTCCGTCCGTTGGAGCGACGCATCGTCCGGAAGCTCAACGGAGATGGCGAAGTATCCTTTGTCCTCGGTCTGCAGGAACGCCGTGGGTACCACGCGCCTCATCACGATGATGAGGATCACGATGACGGCGAACGCGGCGACCCATGGGCGCGCGTGGTCGAGCGCGTGCTCGACGCCGCGGATGTAGCGGTTCGTCACGCCGGCAAATCGTGTGTTGAACCACCCGAAGAATCCGGTATGGTGCTCGGTGGACTCGTGGCGCAGCAACACGGCGCACAGCGCCGGCGTGAGGCTGAGCGCCACGATACCGGAGATGATGACCGAGACGACGATCGTGATCGCGAATTGCTTGTACATCTGGCCCGTGATGCCGCCGACGAAGGCCACCGGGATGAACACGGCGCACAGCACGAGGACGATCGCCACCAGCGCGCTGGCCACTTGGCGAATCGCGCGGTCGGCGGCGACCGCCGGGCGCACGTGCTCCGCGGCCATGATGCGGTCCACATTCTCGATCACGACGATGGCATCATCGACGACGATGCCAATGGCGAGCACGAGGCCGAACAGCGTGAGGAGATTGATCGAAAAGCCGAGCACGCGCATGCCGAAGAACGCGCCGATGATCGAGACGGGGACCGCGACTAACGGAATGAGCGTGGCGCGCCAGCTCTGGAGAAACACGAAGACGACGAGCGTGACGAGGATGAGCGCTTCGATCAGCGTTTGGACGACTTCCTTGATCGACTGGGTGATGAACGGGGTCGTATCGAACGGCACCGACCAGTGGACGCCCTGGGGGAGGGTCCGCGAGAGCTGCTCCATCCGGGCTACGACCGCTTTGTCGACGTCGAGGGTGCTGGCGCCGGGCCGCAGGTACACCAGGATGAGTGCACTCGGCTTGCCATCGAGGCGGCCGGAAAGGTCGTAGTCGCGCTGGCCCATGGTCACGCGGCCCAGGTCCCCGATGCGCACGATCGAGCCATCGGGCCGCGCGCGGACAATGATGTTCTCGTACTGCTTCGGATCCGTTAGGCGGCCGAGTGTGGTCACCGGGATGGTCAGCTGGGTGCCTGGCGGCGACGGCTCTCGCCCGATGCGGCCGGCCGGATTGGTGGTGTTCTGCTCGGCGATCGCGGCCGCGACGTCCGAGACCGTCAGGCCAAGTTGGGCGAGCCGGTCGGGCGCCAAGTCGATCAACATCGACAGATCCGCCTCGCCGAACGTGGATGCGTCGCCGACACCGGGCAGCCGCTTGAGCTCATCCTGCACGTAGATCTCGGCGTAGTTGCTGAGATAGCCGGCGTCATAGCGCGGGTCATCCGAGGTGAGCGCGACGCCCATGAGGATGTTGGTCTGCGCTTTCTTCACCGTGATGCCATTGCGCACGACCTCTTGCGGCAGCTGCGGCTCGGCCAACTTGATCTGGTTCTGGACGTCGACGGCGGCGAGGTCCTGGTCGCGCGAGATGTCGAAGTAGATCTGCAGGTTCATCGAGCCGTCGCTGGCGTTCGACGACTTGTAGTAGAGCAGACCGGGGATGCCGGACAACTGCTGCTCGATGGGCGCGGCCACGGCATTCGCGACGTCCTGCGCGGTGGCGCCCGGATACACCGCCGTGACCTGCACGACCGGCGGCGTGATGCGCGGGTAC
Source organism: Gemmatimonadaceae bacterium (assembly GCA_035277485.1). Taxonomy (GTDB): domain Bacteria; phylum Gemmatimonadota; class Gemmatimonadetes; order Gemmatimonadales; family Gemmatimonadaceae; genus JADGGM01. Next base: position 36,188 of record DATEKK010000148.1, read on the forward strand.
AGGTCGATGGGCAGCGAGTGGAGCGAGAAGATCCCGAGCAGCACGATGGCGATCGAGATCACCGCCGCGAAGATAGGGCGGCGGACGAAGAAGTACCGGATTTCGGGATCGTTAGTCATGTGTGCCGATCCGCAGCGCGGTGCCCGGGGGCGCCGCCAAGGCGGTATCGCCGCGCGATGCTCGCCCCGTATCGGGCGGCGGGACGTAGGCGACCGGACGCACGGGAACACCCGGCATGATCTTCTGGATGCCGTCGACCACCACGCGATCGCCGGCGCTCAAGCCGCTGCTGATCAGCCATTGGGCGCCCACGAAGGTGTCGCCTTTCACATCGCGCGTGCTCACCTTGTTGGCCGAGTCGACGACGTAGACGAACGAGCCGCCGATGCTTTGTTGCACCGCGCGCTGCGGAATGAGAATCGCATCCACGCGCTTCATGCCGAGCAGCGACACGCGCACGAACTGGCCGGGCAACAGCGTGTGCTGCGGATTCTTGAACGATGCGCGGAGCGCGAGCGTCCCGGTGTTCTGCTGCACGGCGAGGTCGGCGAAGTCGAGCTTGCCCGTGACGGGATAGACGCTGCCATCGGCGAGGGTGGCGCGCACGTCCATCGTGCCCGGTGCGGCGACGAGCGACTTGTCGGCGAGCCCGCGCCGCCACGCGAGCACGTCCTGGTCGGACGGGCTGAAATTCACGTAGATCGGATCCACCTGCTCGACCGTGGTGAGCAGGTCCGTTGGGCCGCTGACTAACGCACCGAGCACCATGTTCGCGCGGCCCGCGCGGCCGGAGATCTCGGCCCGCACGAACGTGTTGTCGTAATCGCGTCGCGCACGCACGACGGCGCCCTGCGCGTTGTTCACGGCCGCGCGCGCCTGCTCGTCTTCGGTGCGCGCGTCGTCGACGTCTTTCTGCGCGACGGCGTGTTCGCCTAACAGGGGCTCGAGGCGCTTGAGATTCCGCTCCGCGTTGGCGAACCGCGCCTGCGCATCGGCTTGCTGCGCTTCGGCGCTGTGCAGCGCGGCTTCGTACGGCGTCGGGTCGATCCGGAACAGCACGGCGCCCCTTTGCACGTCGGTGCCCTCGACGTACGGCCGCGCGATGATCACGCCCGATACCTGCGCGCGCACTTCGACGCGCTTCGACGCTTCCGCCTGCCCAACGTACGTGAAGTCGGCGGGAACCGTCTGCGGCTTCACCGTCAGCACCGACACTTCAGGCGGCGGCGGCGCCGGCGGCGGCGCATGATGACACGCCGCCATGACGAGCGCGACAGGGAGCATCGAGCGACGCATCGAGTGACGCCCCACCAGGTGATGGTGGAGGCGGTGGCGGTATGCACTCACATCCAGTTCCGGTAGTGGTCTCACATTCGCGCAAGCGGGCGCGACATACGCGCCGCGACCGCGCGCAACTTCCCCTGAACGTAACCGCGTGCGCAGACGCGTGGTTCCAGAGGGAACAGCGACGCGCGCCGCGCGGCCCAACGCATCACGGACGGATTGGGAGGGGCATGAATGTGAGTACGAACAACGCGACCGCAAGCCATCCCACGAGACGGCGATTCGCGTCGAGCGGGCGCTCGGGTGCAATCACGGGCGGATGCAGCAATTTTCCTCGACCGATTGCCAAACTGAGCACGGCCCAGAACCACCATCCCTGCCACACGAAGCCGAGTGGAATGAGCGCGGCCCACATCGCGCGCGCGACGAACAATTGCCCTCGGGGGTGCATCGCGAATGCGACGTGTCCACCATCGAGTTGGGCCAACGGAAGCAGGTTGAGCGACGTAACGAGAATGCCGACCCATCCCGCCACCGCGAGCGGGCTCAGCTCCACCAAACCGTGGAGCCCGAACACGGCGCGGCACGCGACCATGAGCAGCGAATCGCCGATGAGAATCGGGTCGCCGTTGAATCGCACGAACTGATGCGCGAGTGCCGACGGAGACGCGACGCCCGGCAGAGCGGTGCTGCCGTGCAGACCGAGCAAGAGGATGGGAATCGCGAGGACGATGCCGGCTAACGGACCGGCGATGCCGATGTCGAACAGTGTGCGCCGGTCGAAGAGCGGCGAGCGGATTCGAATGAATGCGCCGAGTGTTCCGATCAGATCGAGCGCGGCGGGGAATGGGATGAAGTACGGTGGGCTGGCGTCGACGCGATATCGCCGTGCGGTCACATAGTGGCCCGATTCGTGCGCGAGCAGGATCGCCAGAAGCGGGAGTGAAAAGATGAAGCCGGCGCGCGGGTGGAGGAGCGTCTGGAGGCGCCAGGGATCGACGACGCCGACGAACATGGCGCCGCCGACGGATGTGGTGAGAAGGGCCACGACGAAGAGCGCGGCGTGCAACCACCACCGCTCGCGTGCCGGTGCGCGTTCATGCACCAAGACCAACCAGTCCCCGTCCGGCGCACGTTGCCAATAGTAGTAACCATCCCAATGCGCGAGATACGACGACAGCAGTGGTGATGGTGCACCGTGCTCTGGATTGACAAGCCCTTCGACGATCTCGCGGCTTCCCAACTCGAGTACACGCCAGTACGCAAAGCACTCTGTAACAGGGAAATTCGGCACTCTTGACCGCCTATTTTGGCGACGTTACCTTGGCAACGCCTACTGCACGCCTCCTCGCCTTACCACTCCGCGCACATCGTCGTGACGATCGAGTCCATCCCCGTTTGTCTCGGGAGGGATCTTCGAATTGTCTCGGCGATTGCGTTGTACATGAGCACCGAGTGAGCGCGCTCCATCCTCGGAGTCGACGTACGTGGATATCGCCGAGTTGAAGCAAAAGTCCGTGGCCGAGCTCCATACCATGGCCGAGGGCTTGAATATCTCCAACTTCTCGGGACTGCGAAAGCAGGACCTGATTTTCCGCATCGAGCAGAATTTGCTCGATTCGGACATCGTCCTGCGCGGCGAAGGGGTGCTCGAAATCCTGCCCGAAGGCTACGGATTTCTCCGCAGTCAGGATTGGAACTACCTGTACGGACCCGACGACATCTACGTCTCTCCGTCGCAAATCAAGCGGTTCGATCTTCGCACGGGCGACACCGTGCTGGGCCAGGTGCGTCCGCCGAAAGAAGGCGAACGATATCTCGCGCTGCTCAAAGTCGAGACCATCAACAACGAAGATCCGGAAAAAGCCAAGCACCGCATCGCGTTCGACAACCTGCGCCCGCGGTATCCGGATCAGCGGTTGCGTCTCGAAACCACGAGCGGCGATTTGAGCATGCGCGTGGTGGACATCATCGCGCCGATCGGCAAAGGACAACGCGGATTGATCGTCGCGCCGCCGCGCGCCGGCAAGACCATCTTGATGCAGAAGATGGCTAACGCAGTAATCGAGAATCACCCCGAGGTCACGCTCATCGTGCTGCTCATCGATGAGCGCCCCGAGGAAGTGACCGACATGCAGGAGCAGGTCGACGCGGAAGTGATCAGCTCCACGTTCGATGAGCCGGCGGATCGCCACGTGCAAGTCGCCGACATGGTGATCGAGAAGGCGAAGCGGTTAGTCGAACACGGCAAGGATGTGGTGATTTTGCTCGACTCGATCACGCGGCTCGCACGCGCGCACAACGTGGTGGTGCCGCACTCGGGCAAGATTCTCTCGGGCGGCGTGGACGCGCACGCGCTGCACAAACCGAAGCGATTCTTCGGCGCGGCGCGCAACATCGATGAAGGTGGATCGCTCACCATCATCGCGACCGCGCTCATCGAAACGGGATCGCGCATGGACGAAGTCATCTTCGAGGAGTTCAAGGGCACCGGCAACATGGAGCTCGTGCTCGATCGCAAGATCGCGGATCGCCGCGTATTTCCCGCCATCGACATCCAGCGTTCCGGCACGCGCAAGGAAGAGCTGCTGTTGTCGCAGGAAGAACTCAACCGCGTGTACTTGCTGCGCAACTTCCTGGGCGACATGCCGTCCACCGAAGCCATCGAGTTTCTGCTGCAGCGCATGCAGCGCACGAAGACTAACAAAGAGTTTTTCGCGACGATGGCCCAAGGGTGACAGGGAAGAGGGAAGAGGGAAGAGGGAAGAGGGAGCACAGCGAATCGCCCCCTTCCCTCTTCCCGCAGAACCGCGAAGCGGTTCGCTTCCCCCTTCCCGGCCGTATCATGGCAATAGATTACGGCGACCGCCGCGTTGGCCTCGCGATCTCCGACCCCACGCAAATCATCGCATCTCCCGCGGGATTCATCGCGCGTCGCGCAGGAAAGCGGGCGCCCATCGCGCAGATCGTGCGACGCGGCACGGAATTGGAAGCGATGGCAGTCGTC
>DATEKK010000149.1:0-5732 GCA_035277485.1 Gemmatimonadaceae bacterium
GTTGTCGCGCGCGCAGCACGAGGGGATCTCGGCGTACTGCCGCGACACCGGCATCACGTTCTTCTCGAGCTGCTTCTCGGCGGCCGAGGTCGACATGCTCGAGGCGCTCGATGTGCCGGCGTACAAGGTCGCGTCGATGGACGTGAACTACCTGCCGCTCCTCGAGTACGTGGCCGCGACGCACAAACCCGTGGTCATCTCGGCCGGCATGGCCACGTTAGGCGAAGTGGAGCGCGCCATTTCGACGCTGCGTGCCGCCGGCTCGGGGCCGGTCGCGATCCTGCACTGCCTCTCGATCTACCCATCGCCGCCCGCGCAGGTGAACCTGCGCACGATGGACACGTGGCGCGCCGCGTTCGACGTGCCGGTGGGCTACAGCGACCACACGCTCGGCTCGGCGGTCCCGATCGCCGCCGTCGCGTTAGGCGCGTGCATGATCGAGAAGCACTTCACCACCGACAAGACCCTGCCGGGCTGGGACCACGCCATCTCCGCCGACCCCGCCGACCTCCGCGCCATCGTCGAGGGCAGCCGCGATGCCTTCGCCGCGTTAGGCAGCGCCGAGCGCCGCGTGAACGCCGACGAAATCGCCAAGCGCAAGGTCTTCCGTCGGCGGATGGTCGCACGCCGCGACATGCGCAAGGGCGACCGCCTCGCCGCCTCCGACGTCGACTTCAAGCGCCCCGGCACCGGCATCCAACCCGATGAGCTGCGCTACGTGTTGGGCCGCGCCATCACCCGCGACGTGCGCGCCGAGGACGAGCTCGACTGGTCGGACCTCGCATGACGGATACCGGCGGCCTCCGCATCGCCGTCTACGGCGACGGCCAGTGGGCCGCCGATACGCTGGCGCAGCTCGCCGGCGCGGGACACCAGATCGTCGGCGTCGTGCTGCGCGCGTCGCCCAGCGACTCTTCGTTAGGCAGCGCGGCGGCGCGCCTCGGCGTGCCGGTCCTCTGCCCGGAGAAAATCAACGCACCGGACGCCGTCGCCCAGATCGCCGCGCTCCGGCCGGAGTTAGGCATCTCCGTCGCGTACAACCAGATTCTCCGCGCGCCGGTCCGCGACGCGCACGCGCGCGGCGTGGTCAATTTCCACGCGGGCAAACTGCCGTTCTACCGCGGACGCAACGTCATCAATTGGGCGATCATCAACGGCGAAACCGAAATCGGTCTCACCGCGCACTATGTGGATGACGGCATCGACACCGGCGATATCATCTCGCAGCTCACCCTGCCCATCGGTTGGACCGACGGCTATGGCGATGTGCTCGGGCGCGTCGTGAACCGCATGCCATCACTCGTCGTCGATACGGTTCGCGACATCGCGGCAGGAACTGCGCAACGCCGGCGCCAAGCCGACCATCCCGGCACGTACTTCGGCGGGCGCGGCGAAGGCGATGAATGGATCGACTGGACCGCCTCGAGTCGCACGATCCACAATTTCATCCGCGCTATCTCGGCGCCGGGGCCAGGCGCGCGAACCACCGTCTGCGACGACCGCGTCGTCGTGTGGCGCGCGTTTTACGACCCATCGTGGCCTAACTACACCGCCACCCCGGGTCAGGTGGTCGGCCGCCACCACTCCGGCGCGCTCGTGAAGACCGGCGATTCGACCATCCTCGTACAAACAATCCAAGGTCCTTCCGGTCCCGAGCAACCGAAATGGCCAATCGGCACCCGTCTCGGCAGGAACTGGCGCAAGTGTGAGAATCCACCGCCCGTTGCGCGGCCGCCACGGTAGACTGTTGCCCTCCGGCGATTCCCTGTTTTTTCGGCGCCGCCAAGCACAGAAAAACTCTTCGCCGAGAGCCGTCCATCAGTATGCTGCACAACAATTTGCGCGCCGTTACCGAGCCGCTTCCTTGGCTGGTCCCGGTCGGCGCGCTTACTGCTAACCCCCTCCAGCACCAACACCAATGCCCTCTTCCGATTTGACCCCGGATGGGGCATCGTCTTCTTCAGAAGATGAGAGATTCTTAATCATGCTCCAGGCCCTCGCGGTCTCACCCGTCATTCCCTCACCGGGGAACGCCCACGTGATCTCCGACGATCGGATGGAGCAGAGACTGAGGGACGCTATTGTCGCGCCCGGCACGCCGCTCACGGAGGCGCTCAAGAGTCTCGATGCGAACGGCATGGGCGTGCTGCTCCTCGCGAAGGCCGACCGCCGTCTCGTTGGCATCATCACCGATGGCGATGTTCGCCGGCATATCCTCTCCGGTGCGCCGCTTACCGTTTCGTGTGAGAGCATCGCCTCGCGGCATCCGCGCGTCGCCACCCGCGGTATGAGCACGTCCGAGCTACTCGACCTCATGGGCGGTTCGCACGACGACACGGTCGACCATCTTCCGATCCTAACGGATGACGGCATCGTAGTGGGTCTCGTGCTGCGGCGCGATCTCGTCGCCGCCGACGACACCTTCACCGCTGTGATCATGGCCGGCGGCTACGGCAAGCGCCTCATGCCGCTCACGACGGACACGCCCAAGCCGTTGCTGCCGGTGGGCGACCGTCCGCTCATGGAGCGCACGATCGAGCGTCTGCGCCGCGCCGGCATCCGGCGCGTGAACGTCGCGACGCACTATCTGAGCGACAAGATCTCGAACCATTTCGGCGACGGCCGCCAGTTCGGGGTCGAGATGCGCTACGTCACCGAGGACCGCCCGTTAGGCACAGCCGGCGCCCTACGGCTCATGGAGCCGCCCACCGGACCGCTCCTCGTCGTCAACGGCGACATCCTGACCGGCGTGAACTATCAGGACATGCTCGCCTACCACCGTGAAAACGGCGCGATCGCGACCGTCGGCGTGCGCAAGTACGACGTCGAAGTGCCGTACGGCGTGATCGATTGCTCGGGCGTCGCCGTCTCCGCGCTGCGCGAGAAACCCATGCAGCAGTTCCTCGTGAATGCCGGGATGTATCTGCTCGACCCCGCTGCCGTCGCGTACATCCCCGAAGGGGAACGCTTCGACATGACGGATCTCATTCAACGATTGCTGGCCGAGGGGCGGAAGGTCGTCGCCTTCCCGGTGGTGGAATACTGGTTGGACATCGGAAAGCCGGCAGACTACGAGCGCGCACAGCAGGACGTACTCCAGGTGAGGGCGTGATGAAGGTTCTGGTAACAGGTGGTGCAGGGTACGTTGGGTCGACGTTGGTTCCCGAGTTGCTCGCGGCGGGACACTCCGTGCGCGTGCTGGACAGCTTGCTGCACGGCGGGCAGTCGCTGCTGCCGGTGTGGACGCACCCGCGCTTCGAGTTCGTGCGCGGCGACGTGCGCGACGAGCCGATCGTTAGGCAGGCGGTGGCAGGCATGGAGGCGGTGGTCCACCTGGCCGCCATCGTCGGCGACCCGGCGTGCGCGAGAGAGCCCGACACCGCGCGCGACGTCAACCAGGTCGCGTCGCTCGCGCTCCTCCACGCGGCGCGCCGTGCCGGTGTGGGCCGGTTCCTCTTCGCGTCCACCTGCAGCAACTACGGCAAGATGGCCGAGTCCGACGGATACGTAGATGAATCGTCGGACCTGCGTCCGGTGTCGCTCTACGCCGAGACCAAGGTCGCCGTCGAGCGCGCCATGCTCGAGGACGGCATCGGCGTGACGTCGATGACGCCGTTGCGCTTCGCCACCGTGTTCGGTGTGTCGCCCCGCATGCGCTTCGACCTCACCGTCAACGAATTCACGATGGAGATGGTGCTGCGCGAGAAGCTGGTCGTGTTCGGCGAGCAGTTCTGGCGTCCGTACGTGCACGTCCGCGATGCGGCCCGTGCGATCGCGGCGGTGCTCCAGGCGCCCGAAAGCCAAGTGCGCGGCCAGGTGTTCAACGTCGGGTCGACCAAAGAGAACTACCAGAAGCAGCAGATCGTCGACCACATCCGGCCGATCGCGCCTAACGCAGTGGTCGAGTTCGTCAAGCGCACGGAAGACCCGCGCGACTACCGCGTCTCGTTCACGCGCATCAACAAGACGTTGGGCTTCGAGGTCTCGCGCACGTTGGACGACGGCATCCGCGAAGTCGCCCGCCTCGTGCGCGACGGCGTCGTGGGCGACGCATCGCACCCGAGCTACCGCAACTGATGACCACTGTGACGCAAGACGCTCGCGTGTCCGAGCGCGCGCCGGCCGTCGTGTCTCCGATTCCACTGTGCGTGCCGGAGATCCGCGGCAACGAGTGGGCGTACATCAAGGAGTGTCTCGACACCAATTGGGTGTCGTCGGTCGGCGAGTACGTCGATCGATTCGAGCGCGCGCTCGCCGACGCATCCGGCGCGCGCTATGGCGTTGCCACGTCGAGCGGCACGTCGGCGCTGCACACGGCGCTCATGGTCGCCGGCGTCGATGCCGGCGACGAAGTGCTCGTCTCGACGCTCACGTTCATCGCGCCCGTCAACGCCATCCGCTACGTGGGCGCATGGCCGGTGTTCATCGACGCCGAGCCCGACTACTGGCAGATGGACACGGCGCGCGTCGCGCAGTTCCTCGAGCAGAACTGCGAGCGCCGCGGGTCTTCGCTGTACGATCGTGCGACGAATCGTCGCGTGCGTGCGCTGCTCCCGGTGCACGTGATGGGTCATCCGGTCGACATGGCGCCCCTGCTCGAGCTCGCGCGGCGCTACGACCTCATCGTCATCGAAGACGCGACAGAAAGTTTGGGAGCCCGCTATCGCGGCACGCCGGTGGGTCACATGGGCGACGTGGCCTGCTTCAGCTTCAACGGCAACAAGCTGATTACCACCGGCGGCGGCGGCATGCTCGTGACCGATCGCGAAGATTGGGCACGCCGCGCGAAGTACCTGACCACGCAGGCCAAGGACGATCCGGTCGAATTCGAGCACGGCGCCGTCGGCTACAATTATCGCCTAACGAACATTCAGGCGGCGATGGGCGTCGCACAGATGGAGCAGCTCGATGACTATCTCGCAGCCAAGCGGCGCATCGCCGAGCGCTACGCCGCCGGGCTGACGGACATCCCCGGCCTAACGGTGATGCGCCAGGCCCCCTGGGCGCAGAGCGCGTGGTGGTTGTACACGGTGCTCGTCGATGCCGTGGAATTCGGGATGGATGCCCGCGCGCTGATGCGTCACCTCGGCGCCCAAAAAATTCAGACGCGGCCGCTGTGGCAGCCCATCCACCAATCGAAGCCGTACCAGGGCATGACGCCGGCGCTGGGATGCCCGGTCAGCGAGCGTCTGCACGCGCAGGCGCTGAGCCTGCCGTGCTCGGTCGGACTTCAAGCAGAGCAGCAGACGCGCGTCATCGACGCCATCGTCGCCGCTCGCGAGGGGGTGGGCGAGCATGAACACGGAACAACGGCAAGACGCTGAACAGCGTCGGTTGTGGCTCGATGAGAGCCAGCTTCGGTACCACGTCGACCAGTTCGAGCGCCCGTATCGAAGTACGGTCCATCTCGGACGTTTTCTCTCAGGGCTTCCGCTCCACGGCGGCGAGGCCCTCGACATCGCGTGCGGCGCAGGGTCGAACATCTACCATCTCAGCCGAATCATGCCCGGCTTTCACTGGACAGGCGTCGATCTCGCGGGCGACATGCTCTTCCCGATTGCGCGCGAAAAATTCGCCGACGCTGAGATTGACGTCACGCTCGTATCCGGGGACCTCTACGAGCTCGATCGAGTGCTGGCACGCCAACGCTTCGATCTCGTCATCTCCACGCAAACGCTCTCGTGGCTGCCCGATCACGAGCGAGCGCTCTGTCAAGCACTGTGTGTCACGCG
>DATEKK010000150.1:0-4973 GCA_035277485.1 Gemmatimonadaceae bacterium
ACGGCCAGCGTCGTGCGGTCCGCGCCCACCGACGTTTCGACCACGTACGGCGTGAAGCGTCGGTTGTTCGGCTGGTCCACGTACTCGAGCTTCTTCCCCGAGTACTCGGCGTGGCGGCTCAGGTCGAAGTCGCCGCGGTTGTGGACGCCCTCGACCTCCTGGAAGCCCAGGGTGCCGCCGAAGTCGAACTGGACGTCGAAGGCCGCGCGCGCGTAGTGGGCCAGCTCTTCCGCGGTGTGCTGGTGGAACTGAAGCCGCGCGGGGTCCAAGCCTAACGCGAGGTGCCACTGCATGCGCTGCTCCTTCCAGTACTCGAACCACGTCATGTCCGTGCCGGGCTCGACGAAGAACTGCATCTCCATCTGCTCGAACTCGCGCGTGCGGAAGATGAAGTTCCCCGGCGTGATCTCGTTGCGGAACGCCTTCCCGATCTGCGCGATGCCGAACGGAATCTTCTGTCGCGTGGACTGCTGCACGTTCACGAAGTTGACGTAGATGCCCTGTGCGGTTTCCGGGCGCAGATAGACGATGGATGCCGTGTCCTCGACCGGCCCCATGTACGTCTTGAACATCAGGTTGAACTGGCGCGGCGCGTTGAGCGTGCCCTTCATGCCGCACGACGGGCATTGTGCCTCGGGCGTGCCGGGCTCGCCCTTGATGCGCGGGTCGTCGGCGCGAAAGCGTTTTTTGCAATTTCTACAATCGACCAGCGGGTCGACGAAGCCGGCGACGTGGCCCGAGGCTTCCCAGACGCGCGGGTGCATGAGGATGGCGGCGTCGAGTCCTTCGATGTCGTCGCGGGCGCGCACCATGGCGTGCCACCAGCGGTCCTTGATGTTCTTCTTGAGCTCGACGCCTAACGGGCCGTAGTCCCACACGGAGCCGGTGCCGCCATAGATCTCGGACGACTGGAAGATGAACCCGCGCCGCTTGCACAGGGACACGAGGCGATCCATCACGTCGGGATGTTTTTCGTTAGGCATGAGGGTCGGTACAGGGTCGAGCGAGGTCACAGGGGCCTGGCTTCGGTTAGGCGCCGAGCGATGAGGTCGCCGTGGAAGCGGCCGTTTTCGATGAACGTTTTGTTGGCGTCGTTGCCCGATGCGATGACGCCGGCGATGAACACGCCGGGCACAGCGGTCTCCATCGTCGCCGGGTCGTGCGCCGGAATCCCGGTCACCGGATCGATCGGCACCTCGAGCTGCACGAGGAGCTGCGCATTGGGCTGATAGCCCACCATGAGGTAGACGTGGTCGGCGCGCACGCGGTCGACGCCGTTCGGCGTGTCGAGCACCACGTGCTCGGGCGTGATCTCGCGCACGCGCGACGAGAATCGCGCGCCGATGCTGCCTTCCTTGATGCGGTTCGTGATGTCGGGCAGCACCCAAGGCTTGATGTTGTGGTCCAACTGGGGCAGAAAGTGCACGATGGTCGCGCGGGCACCCGAGCGATACAAGTCGAGCGCCGCTTCCACCGCCGAGTTGCCGCCGCCGACCACCACGACATCCTGGCGGAAGGCCCAGTGTCCTTCGGTGAAGAGGTGCGTCACGTGCGGGAGGTCTTCGCCCGGCACGCCCAAGCGATTGGGATGTCCGAAGTATCCGGTGGCGATGACGACCGCTCGTGCCCGCGTCTCCCGCACCTCGCCGTGACGGGTGCGCGACTCGACGGCGAACGCGTCGTCGCAGCGCCGGATGCGCTCGACGTTCTCGTATTGCCTAACGTCGAGGTCGAACATGGTGGTCACCGCGCGATAATACGCGAGGGCGTCGCGCCGCGTCGGCTTCTCGGTGGCCACGATGAACGGCACGCCGCCGATCGAGAGGCGCTCGGGCGTCGAGAAAAACGTGATGTACGTGGGATAGCCGGCGATGCCGCTCACGACGCACGAGCGATCGATGACGACCGCTCGGAGTCCCGCCCGCTTGAAGGCGACCGCCGCCGCGAGCCCGCAAGGCCCGGCGCCGATGATCACTGCATCGAGCCGCTCCGCCACGTCCACTGCTCCGATCACTCGACGCCGATGATCTGGTCGCGGCGCGTCCCCACGCTCACGTACGCGATCGGCGTGTCGGCGAGCTCGCGGATGCGGTCCAGGTAGCGGCGCGCGGGCGCCGGCAGATCTTCCACGCGGCGCGCGCCCGCGGTGCTGCTCTTCCAGCCCTCGAACCACTCGTAGCGCGGCGTCACGCGCTCCAAGAGCACGAGGTCGCCGGGGAACTCGTCGTAGACGTCATCGTCGCCCTCGTAGGCCGTGCAGAGGCCGATGCGGTCGAGCGTATCGAGCACGTCGAGCTTGGTCACCGCCAGTCCCGTCAAGCCGTTGACGCGCGCGGCGTACCGCACGACCACCGCGTCGAACCACCCGCAGCGCCGGGGACGGCCCGTCGTGGCGCCGAACTCGTTGCCTAACTTGCGCACCACCGCGCCCAACGGCTCCTCGAGCTCGGTGGGCAGCGGCCCGTTGCCCACCCGCGTCGTATACGCCTTGACCACGCCTAACACAGCGTCGATCGACGTCGGCGCGAGTCCCGCCCCGGTCGCCGCGCCCCCCGACGTCGTGCTGCTCGAGGTCACAAACGGATACGTCCCGTGGTCGACGTCCAACAGCGAACCCTGCGCGCCTTCGAGCAGCACCGCGGCGCCCGCCAACCGCGCGCGATGCACCGCGAGGCCAACATCCTCGGCGAGCACGAGCAACCGCGGCGCCAACCGCTCGAGCAGCGCGACAGTTTCTTCCGCGTTCGCGCGCTTGTCGGAGCCGAACGCCGTCAGTTGGGCATTGGCGTGCGCGATACCGCTCTTCACCAGCTCGCGCAGCCGATCGATGTGCCGCAGGTCCTGCACGCGAATGCCTCGGCGCGCCACCTTGTCCTCGTACGCCGGACCGATGCCGCGGCCCGTCGTGCCGATCGCGCGACTCGCTGCGCTCTCGCAGTCCACCAGCTTGTGATACGGCAGCACCAAGTGCGCGCGGTCGCTCACGTACAAGCGGCCCTCGACATCGACCCCCTCGCGCACCAGCTCATCGATTTCGGTGAACAGCGTGTCGGGGTCGAGGACCACGCCGTTCCCGATCGCGCAACGCACGCCCGGGTGCAAAATGCCGCTCGGAATCTGATGCAGCACGAACTGGCGACCGCCGAGATGCACCGTGTGTCCGGCGTTGGCGCCGCCTTGATAGCGCACCACCCAGTCGGCTCGCTCGGCGATGACGTCTACGAGCTTCCCTTTTCCTTCATCGCCCCATTGGGCGCCAACGACACACAACGTTCGAACTTCGGAGTCGAACATGACCAGGGGCTCGAGACCACAAGACATTTTCGGATGACGGGCTCGGCAGTGCGGACGCCCGTCGGGACCAGTTGGGGCCGCGGACATCGCCACGCGGCTCGCCACTAGCAAAGTTCCTTCGCACAGCGGCCCGCGTCAACTCGTGCGCAGCACGATCGCGATGACGACCCACGCGAGCACCGCACAGCCGACGCCGACCTTCATGGCCGTGGCCGCGATGCGGCCGAGCAGTGCGCCGGTGGCGACGCGGGTGGCGGGCGCGATCTGGGTGCGCTGCGAGACCTCGGCGACGAACGCGCCGGCGAACGCCCCGACGAATGCACCGACCAACGACCCGATGAGCGGCACCGGCACGCCGACGAATGCGCCGACGATCGACCCGATCATGGCACCCCAGCCGGCACGCCTGGAGCCGCCGTAGCGACGCGCGAACCGCCCCGCGAGCGCGAGCTCGACCACCTCGGCGAGTCCGGCAACGACCACGATGCCGATCGCCAGCGCAAGGCTCACCACGTGTGACGGGACGACGGCCGCGTCGAGAAGGGCTGCGCCGCCCATCACCCAGAGACCGGGCAAGCCGAAGGGCAGCATGAGGAGACCCGCGATGAGGGCGAGGATGAGCAGCGCGATTTGCATGTCAGGTCTCCCTAGTGTGAACTACCTCTGCAATCACTACGGAGAGCCACCGGGCCACGGATTCGACGCCGTCGCCGGTGAGGGCGGTCAGGTTGTCGTTGGGCGTGTGGATGCGGGCGACAGTGCGCCAGGTGCCTTTGCTGACGGTGACCGCCTGCCATCCGCCGTCGGTGAGTGCGATTGCATCCGTGAGGACACCCGGAAAGAGACGCGACACGCGCACCTGACCCTCGCCCGCGCGGAGCGTATCGAGAAGCTCATTCGGGCGACGGCCCGTGTAGGTGACGCGTACCGGCCCCGTGTCATCGACGCCATCGACGTTGATGGCTCGCGCGGGCGGGTATCGCTGGTTGCGCACGATGGCGCGGGCGCCGGCGAGGCCCAGCTCTTCCGCGCTGGTGAGCAGGATGCCTAACGGTGCGCGCGGACCGGCAAGCTCGGCCGCGCGCAACACGGTGGCGACGCCGGACGCGTTGTCGAGCGCACCGGGCGAGCGCGCGCCCACGACGCTCGCGGCAACCGGCAGTGCGGCGAGGACGGCAGCCGCCGCGATCCACGGCCAGGGTCCCGGGCCGCCGCCTAACGCACCCTGGGCGACGGCGACGACGAGTGCGACGATCCAGACCACGATCAGGCCCGCGATGCCGGCCGCGCGCCACACAATGGGCACGGGTTGGCTCTTCGAGTCGAGATGCGCCGAGAGCCACAGCGCCGGCGGGGCGTCGCCTCGCGTGGCAACCACGTTGATTCCCTCTCGGCGGCCCCAGGGCAGTCGTGTGACGGCGACGCGCGCAATCCATGCGCCGGCGGTCGCGACCACCACACCGGCGAGCGCGAGCACCAGCGCGGCAGTCCACGGCCGGCCGCCGGCCGCCACCCGCGCGCCGACGCAGACGATCACCATGCCGGCCAGGCCTAACGCAGGCGTGGCCGCGCGCCCGGGCACGTCGGAGTACGAGAAGGGTTCGGCGGCTACCGCGAAGCCGGCCGCGGCGAGCGTCGCGCGGCACCACTCGCGCGCATCACGCTCGGCCGGCGACTCC
>DATEKK010000151.1:0-5684 GCA_035277485.1 Gemmatimonadaceae bacterium
GCGCACATTAGGCAAAGGCGTGCTCATCGGCCGCACGACGTATCTGCACGAGCGCCAGTCGCTCGCCGGGTTGATCGAGACGGCCGGGGACGCCCCGTTGCCGAATCCCACGAATGCACTGAACGAGTTCCGCGTGAACGCCTCGTACCTTCCGTCGCCACGGTTCACGTTCACGGCGGGCTATTTCACAACCAGCGGAACTCGCGATACGGCGCTCTTCGCGCCCACGCCGGTCAGCGGCAGCGTGAACGGGTCGCCGAGCAGCAGCGGCGGCATCGGCGAGATCGACTTCAATGCGTGGCTGAACACGCGTCTCGGTGCCCAGTACATCCTGTACAGCAAGTTCAACGGTGCATCGAACGGGTACGACGGCGCCGGGCGCAATGCGTCGGACAACAATACGCTCTATCTCTTCCTGTGGGTCGCATTCTGATCGGACCTGGTCCCGGATGCACACAGGGCCACTCGGATTTCGAGTGGCCCTGTGTGTTCTTGGTGCGAACGCCCGGCGAGCGGCTGTGGGGCTATGCCTAACGCACGGCCGCGACCGGCAGCGGAGGTTACACCGCGATGATCAACCTGTCGTCGACTTCGCGCACGCCTGGTGCCTGCCATGCGGCGCGCTCGGCGTCACGACGCTCGGACCACGATCGCACGTTCCCCTTGAGGGTCACCTTGCCGTCTGTCGTCTCGACCGTGATGCGGTCGGCCTCGACTTCGGCGCTGCGCTTGAGCGCATTTTCGATCTTGGTCTTCACATCGAAGGTGGAAAGGGTCGGCGCGAGCCGAATGTAGTTGGACACGCCCTTCACGCCGACGAGGTGCCGCACGGCGGCGGCCGCGGCCTCCTTCTGGAATTGCCAATCCACGTCACCGCGCAAGGTGACCAGTCCCTTTTCGACCGTCGCCTGCACCGCATTCTTCGGGACCTGAATGTCCCAATTGAGGGCGGTCACCACGGCATGTGCGATGTCGGTGTCGTCGCGAATGTGCTCGCCTGGCAGCTGCACCGTCAGCTCTTCGGCGACTGCGCGCACGCCGTTCACCCGTTCAGCCGCGAGCTCCGCCGCAAACTTCTCCGTGTACGAGCTCACGGTTCCGCGGAGCGTCACCACGCCGTCCTTTACCGCGATGGCGATCTCCTTCTCGTTGATGCTCGGATCCCAGCGCAGTTCTTCGGCGACGTCACGCTGAAGCTGCAGATCGGTTTTCATGTGTTCCTCCCATGGTTGCTCGGTTAGGCATCGCGTCTCCTCTGTGAGAAGCAGGGTACACGATCAAGTCGTCGCGCGCCGTCGGCTGATCCCGTAAGGCGTGTCGGGTATTGTCGGACCGTCGCATCTCGGCACACGATCCCGCCTAGAGCGCAGTGGGAAACGTCTCGGGCACCTCGCCGCGATCCCAGACACCCGAGCGCTCGAGCGGCTCGACGGCACGGGTCTCGTCGTAGTGCAGAATGCCGTCGAACTGTCTGGACAACCGCGCGGAGAAGTAGTGGCTCAGCCGCTCTGTTTCCGGGCGATAGATCACGCCAATGGCGCGCTCGATCCGCACGTCGTCGAGCGCGGTTGCAACGGCGCTCGGTGTGCGCAGGTCGAGAAAGAAATTGCGTGGCGCGTCATGGAAAACCGCTTCGAAACTCTCGGGGAGCGCCGGCCGCACCACTTTACGCTCGGCGGGTGCGTCCCAGTCGGACGCGGCGGTCACAGTGCCACGAAAGGTCGTGAATCCCAAGGCGACGACCCCCGCACCGAATTGTTGGCGCGTCAACTGACCGACATTGAGCTCGCCTCCGGCGCCGAGCTCTGTCGCGCGCGCGTCACCCACGTGGGAGTTGTGCGCCCACACCACGACCTTGGAGCCGGGGGCCGATCGATCGAGAAACGACACCAGGGCCTGCAGTGTGTCGGTCATGTGTTGGTCGCGCAGGTTCCACGATTGCACGCGACTGCCGAACATGGCGCGGTAGTAGCGCTCGGCATTTCGAACCACTCGTGCGTTTTGCTCCGTGAAAAAGAGATCATCCGCTGCCACGCGTCCGTCGCGTTGGGCGTAATCGGCTGCCGAGCGCCGCAGATCAACGAGCTGCTCCACTACCTCGCGCTCGCACGACGGAGCCAGACCATAGCTCGCCGCGTAGCCGTATGCCTGCGGATCTTCGCCGAACTGCTCGAAGCACGCATAGCGGTACTGTGCCCGCTTTGCCGCCGCGGGATCGACGACGCGCAAGTACTCGAGCACCGCGGCCATCGACGCGTGCAGACTGTACAGGTCCAGCCCGTAGAATCCGACCTTTCGGTTACCGTCCGGCACTTGCTCGTTGAACTCGCGCAGCCAGCCGACGAAATCGAGGACGTCTGCGTTGCGCCACATCCATTGCGGGAAGCGGCGGAATCCGTTGAGCGCTTCGGACGCATCGGCGTCGGTACCCGTGCCGCGCACGTAGCGGTTGATGCGGTACGCATCGGGCCAGTCGGCCTCGGCCGCGATGGCTCCGAAACCGCGTTCGCGAATGAGTCGCTTGGTGATCTCGGCCCTGATGCGATAGAACTCGTGCGTGCCGTGCGAGGCCTCGCCGATGAGCACCACGCGTGCGTCGCCGACGAGCGCCATGACTGGATCGAAGTCGTCGCGCGCGCCGGCGAGCGGGCGGGCCGCGTCGCGGATCACGTGGGCGAGCGATCGCCTAACGGGGATGGTCATTGGTCCTCCGCCACAGGACGTCTGGATTGCGCCGCCTGCGCGTCGAGCGGCGGCGTGCTGGGTTTCCCATCGAGCGCGCGCAGCAACTGGTCGCGCACGCGATCGACGTCGTGCGATGCCGGGGCGCCCGACAACTGGATCTCGGCGACCTGCGTCGTGTTGACGATCGACGGAGCAGGGCACACGCTCGACAACCATCGCGAGAAGTCGCCGTGCGCGCCGTGATGTCGCAGCGTGTCGGCGGAGGCGCGGCGGATCTCGTCCCGAAACTCCAGCAGGTTGCCCGCGCTGCGTCCCGTTAGGCCGCGGCGGTCGCGAAAGTAGAATCGCCGCTCGGCGGGGAGTTGTCCCTCGATGTACTTGTGCCAGTGCCGCACGTGCGCGGTCAGGCGCTCGCCGGTGGCGAAGACGTGCCCGGGGCCGTCTTCCGCCCGCCGGCGTAGCGTCGCCAGGCGATCGTCCCGCGACGTGATCACGAAGTCGGCGAATTGGTCCAACTCGGGGGCGAGCAACTCGGGCCGATACGTGATGAAGCAGATGCCGCTCTCGGCCGAGTCCCGCCACCAGTGGCGCAGGCCGCCCGCGATCGGCACGTGTGCCTCATCGATAATGATCCAGTGGGGGAGACCGACCGCGGTCCGCGTTAGGCGCAGCTGATCCAACATCGCCAGCGCGTAGCCCCGCTTCACGTCCGGCGCCTCCAGGGAAAGGTCGATCACCACCGACGTGAAGCCTTGCCGGATGAGACGGTCGACCTGCGCGGGCGGCGGGAGCGGCTCGCGTCCGCCGATGGCCACCGCGCCGTGCAGGCCGCCGATCGCGAGGTGATCGCCCTCGAGATCGAGAATGCAGATCGCGTAGTCCATCCGGATGAGCTGCTCGGCGATCAGTCCTGCCAGATACGATTTCCCGGTGCCGCTCGCGCCGTGGATCGCGATCGTGGCCCGCGATGCCGGCACGGTCGCGGCGGACCCATCGTCGTACGTACCGAGCGCGATCGTGCGCCGTCTCGATGGTGTACCCGCAAGATCGCTGAGAAAGGGGCCGACGAGGAACGCGCTCACGGCCCAACCATCTTCCCCGGGGAGCACCAGATCTGCGCGCGCCCTAAGCGACGGCACCGCGTCGCCGACGGCTACGCCGATCTCGCAGACCTCGAGCAGCGAGTGATCGTTTTCGGCGTCGCCGATACCCACCGTGTTGTGCAGCGAGATGCCGAGGTCGGCCAAGGCGTCGCTGAGTCCTGATCCTTTGTTCACGCCGGCCGGCAGCACCATGAGCGCACCACGGTTGCGCACGATCTGGCACTCGAGTCCGAGGCGGTCGATCACGCTCGTCACGAGTTCATCGTGAATCGAATCCGTTGCGAGGAGCACCTCGCCACGGCGAACGGGGATCCCTTGCGTTCGCAGGTCGTACTCGAGAGCGGTGTCGATCGGAGATGCCAACAATCGCGTGGCCTGGCGCGAGGATAGAACGGCGCCGTTCTCGCCCACGATGCAATCGAAATGCTGGTCGACGTCGGGGAAGTCGCCTCGCAGCTCCGCGAGGATGCGACCTGTCACGAGCACCACTTTGTAACCGCGATCGCGAACGGCCGCGACGGCGTTCAAGACCTCCAACGTTGGGCGAGGTCCGCGCGCGAGGGTTCCGTCGTAGTCCACGGCGACGGCGTGAAAGTATGAAGACATGACAGCGCGAGTGATGCGGTCTGTTTGCCGACAAGATTGGCCGTGCCCGGCCGCGACGTCTGTCAGGGAGCGGGGGGCGGCCTGTCCTGAGATCGCCTGACAGACCCGGATGCGCACGGCCTCTAGCCTAGTGGCCAACACTTTCACATCTCGGGTGCAAACATGTCCGCAATCCTGTTGGCGACGCACGGCGGCGAGAGCGCCGATGGCGCGGCCCGCGTGGCGTCGCTGCTCGCTCGTCGTCTCGGCGTGTCGCTACACGCCGTCGTGGTGCTGCAGCCGAGTTCGATGATCGGCGACGGATTCAGCGAGACGTACGTGCCTCCCCCGGAAGACATCGAGGCGACCCAAGCGGCCCTCTTGGAGGCGGTCGCCGCACAGTTAGGCCGCCTGGGCGTGCGCGACTGTCAGTCGGAGTCGCGCGTCGGCATCGCGACGTCCGAGATCGCCAGCGCGGCTCAAGCGTTAGGCGCGAGCCTGATCGTGGTCGGCCTCGGCTCGCACCACCTCATCGATCGCGCGCTCGGCGGCGAGACCGCCCTCCATCTCGCGCAGATCGCAGCCACGCCCGTGCTGGCGGTGCCCGCCGATGCCACGACGATCCCGCACCGGGCAATGGTGGCGCTCGACTTCAGTCCAACCAGCCTGCTCGCCGCCCGCACCGTGGCGCATTGGCTCGAGCCTGGAGACGCGCTACACTTGGTGCACGTCGTGGCGCCCGACGACTTCGCGTCGCACGGACGGGCGGCTGCCAAGAGTGACGATTCGGCTGTGGCACGGCTCGGTCAGACCGCGGCATCGCTCCGCGTCGTGACGCAGGCCGGCATCGACACCGCGCAGATCGCGGGCGACCCGGCGCGAGCGCTTCTCGAGTGCGCGCGCGAGATCGATGCCGACCTGATCGCGCTCGGAAGCCATGGGTACGGAATCTGGAAACGACTCGTGCTCGGCAGCGTTGCGTCCAAGGTCATTCGTCTGTCGCCGCGGGCTTTGCTCGTCGCGCCTATCGGGTGTCTCGCGACGATGGCCGCCGCCGACGCGCAGGCCCAGTTCCACGCAGGCGCAGTGCCGGTTGCCTAGAACCGAAAGCTGAGGGAATGGGGAAGCGCTCGCTGTCGCTCGCTTGGGGAAGCGCTGCGCTGGGGGAAGCGGCGGCGACGCCGCCTGAGGGAGCGAGACAACATCGATGGTCTGCGCGCCTGGAGGGCCACCCGCGGGCCCGTGCTGGGCGGAACTCTCCATCCAGAGACAACTGATGTCGTTCCACTCGCTCAGGCGGCGTCGCCGCCG
>DATEKK010000152.1:0-45082 GCA_035277485.1 Gemmatimonadaceae bacterium
TGAGGGAGTGGAAGGACATCAGTGGTCTGTGGATGGAGATTCCAGACCCCACGTGCATTCGCACGGTACCCCAGTCGCGAAGACCATTGATGTTGTTCCGATCCCTCAGGCGGCGTCGCCGCCGCTTCCCCCAGCGCAGCGCTTCCCCCAGCGAGCGACAGCGAGCGCTTCCCTCTTCCCGCTCCTCCGGACACGCAAACGGGGCCGGCGATAACGCCGGACATGCAAACGGGGCCGGCGATAACGCCGGCCCCGTTTGCATCACGGATCGCGAGCTCCTTACCAAATGCCACGCGGCCGGGCGCCTGCCATTCCGCCAGGCATGCCGCCCAACATCGGCCGCTCGGGAGCCACGCGCCCAACCATCGCGGGCCGATGGAGCTGGCAGTGATCGTCGTCCGCGATCATCCCGCCGCGGAAGATCGAGCCCACTGGGTTAGGCATCGGCCTGGGTCCCGCCAGTGGCCCCGGATCGGCCGAGGCGGCGACCACCGTGGGCATCGGCGCCGGTTGCGGCGTGATCGCGCTCACCGCTTCGACCGTCGGCGTCAACGTGTGCCGAGCTCGATGCGAGGGCGACTTGCGCGGCGCTTCGTTCCCCTGACTGCCGTTGCCCAAGCCCAACTCGATGTTCGACACCGAACGCGTCGCCCGGAATCGAGCGAGCGCCAGGTCGGAGGTCGGCGCCGCCGCCCGATCGAGGTCGCTCCGCAATTGGGCATTCATCGCGGTGGGACGCGCCGTCGTCGTCCGGCCACACGCGATCACGATCAATCCGGCCAGCGGCAGCAGCGCCAGTGTTTTCATTGCGCCCATACCATTCCTCCTTCGTGTCCGGACATCAGGTGCGCGCCCTACCCCGCGCGCACTTCTCGTGGCATCGCTTTCGCATGCTCGCCCTAACGCCGCGCACATTCCGTCATGGCGGTGCCGCATTCCGTGGCGATGTGCCGCATGCACCAAGCGCGCCAGTGGGCGAACGACGCACGGCACAATGACCTCGCACGAGCGTCCACTCGCGGAGACGCGCGCTGTCCTTCACCTCGTACAACCACTATAACTACGCCGGAGAACCATGACTACCATTCGGCGTTGTGTCACTCTCATCGCGACAGCTGGCGTCGCTGCCCAGCTCGCTTGCGCGCGCCCGAGCGGACCCATGGCGCTCTCGGCGGCCGAGCGCACGGCGATCGCCGACACCATTCGGGCCCGAATGAAGGCCGCGTGCGATCTGTCCGCGCCCAACTTCGTCGCGCGGCTCATGAGCCTCTATCCCGACACCGGCCGCGTGATCTCGGCCACCGGCGGACGGATCACCACCACGCGCGCGGAGCTCGAGCAGAACATCCGCACGTTCTGGGAGAGCACCGGGCAGAACATGCGCCAGCCGCGCTGGGTGTGGGACACGATGGCGGTGGATGTGCTCGGTCCTAACGCGGCCGTCCTCACTGCCACCTACCGCATCCCGCACCTGACCCCGCGGGGTATGCCGCACGTGGTGGGCGGCGCGTGGACCGCGGTGTTCGAGCGGCGCGGGTCCACGTGGGTGATCGTGCAGGAGCACCTCTCAGACGCGCCACCCATCGGGTGATGTTCCGTTAGTCCGCGGCCTGGTCCACCGGCGCGGGGCCGCGGCTTCCGCGTTCGATGGCATCGAGCCGCTCCAGATCGATGCTCACCACGCCGTCGGTGGTCATCGCGTTGAACATCGACGTGAACTGCGCATCCCACACCAGCTCCGTGGCGGTGTACGACGACCGCGCGTGCACGGTCTGCGAAAACGTCTCGTCGATCCCCTTGAGCAGCACGAGGAACTCGGCGTCCACGTCGGCGAGGTCGGCCGCCGTCAGGCCGAACAACGGGCTCGTCTCGTCGATCGGGTGCACGATCGTCCACGCGAGCGGGAAGAACACGACGTGGCGGCGCTCGAGTCCGAGCTCGTCGAACACGCGCGGCGTGCCGTCGTCGTCGGCGCGGCGCGAGAACAGCACCTGTGCGTCCACTTCGACGATCTGGTTGCTGCGCTCGTTCACGATCCGCAGCATGAGCGCGGTGATGCCGCGGTACGGCGCGATCACCGCATTTCTGCTGAAGCGAATGCGCGCCGTTGGCCGCGAGAAACGCGCGAAGATGAGGCCCGTCGACATCGCGAGCACGAGCAGCCCGGTGAGCGCTTCGACGACCATGACGAAGTTAGGCAGCACCCCCACCGGGTAGATGTTGCCGTAGCCGATCGTGCCGAACGTCTCGACCGAAAAGAAGAACGCCTGCAGAAACCGGCCTTCCGGCATGCCCGTGGGCGGCGTGTTGAGCGCGCCGTGCCCGCACAGCAGATAGACGCACGCGAAGAACACGTTGATCAGGACGTACGTGCCGATGACGGCGGCGAGGAACCGCGGCCACGAAATCGAGAGCGCCGTGTGATACAGGCTCAGCGATTGAAATATCCGCAGGCCGCGGCGCTCGACGTTGAACGTCCCGTTGCGATTGAGCAGACGTTTCCGGCTCTCTCGCGAGACGACGCTGCCGAAGCCGAGATCGCGTTCTTCCTGGGCGGTCATCCTGCGGTGTCGCTCCCGAGTGAAAGCCTCGTGGTCACGAGCGGCGGCTCGTGGTCCGGCTCGCTCAATGATACCGCGCCCGAACCCGGCGACAACCGTTCGGCGCATCGAACTGTCATCAGAGTGAACGAAGGACGTGCGCGATGTTTCAGGGAGGCGCGCAGCGGGCTCGGCCGAAAAATCTTTCGATGCGCCGCTGCGCGGGCGCGTTACGTGTAGTTCAAATTTCGGGAGTATACCGGGTAGTCGCAGCACGATGTCGTTGCCGTTCACAAACTCGATTCGAACGATTTCCCGCCGGCGCGGTCTCGACGTACCTGCGCTGACGGTGCGGGGCGCCGGTTTTACGGCGGCCGCGCTGGCCGTGGCAAGCGTTCTGGCGGTGCTGTTCGCATTCGGACGGTTCGTCCCTGCATCGCAGGGCACCGCGTCGGCGTTCCTGCCGATCCTCGTGTGGGAGCTCGGGCGCTGGTACGTGTGGGTGTGTCTCGTCCCCTTGCTCGTCTTGGCCTCGATTTCCCTCGTGGCCGCGCTCTACGCCGTGCGCTACCGCGACCGGTTCAGCGAGCGCGATCAGCGGGCCGCCGCGCTACAGCAGCAGCTCGATCGCGTGGAGCTGGAGCTGCTCGGGCTCAAAATCCGGCCGCACTTCCTGTTCAACACGCTCAACGCGGTATCCGGGCTCATGCACGACGACGTCGACGCGGCCGACGAAATGCTGACTGCGTTAGGCGATCTCCTGCGCTCGGCGCTCGCGGCCGGCGGCGCGCAAGAGATCCCGCTGCGCGAGGAGGTGGATTTCCTTAGGCGCTATCTGGCCATCATGCGGCTTCGCTTCGGCGACCGGCTCACCACGAGCATCGAGCTGGATGCCGGCGTGATGGACACGCTCGTGCCGAACCTGGTGCTGCAGCCGCTGGTCGAGAACGCGGTGCGCTACGGCGCCAGCCGCCCCACCGGAACCGTGCACGTGGAAGTGCGGGGCGAGCGCTGCGCGAACGGCGTACGGCTCCGGGTGATCGACAACGGGCCCGGCCTGCCGGTGTCGCGCGACGGGCGCCGCCGCGACGGCATCGGGCTCCGCACCACACGGGCGCGGCTCCGCCAGGCGTACGGCACTGCGTTCCGTCTCGAGCTGGCCAACCGGCCGCCGCCTAACGGAGGCGTCGAGGTCGAGCTCGTCGTCCCGTTCCGTCCGGACGTGCGCCGTCGCGTCTCCTGAGGCTGTGGTCGTCGGTCGCCGCATCCGCATCATGATCGTCGACGACGAGCCGCCGGCGCGCGCGCGCCTGCGCAAGCTCGCCGCCGGCGAAGAGGGCGTGGAGCTGCTCGCCGAGTGCGAGAACGGCGCCGACGCGATCGCCGCCATCGAGCGCGATGCGCCCGACCTCGTGTTCCTCGACGTGCAGATGCCGGGATTGGATGGGTTCCACGTGATCGAAGCGTTGGACGTCGCACGCCTCCCGGCCATCGTGTTCGTGAGCGCGTTCGACGAATACGCGCTGCACGCATTCGATGTCCACGCGGTGGACTACCTGCTCAAGCCCGTGGGCCGCGAGCGCTTCCGCACGGCGCTTGGCCGCGCGCGCGAGCGCCTCGCGCTCGGCGATTCCAGCGCGCCGGACGCGCGATTGCTCGCGCTCGTGGCGGAGCTGCGCGCCGCGCGCGCGGCGAATGAACGTCTCGCCGTTAGGCACGAGGGCCGCGTGCAGTTCGTCAAGGTGGGCGACGTCGACTGGGTCGAGGCGGCCGCGAACTACGTGCGGCTACACTCGCACGGCGGCGTCTACACGCTGCGCGAGAGCATGAAGGACATGGAAGCGCGGCTCCCCGCCGACTCGTTCCTGCGCATCCATCGGTCGACGATCGTCAACTTCGACCGCGTGCGCGAGATCCAACCGTGGTTCCACGGCGAATACATCGCGTTGCTCAACGACGGTACCAAGCTCGTCGTCGGACACGCGTACGCGGGCCGGCTTCGAGAGCTGATCGGCTGAGCGCGGGAAGCAGGCTCTTGCGCGAGGCATACATCATAGGTAGTATATATGTCATGAAACGGACGAGCGTCTTTCTCGACAAGGCCTTGCTTCGCCGCACGCGCGAGTACGCTCGTCGCGAGGGCAAGAGCTTCGCGGCCGTGGTGCGCGAGGCGCTCGCCGCCTACGTCGCGACCCCCGCGCAGTCGTCGTCGCGGCTGCCGAGCGTGACTGGCCGGTTCGCGAGCGGGCGGAGCGACACGTCCGAGCGCGTGGACGAGCTCCTCTGGTCGGAGCCCGACCGCTGACCGTCCTCGCCGACACCGGCGCGTTGTATGCGCTCATGGATCGCGACGACGCCTGGCATGCTCGCGTCCGCGCCTGGTGGTTGCGCTCCCGAGAAGACGTACTGGTTCCCGTGATGGTGCTGCCCGAGGTGGCGTATCTCCTTGGCCGGCGCATCGGCCCCGAAGCGGAACTCGCGTTCACGCGCGCGATCATCGACGGCGAGTTCGTGCTCGAGGGACTCGCACCCGAAGATGTCGAGCGCGCCGCCGAGCTCATGGGGATTTACGTCGACACGCCGCTCGGGTTGGTCGACGCGTGTGTGGTGGCCGCGGCAGAGCGCCTCGACATCGTGAACGTGCTGACTGTCGACCGGAGACATTTCTCACTCGTGCGGCCTCGGCACGTGCCGTCGCTCAAGCTCCTACCGTAGGGAATCCGCGTTCTTAGAAGGCGCGGGTCACGCGATAGCGCTTGACCTGTCGCGGTCGGTTGAAATAGATTCGCGCGCATAAAGCCGAGTAAAATTCTCCCCTTTCACGCCGCTCTGATGATTCGACCGAGAGTCATTCTGATTTCGACCGCGCTCGTTCTTTTCCTGACCGCGATGCCCCGCGCCCAGCAGCCCAGCGCCGATTCCGTGGTCCAGACCCAAACCTTTGACGTTCCGGCGCAGCCGCTCGCGCAGGCGATCGCCCAGTACGAGCGACAGTCCGGTGTGCGCGTCTCCTTCGACTCGGCGGCTGCAGCCGGGCGAGAATCGCACAGCGTTTTGGGGAACTTGTCCGCCGAAGCCGCGCTCAGACAACTCCTCGAGGGCACGGGCGTTCGATATCGCTTCATCGCTCCCAAGGCTGTCGCGTTGGTGTCGTCCGGCGAGCGCGGTGCTGCGACCATGCTGGCCGGCGTCCGGGTCGAAGGCGCTGACCGGCGCTCGCTGCATCGCGTCCCGATGATGGGGAAAACCGGGACGGCGCTCGAGGATCTGCCCGCGAGCATCCAGATCATCTCGCGCGACATCACCGAGCAGCGGGGCGAGACCAGCCTGCGCGAAGCGATCCGGAATGTGAGCGGCGTCAGCGAGGGCGGTCCGTCGTCGTATGGATTCTTCGACCGGTTCCTCGTGCGCGGCCTGGATCCGCGGATGTCGAGCGACGGGTTCTCGGATGGCGACCAGATCAACGGCTTCTCGCATTCGCTGAACGGCATCGATCACATCGAGGTGCTCAAGGGCCCGGGGTCGGCGCTCTTCGGCAGCGGACCCCCCGGCGGCACGATCAACATCGTGCATCTCAAGCCACAATCGGTGGCCGGCTACGGCATCACCGCGCAGGGCGGCGCGTACGACGCGTACAGCACCAACTTCTACAGCACTGGTCCGATCGGCCTAACGGGCGCCGATTATCGCGTCGACGGCTTCGCCCAACATGCCAGCGCGTTCCGGAATCTGGCCAGCACCGACCTCGAGCTGCGTCCGGACGTTACCTGGTCTGCCGGGTCACACGTGGTCGAGCTGGCTGTGGACGCGCGCCACATCGAACAGACGCCCGACGCGTACGGACTCATCTACGTGGATGGCAGTCCGATCGACGTCTCGCGCGCGACCAAGTACTCGACGCCGTTTTCCTTCGGCAACCAGGATCTGGCGCGGACGACGTTGAGCGACGCGTGGATCGTCAACGAGCACCTCACGATCAACAACCGGCTCGCGTTCCTGTATCGCGACCTCGGCATCAATCGAAATTCGGGGAGCGCGGTGTCGGGCGACAGCTCGGTGTCGCGGCAGTTCCGCCGCCAACACGATGTCAACAACGATTTCG
The DNA here is from genome assembly GCA_035277485.1 of Gemmatimonadaceae bacterium. Classification (GTDB taxonomy): domain Bacteria; phylum Gemmatimonadota; class Gemmatimonadetes; order Gemmatimonadales; family Gemmatimonadaceae; genus JADGGM01. Next base: position 6,643 of record DATEKK010000152.1, read on the forward strand.
ACTACCAACTGGAGCCGTTGTGGCGGTTCGCCACCGGTTCCGTTAGGCATTCGCTCCTCACCGGGGCCGAGGTCCATCACGAGCACATCCGGACCAACCGGTCGACGGCGGATGTGCCGCCGATTGCCGACATCTTCGATCCGCGGATCCAGGAAATTTCGGTGGACAGCCTGGATTTCGCGTGCGACGAACACCATAGCTGCGACCACGACGACCTGAGCGCGACCTACGTGAGCGCCTACGTCACGGATCAGATGGACCTGACGGACAAGTGGAAGCTGCGGTTGGGTCTCAGGCAGGACTGGTGGTCGACATCGCTCGAGCCATTGTCGTTCGTGCCGGGGCGGACGCGTGATGACGGGCAGCCGCTGGAGCCGGGCACGCGGCTCACGCGCACGGATGCGCCGGTGAGCTGGAGCATCGGGACGCTGTACCGGCTTGCGCCCGGCGTCTCGCCGTTCGTGGGCGTGGCGACGAGCCATCTGGCGAACTTCAATTCGGAGGCGACGCAGAACGGGATCGAGCCGCCGGAGTCGGCCATCCAGTACGAGGCCGGCCTCAAGCTTGCTGCGTTAGGCGGCAGGCTGTCGCTCACGGCATCGGCGTTCCACGTGACGCGCGAGAACGTGTTCACCGAAATCGGGACGACGATCTTCTTCAACGATCAGGCGACGTGGGGCGGCGAGCTGGACGCGCAGTGGCGCGCGACGTCCACGTGGACCATCCTCGCCAACCTCACGGCGCAACACGCCGAGCTCACGCACATCCCGTCCCAGCCGGCGGCGGCGGGCAAGCAGCCGGTCGGGGCGCCGAGCCGGATCGCGAACGTGTGGAGCACCTACGATCTCTCGTTAGGCGGGCTCGACGGGTTCCGCGTGGGCGCCGGGCTGTCGTACCGCGACCGGGTGTTCGGCAACGCGGCGAACACGAACGAGATTCCCGCCTTCGCGGTGGTGGACGCGGTGGTCGGATTCTACCGGCCGGCGTGGGACGTGGCGGTCGAGGTGAACAACCTGACGGACGAGACCTATTTCACGACTGCGTTAGGCGCTGGCGCGCGGGTGGGCGATCCGCGGTCGGTGTTTCTCAAGGTGAGTGTGAGGCGGTAATCCAGGGGAGCGCTCGCTACGCTCGCGCTTCCCTCGATCTCCCCGTCCCTCACCACTCGATCCTAGTCCCTCACCGCGGCAGGTTCGTCCCGAATTCGTTGTTCCAGCCTCCAGGCGCCGGGGATACTACGCCTCCGGCGTCGCATGCCGGTAGCGATCAGCGCGCGACGCGTCTTGTCGTCCCGAGCCGTGGAGGCACGTATGCGAAGTTGCTCGTCAGTGTTCGCCGCCCTTGCCACCCTTGCGTGTGCCGCGGTGGCGGGGGCACAACAACCCGGCCAAGAGGCCGTGATCACCGGCACGGTCGCCAGCGCGGCAGGCGCACCGTTGCCGTACGCCAGCGTGTTCCTGAAGGACTTGAGGGTGGGTGTCGTCACGACGACCGACGGCACATACCGGCTCGTGGTCCCCGCGGCACGCGTGAGCGGCAAGACCGACACGCTGACCGTCCGGCTCATCGGATATCAGCAGAAGAGCGTGGCCATGGCGGTCACCGCCGGCGCCCACGCGCAGAACTTCGTGCTCGAGGCCAATCCGCTCCGGTTAGGCGAAGTGGTGGTGACCGGCGAGGGCACCTCCACCACGCGCGAGCGCCTCGGCAACGTGATCAACACCGTCGATACGTCGCTCATCGCCAAGTCCAACGAATCGAACGTGGTATCGGCGCTGGCCGGCAAAGCGCCCAACGTCGAAGTGAACTCGTCGTCGGGCGATCCGGGCTCGTCGGCGTACATCCGCATCCGCGGACCCAAGACGATCACCGGAACGGGTCAGCCGTTGTTCGTCGTCGACGGCGTGCCGATCGACAACTCCACGTATTCGACCGAAATGAATCCGCTCGGCGGAACGACGGCGCCTAACCGGGCGTCCGACATCAATCCCGCCGACATCGCGTCCGTCGAGATTCTGAAGGGCGCGGCCGCCGCCGCGATCTACGGCGCGCGCGCGGGACAGGGCGTGGTGCTCATCACCACGAAAAAGGGACACTCCGGTCAAACGCGCTACTCGCTCACGTCCAGTTACTCGTTCGACGACGTGAACCGCAAGATTCCGCTGCAACGGACCTGGGGCCACGGCAGCGGGGGTGTGTTCCCATCGTGCGATGCGGCCAATCCGGACGGGCTGCCCGCCGACTCGTTGCTCGACTGCGGCCCGGCCACCAGCTCGAGCTTCGGACCGACGCTCGCGCCCGGAACGCCGACCTTCAACCACTTCGACGAGCTGTTCGATACCGGGCACGATTGGAACAGCACGCTCTCGATCTCCGGGGGCAACGATCAGACGCTGTATTTTCTGTCCGCCGGCCGGGACAACGACAAGGGCGACATCGTCGGGCCCAGCGACACGTACGACAAAACCACGGTGCGTCTCAACGCATCGCATCGGGTGTTCCAGAACCTGAACGTCGGGATGGACGTGTCGTACGTCAACACGCAGGGAAACTTCCTGCAGCAGGGGTCGAACGTCGACGGCCTGCTGTTAGGCGCGCTCCGCACGCCGCCCGAGTTCGACAACCACGAGTTTCTCGATCCGACGTCGGGGTTGCAGCGCTCGTACCGCTTTCCGTTCCCGTCGATCACCTCGGCGTTGGACACGCGCGGCTACGACAACCCGTTCTTCATCATCAACGAAGACCTGGCGCAGAGTCAGCTCAACCGCACGTTCGGAAACGTGAACGCGTCGTGGGACGCGCTCGACTGGCTCAACTTCAAGGAGACATTCGGCGCCGACTACTACGGCGATGAGCGTCTCGAGGGATTCCCGCAGACGAGCTCCGGGCAGCCATCGGGGCAAGTGATCCGCGCGGATTTCAAGTCGTTCCAGCTCGACCAGAATCTCACGGCGACGGCGACCCACACGTTCAACCCGAGCTTATCGGGTTCGTTCACCGTTGGGCAGAACATCAACGCCCGCGACTTCCGCCACATCGCGGTCACCGGCATCACGCTCGTGGCGCCGCATCCGTTCGACTTGTTGAACACATCCAACTGGACGCCTAACGATTCGGAGTCCACGATCCATAGCGAGTCGTACTTCGGCCAGGTCGATCTGAATCTGTGGGACCGCCTGTTCATCTCGGGTGCCGCGCGCAACGACGGCTTCTCCGAGTTCGGCCTGAGCTCGCGCCGGCACTGGTTCCCGAAGGCCAGCCTGGCGTACAACTTCGTCCAGCAGACCAACACGGGCCTTCTCAACTACGGCAAGTTCCGCTTCGCGTATGGCGTGACCGGCACCGAGCCCGCGGTCTACTCCACGAGCCAGTTCTACGCGGCGGGCATCTTCTTCCCCGACGCCGGGTGGGGGAGTGCGCTGCTCGAGAACCAGAACGGCAACGGCGGTCTCGCCCAGAGCGCGCAGAAGGCCCAACCGAATCTCGGGCCGGAAAAGACAAAGGAATTCGAGACCGGTGTCGACCTCGGCTTGTTCAGCAGTCACGCCGATGCATCGATCACGTTGTATCAGGATCGCACGGAGGGCGCGATTTTCCAGGCGCCGCTCGCCGCGTCGACCGGCTTCATCTCGCAAGCGCAGAACGCGGGCACGATCCGCAACCGCGGCATCGAGACGTCGCTGAACTATCGTCCCATCATGAACAGCGACCTCACGTGGGAAGTCGGGTTGCAGTGGTCGAAGAACGAGAACCGCGTGCTGAGTCTCAATGGACAGCAGTTCGTGGATCTGTCGGCCGGTGGTGGCGGCGGATTCACGGGCGACGTGCCGACCGCATGGCTCGGCTCGAGCGTCGGCGTGATTCGCGGCAACGACTTCGCACGCTGCGGACGCGGGCTCAGCATCAACGGCGAAAACATCGATGCCTTGTGCGGCAGTGCGCCGAAGGGCGCGCTCTTCATCGACACCGATGGATTCCCCGTTGTCGATCCGACGACGCGCATCGTCGCCGACGGCAATCCTGATTGGTTAGGCAGCCTCAGGACATCGGTCACGTATCACAAGTTCACGGTGTCCGGCCTGCTCGATGTCAAGCACGGCGGACAGATCTGGGATGGGACGCGCGGCGCGCTCATCAACTTCGGCACGCACATCGACACCGATGTACGCGGCCAGAGCCTGGTGTTTGGCAAGAGCTTCATGCCGGGTCCGGTCGCAGGACCCGGAGCCGGTACGTCTGTCGTGATCGACCAATCGTGGTTCCAGGGCAACGGGAGTGGATTCGGACCGGTGTCGACGCAGTTCGTCGAACCAGGAGGGTACACCAAGCTTCGTGAAGTCTCGGTCGCGTATTCGCTCGACCAACCGTGGGTCAAGTCGTGGGGCTTCAGCTCCGTCGATCTGCGTGTGTCGGGACGGAATCTCTACACCTGGACGAAGTATCGCGGGATCGATCCCGAGGCCAACCTCGCCGGTGCCGCCGTGCTGATTCAGGGCGTGGACTACTTCAACAACCCGCAGACACGGTCGTTCGTGGTCTCGCTGGGCTTGAACCGCTGACCCGAGACGAGAGCGATGACCATGCAAAAAAACTTGAGGCTCGCATTGAGCGCAGCGGTGTGCACCGCCATGTGCGCGGGGTGCAGCAACTGGCTGAGCGGACCGCAGCTCACGCAAAATCCGAACGCCCCGTCGGCGGCGGGACGCGATCAACTGCTCACGGGCGTTGGCGCGGGACAAACCGTTTTCCTGACCGGCGATCTGGCGCGCGTGTTCAGCACCTGGATGCAGCAGATGGCGGGCACGGACCGCCAATTCATTCCCATCAGTTTGTACCAGTACACGGAGGACAATTTCTCGCCGGACTGGATCGAGGTCTACGACGCGGGCGGTCTCATCGACGAGCGCGCGATGGAGAAGGACGCGCTCTCGGCGGGCGACAGCGCATATGCAGGCGTCGGCATGGTGTGGGAAGCCATGACGATGGGCACAGCGGCCGACATCTGGGGTGACATTCCCTACTCACAGGCCGTCGGCAACACGCTGCAGCCAGCGTTAGACCCGCAGCAGCAAGTGTTCGCCGAAGTGCAGGCGAAGTTGGACACGGCGTTGGTGTATCTCGCGTGCAAGTCGGCGTCGTGCTCGGGACCATCGCCGACCGTCGATCTCTGGTACGGGGACTCGCTCTCCAACTGGATCGAGCTCGCGCACACGCTCAAGGCGCGGTTCTATCTGCACACGGCGACACGGGATCCGAGTGCCTATGGGTTGGCGTTGGCGCAAGCGGATTCGGGAATTTCGACACCAGCGCACGATCTGCTGTCGTTTCAGAGCATGAACCCGAACGAATGGAACCTGTGGTATCAGTTCATGGTGATCGACCGGTCCGGCTACATCTCGGCCGGACAGTTCCTGGTGAATCTGATGATGAGCACCAACGATCCGCGGCTTCCCATGTACTTCTCATCGCCGTTTGTGGGAGCGCCGGTGGGCGGCGGGGCGGGAACGTTCTCGACGCTCAGTGCAACGCGGCTCGATCCGGCGTTCCGTCAACCGATGGTGACGTTCGCGGAAAATGAGCTGATCATCGCCGAAGCGGCGTTGCAGACCGGGCAGCAGAGCATCGCGGATGCCGCGTTCAACGCCGAGCGCGCCGCGCAGGGTGTGCCGGGCAAGTCGGGTGTGACGTTGCAGGACATCATCACGGAGAAGTACATCGCGCTGTTCCAGCAGATCGAACCGTGGAACGATTACAAGCGGACGTGCATCCCCGCGTTGACGCCCGCGCAGCCGAGTGGAATACCCGGCCGGTTGTTGTATCCATCGTCGGCGGAACGGAACGCGAACAAGAACGTGCCGCCGCCGGATCAGCAGCCGGCGCGCAACTGGGATCAGCCCAATGCGTGTCCGGGTTAGGCATGAGACGAGGCTGAGGGAAGCGCTTCGCTGAGCGAAGCCTTCGCTGAGGGAAGCGCGACCTTCGGTCGCTGGGGGAAGGGGGAAAGGGGAAGGGGAAAAAGACAATCGCCGGTTCCGGTGGTGTGAGCGCACGTTAGGCGGGCAACTCCTTGGTCCGGTGCGCTCATCCTTCCAAACCCCGGGCCGGACGGCGCAGAGGGAAGTGCTTCGCAGTGTGAAGCGCTTCCCTCTGTGTCGTTTCGCTCATTCGTTGCGCAGCGCCACCACCGGATCGACGCGTGTCGCGCGGCGCGCGGGCGCATAGCACGCGGCGACTGCGACCACAATCAATAAGAGTGCGACAGCCGCGAACGTGAGCGGATCGTGCGCGCTGACGCCGAACAGCTGGTGCGCCATGAGGCGCGTGACGGCAAGCGACGCAAGGATGCCGGCGAGGGCGCCCGCCAGCGCCATGCGCGCACCGTCGCCCACCACCAGACGCATCACATCGGACCGCTGCGCGCCGAGCGCCATGCGCACGCCGATTTCGTTGGTGCGCTGGCCGACCAGGTACGAGATCACGCCGTAAATACCCACGCACGCGAGCACGAGTGCTAACGCAGCGAACACGCCGAGCAGCACCATGAGAAAGCGGCGCGCGGCGAGCGAGTTGGCGAGCACGTCGCGCATGGTGGACGCGTTGTAGATCACGTCGCGCGGATCCAGCTGCGCCACCGCCTGGCGCACGGGACCCATCACCGCGGCGGGGTCGCCCGAGGTGCGCAACACGACGGCCACACCCGTCGCCGCCAGGCGCATGATCTTGTCGGGCAGCTGCATGAACGGGAAATAAAATTGCGCTTCGATGGCCGACGCGGCATCGGCATCGAGCCCCCATTGCCTAACGTGAGCGACCACACCCACGACTTGGGCCTCGACGCCGAACGTGGCCAGGTGCACGCGCTTGCCGATCGGATCCTCGTTCGGGAAATACGTTCGGGCGAACACGTCGTCGATGACGATCACCGTCGGCGCGCGCTCGTCGTCCTCGGGCGTGATGAAGCGGCCGCGCTCGAGCCTCACGCCCATCGCGCGTTGGAACCCATCCTCGGCCAGGTAGAACAAGGCCTGGGGCATGTCGTTGAGATTGGGCGGCTTGGGCCGGCCTTCGATCCAGAACGCTTCGGTCGAGTTGTGGACCATGGGGCGCGAGCCGAGCGTCGCCGACACGGCGTCGACGCCGGGGAGCGTGAGCATCTTCGCGTCGAACTCACGGAGACGTGCGCGCGTGTCGGCCGATTCCGTGGAATACGATGCGGGCAGCGACAGGCTGAACGTGACCGCATGGCTGGGGTCGAAGCCCGGATCGACGCGCCACAACGCCGCGATGCTCCGCAGCATCAGGCCGGCGCCGACGAGCATCACGAGCGCCATCGACACTTGCGCCGCGACGAACACGCGTTGCAAGCGATGCCGCGCACGGCTCGATCCGCGGCCGCCTTCCTTGAGCACGTCCTGCAGGTTGATGCGAGAGGCCTTGAGCGCCGGCGCGAGTCCGAACAGGATGCCGGCGAGGAGGGAGACGCCGAGCGTGAAGATGAGCACGCGGGCGTCGAGGCCTACCTCTCGCGTGCGCGGGAGTGCGGCAGGGAGTGCACCCAACACCGCGCGCATGCTCCACGCCCCGAACACCAGACCGAGCGCGCCGCCGGCGCCGGCGAGCAGGATGCTTTCGGTGAGCAGCTGGCGCACGACGTGCCGGTGGCTCGCGCCTAACGAGACGCGGATGGCGAACTCGCGCGAGCGCGCGGTGGAACGCGCGAGCAGCAGGTTGGCGACGTTCGCGCACGCGATGAGCAGCAGGAACCCGACCGCGCCTAACAGAACGAGGAGCACGGGCTGGACGCTGCCCACCTGGTCGTCCTGGAGCGAGACGAGTGCGGCGCCGACACCTTTGTCGGCTTCGGGATATTCGTCGGCCAGGTGGCGGGCCACGCCTTCCATGTCGGCGGTCGCCTGCGCGAGCGTGACGCCCGGCGCGAGGCGGCCGACCATGCCCGAGCTGAAGACCGCTTGTCGGTCGTGAAAGGTCGGGTCGTTCCACTGGCCGATGGGTGTGTAGACGTCGCGATCGTGGCCGTAGAACGTGAAGTCGGGCGGCATGACGCCGACGACGGTGTAGGCCGTGCCGTTGAGGTCGATGGTCGAGCCGATGACGTTTGGCGACGCCCCGAAGCGGCGCTTCCAGAATCCGCCGCCTAACACGACGACCGGCGCCGCGCCGACGACGTCCTCCTCGCTGCGGAACCCTCGTCCTACCATCGGGCCCACGCCTAACGTGTGGAAGAAATCGGCCGAGATCATGTAGCCCGAGACGCGCTCGGCTTCGCCCGCGCCGGTGAAGTTATAGTCCTCGTTGTGATAGAGCGCGAGCGACGAGAGGGTGCGCGTGTTGCGCTGCCAGTCGAGGAAATTCGGATACGAGATGGCCGAGTGGTCGAAGCCCGTCGTCTTGCCGTAGACGGCGACCAGGCGATCGGGCGATGGGTACGGCAGCGGGTTGAGGAGGACGCCGTTCACCACCGAGAAGAGCGCGGTGTTGGCGCCGATGCCGAGCGCGAGCGTTAGGACGGCGATGACGGCGAACCCGGGAGAGCGGCGGAGGGTCCGGATCGTGTAGCGCAGATCTTGAAGCAGTGTGCTCATGTTCGGTGTGGTGATATCGATTGGCTGCTGCTGCGAGCGGGGTAATCATGATGATCGGCGTAGCCGCTCCGCGTTTCAAGCACTACGGCATCCGCAGGCGCAGATCCGGCCGGGCATCGTCGAACGCGCTCGTCGCGCGCAACACCGACACGGCCCTATCATAATCGGAGAAATCAATCGCAGCGGTATAACGCTGGGCAAAATCCAACGTCTGCAAAAAGGGCTGCGGATGGTCCTGGCGCGTTAGCACGCGGAGCCCGGCCACGTAGTCGTCGCGGTAGACCGTCGGTATGAGGATGCGGCGCTGCCCGCCGGCAATGAGCTCGGCGTTCATGAATGCGCGCGCCACCCGGCCATTCCCATCGTCGAACGGGTGGATCTCAGTCAGCAGAAACATGATGGCTGCAGACCGTTGGAACGGCTCAGCCAAGCCGCGAACAATGCCAAAGCCTTGGCGTAGCGTACCACGCACCAGCTCCGGTGCGACGAAGCTCGTCTGCCCCGCAACGTTTGCCACCTCTTTGAACATCCCTGGCCGTTTGTCGGGGCGCGCGACCATGATCTGTCGGTGCGCGTCTCGCACGGCCACTTCAAAGTCGTCGTAGTCTCGGAAGTTCATCACGCTGCGACTCATCGCCGTGCGGTTTCCGACGAGACTGAAGGTGCCTAACACGTCGTGCGCATCTTCGGGACGCGCGGCCGGGATCTTCCCGTCGAATACGATCTCGCGTGCCTCTTGGACCTCGAAGCGTGTGCCTTCGATGAAGTTGGAGAAATAGGCGTCGAAGAAGCTGATGTTCGAGAATTCCGCATCGGTGGGCAGTACGTCGGGACGACTGATCACGGGCCACGACGCGAGCGCCGTGTGAAGCGTTAGGAGTCGATCGAGCCGATCGACGTCGTAGGGTGCACCGGCCACTCGCGCCAGAGCGGCGGGTGCGCTCAGATGTCCTCTGCGGCTTCCAAGCAGCGTTCCGATGATCGATGTGAGCACCTCGAGCTCGCGCGAGGCATCCAGGTCTGGTGCGAGTGCGCGGGCCGCGTCGCGGATGCGATTGAGCCTCGCCTCGCCGCCTGATTGGAGCTCGCCTTCGAGGATTTCTTCAATCCGTGCGCGGGCCAACCCGCGCGCGACCGTCGAGCGCTCGCGCGATGGCTTGAGGGATTCGAGGAGCGCGCGCGGTTGGGATGCGATGAACAGGTGCTCCATGAACGGCATGTCGTTCGCCAGCGGACCTGGGCCCTTGAAGATCCGAAGCTGGAGGCCAGGCAGGTCGATTCGGTGGCGCCCTCGACCCGAGAGAAAGATCGCGCCGGCCGACGACGGCACCATCTCGATTGCCGTGCGGAAGCCAATCACGGATCCGGGGGCGAGGAGGGCAACCACACGCCAGCGGTTGCGTCGAATAATTTCCTCGGGCGAAGACATCAGGTCCGTGGTGTAGAGTCGAGGACCGATTTTCCGCGCGGTGCCGTCGCGCACGGCACGGCCGACCGCTCTAGTCGTTGCCGACGTGCTGACGAAGATTTCGGCCCTAAGAGTTGGCTGCCTACCAGCGCGCTTTTCGTGCATTAATTTCCTCGAAAATGCCGTTATCTACATTTTTAATGACGTAATATAGCCACTCATTCACTTTCAATGCAATAACTGCGAACCTCGATGCTGTCTGGCGCTTGGGAAGGGAGACAGATTCTCTGAAATAAGGCTGTGTCATTGGGCATTTAAGGTGCAATAACGGCGCAACATCGCCATTTCTTCTGCATTGAATGCAGGCAAGAAGCTCAGGAGAGAGGACGAGCGGAGAGCGGACGCTAGGTAATCGGCGTCCAAGCCAACGTGTCACGCACACCGGAGTCGACGATGCGAACACTCGCTGTTATCGCGACGATCACGCTCGCAGCCCCAGCGCTCACCGCGCAAATACCGCAAGCCATCGCGGTCGATCCGCCGCGCGATTCTGCTCACCCGGCGCGCATGGAAGTGCTGCACATCCCATCTGGCGGCGTGCGCATCAACGGTGTCGCGTATCTGGCCTCTGGCGCCGGTGCCCATCCGACCTTCGTCCTGTTGCACGGCCTGCCGGGCAACGAGAAGAACCTCGACCTCGCGCAAGCGGTGCGACGCGCCGGGTGGAACGCGATCACGTTCAACTATCGCGGCTCGTGGGGCAGCCCGGGCTCGTTTCGCTTCGGCAATAATCTTCAGGACGCGGACGCGGTTCTCAAATTCCTCGCCGAGCCCGCGAATGCTCGCCGGTTAGGCATCGACACGAGCGATGTCGTCATCGCCGGTCACAGCATGGGCGGTTGGGTGGCCGTCCTGACCGCGGCGCATCACCCCGAGCTGCGCGGGCTCGTCCTCGTCTCCGCCGCGGACATGGGAAGCGACGCGAAGCTACCTCGTGGCACGCTCGTCGCGGTCATGGCGGACAACATGGAGTCGCTGGCCGGTGTCACGGCGCGCAGCATGGCAGCCGACCTGGCCGCCGGTGCTGCCAAATCGCACTGGACGTTTGCCGACGCCGTGCCCGGCCTAACGCACACGCCCATGCTCGTGATCACGGCCGACGACGGCCTCGCGCCCGAGTCCGACTCGCTCGTCCAACGGCTCCGCGCGCGCGGGAATTCGACCATCACCACGCTGCACGAGCCCGCTGACCACTCGTACTCGGACAAGCGCATCGCGCTCGAGAGCGCCGTGCTCAAGTGGCTCGAACAATCCAAGGTTGTTTCAAAAAGCCAAGGAGGCCGGCCATGACCCAAGGGACCACTCGCTGGACGGCCGAGCGCGTTCGCGCCCTGCCTGACGACGGCAATCGTTACGAGCTCGTCGACGGCGAGTTGCTCACGAGTCCCCCTCCAAGCGCCTCCACCTGTGCGCGAAGCACGCGCAGGTTCGCGCCAAGATAAGAGAGCACGGCGGCACACATGCCCTGCTGCTGCACAAGGAGTGCGAGGCCAATGTGATCGGGCAGGACAAAGTCGTCCTGGAAATTGGCTGCGTTCTCGCGTGCCATCGCGAGAACCATGCGTACGGGCTCGGGAAAGTCATAGCCGTTCATCGTCCATTCGCCGCCTGACACAGACGTCCGCGCGCACGCCATCGCGTTCACCGCAACAGCGTGCGCCAGTGATCGTGTGAGACCGCTTCCCCCGCCCTACTCGACCTCCGCAACCTCCTTCTGCGGCGGCTCCGACGTCGACGGCACCAGCTCCTTCTGCCCCTCCCCGCGCAACATCGCATTGAGCGGCGTCAGCCCGGACGCCAGCGTCGTCTTGAGCTGCGCGAGCTCGTGGTCCAGCTGACCCGACAACAGCGTGAACACCGCATAGTCCTGCGCCGTCGGTTTCGCGTCGGCGCTCGCGATCGAGCCGCCTAACGCTGCAATCTTGTTGTTGAGCCGGATCGGGAAGTTGAGCGGATCCTCGCTCGCCCGGTTGTGCACCTGGTAGATCGCCGCCTCGATCGTGTCGAGCTTGGCCTTGAACGCGCCCGCCGCATCGGCGAATCCAGACGGCGCGCCCGTCTTCCGCTCGTCCATCTGCCACTCGAGGTTGCGAATCGTCCGCACGGCGTCGTTGGCCGCCGACAACTTGTCCCGCACCTTCATCAGGAGCGCGAACTGCTCCTCCAGATCCGCCTGCGTCGCGTGTACGCGCGGATCTTTCTTGAGCACGAACGACTGCGTCTGCGACTGGCCGTTCACCGTTAGGCGAACCGCGTAGGTGCCCGGCACGGCGACGGGCCCCTGAATGCCGCCCGCCCACATGATGAGGTTCGTGAAGCCCACCGCGTCCGGATAGCGCAGATTCCACGCGAACAGGTTGAGCCCGGCCTTGTTCGCCACCCGCGGTTTCCTTGGGCCCCGCGGGCCTTCGCTCTCCGGCGCTTCCTGGCCCTTGTTCGCCTTCTTGATGCTGTCGGCACGCACGCTGTCCGCTCGGCCCGCGCTGTCCAATTCGCTCGAGAACGACTGGATCACCGCGCCCTTCGCATCAAGGAAGTCGAGCGTGACCTTCTGGTTAGGCGACGACAGCGTGTAGTACACGACCGCGCCGCTCGGCGGATTCTTGCCCTCCGGATGCTGGCGCGCGTCGCCGCCGCCGAACCCGCCGCCCCAATTCACCCGGTACGCCGCGCGCGGCTTGAAGAGGTGCATCGGCGCCTGCGCGATCGCCGGCGTCAACTGCCTGAGCGCCGAAAGATCATCCAGAATATAGAAGGACCGTCCGTGCGTCGCGGCGATCAGATCGCCCTGCGTGATCTCGAGGTCGTGCACCGGCACCGGCGGGAGATTGCGCTGCAACGACTGCCAGTGCGATCCATCGTCGAAACTCACCCACACGCCGCGCTCCGTTCCCGCGTACAACAACCCGCGCCGCTCGGGATCTTCGCGAATCGTGCGCGTGAACTGCGTGCGGTCGATACCGGCATCGATGCGCGTCCATGTCTTGCCGTAGTCGGACGTCTTGTAGAGATACGGCTGGTTGTCGTCCAACTGATAGCGGTTGGCCGCGACGTACGCCGTGCCGGTGCCGAAGTGCGACGCGTCGATGATCGAGATGCGCGTGAACGGCGGCAGGTCCTTGGGCGTCACGTTAGACCACGTCTTGCCGTTGTCGCGCGTCACGTAAATCAAGCCGTCGTCCGAGCCCGTCCAGATGACACCGCGCGTGACGGGCGATTCGGCGATCGCGAAGATCGTCGCATAGTACTCCACCGACGTCTGGTCCTTGGTGATCGGACCGCCGGACGGGCCTAACGTAGCCGGATCGTGCCGCGTGAGATCGGGGCTCGCCACCTCCCAACTCTGACCGCCGTTGTGCGAGCGGAACAGCACCTGCGATCCCATGTACAGCGTGTTCGGATCGTGCGGCGAAATGAGAATCGGGAACGTCCACTGGAACCGGTACTTCAGATCCTGGGCGGAATGGCCCATCGGGTTGTCGGGCCACGGGATGATGTCGCGCTGCTGTCCGCTCTTGAGATCGAGACGCGACAGGTAGGCGTAGCTGCCGGCGTACACGATGTTCGTGCTGTCGGGCCGCACCTGGATGTAGCCCGACTCGCCGCCGCCCACCTCCTGCCACTCGGCCATCGGGATGCCGCCCGGCCAACGGCTCGGTCCGCAGAGCGTCGAGTTGTCTTGCTGCGCGCCGCACACCTTGTACGGGAAGTCGGTAGTGGTGGTCACATGGTAGAACTGCGCGGTCGCGTAATCCTCGTCGGTCCACGCCTTGCCGCCATCGAACGTGACCGTGGCGCCGCCATCGTTGGACTCGATCATCCGCTTGGGATCGTTAGGCGCGATCCACAGGTCGTGGTTGTCGCCGTGCGGCACCGGGATCGGCTTGAACGTCTTGCCGCCATCGGTCGACCTGAAGAACGACACGTTCACCACGTACACGGTGTTCGTGTCCTTCGGGTCCGCGAAGATCCGCGAGTAGTACCACGCGCGCTGCCGGAGCTTGCGCTCCTGGTTGGTGCGGGTCCACGTCGCACCGCCATCGTCGGAGCGGAACACGCCGCCCGAATCCGATTCGACGATCGCGTACACCCGCTGCGGATTGGCGGGCGACACGGTGATGCCGATGTCGCCGATGATCCCCGATGGCAGGCCGGGATTATGCGTGAGCTCGGTCCAGTGTTCGCCGCCGTCGGTGGTCTTGAAGATCCCGCTCCCTTGGCCGCCGCTCACCAGCAGCCACGGCTTGCGGCCGGCCTGCCACATGGCGGCGTAGAGCGTGTTCGGATCGTTCGGATCCATTGCGAGATCGCTCACGCCGGTGGAGTCGTTGCGGAAGAGCACCTTGCGCCAGGTCTTGCCGCCGTCGGTGGTCTTGTACACGCCGCGTTCCGGATTCGGCGCCCACACGTGGCCTAACGCACCAACGTACACGACGTCGGGGTTGTGCGGATCCACGATCACGCGCGAGATCTGCCGCGTTGCCGTTAGGCCAACGGAATCCCACGTCTTCCCGCCATCGGTGGTCTTCCACACGCCGTCGCCATGCGACACGTTGCCGCGGATGTCGAACTCGCCCGCGCCGACGTACACGATGTCGGGGTTCGATTCGCTCACGCCGATCGCCCCGATGGTCCCGCCGAAATACTTGTCGGTGACGGGCAGCCAGCTCGCGCCGCCGTCGGTGGTCTTGAAGACGCCGCCACCGGTGGTGCCGAACCAGAACTCGTACGGCCGCGCCGCCGAGCCGGCCACGGCCACGGACCGGCCGCCGCGATAGGGGCCGATCTCGCGCCATTGCAGCGCGTGAAACATGGACGTGTCGTATGCCGCCGCTTGACCAACCGACGGCGCAGCGTGAAGGAGCAGCGCGGCCAGCGCCGCTGCCCACAAGCGTGCAGTGCTCACTCGAGTCCTCTAGGTTGCGCGACGCGCCGATCTTACCGAGAGGACCGGGAAGAGGGAAGGCTAAAGACGGACGGGTGCGGACACGGCCGGATTGCGCATCGTCCGGAGCGGCGTTGCTCAGACGTAGTTCGCGAGCTCCTCCTTCACCTCGAGATCGATCGCTTCCGCTCGCGCCAACGTCTCGAGCGCTTCCCTGAGCCGCGTCGCCGAGCCGTGGCGCTCGGAGACGGTGATGACCATGCGCATGGCGAACAGCGGCGAGCCTGTCATGGGAGCCGATTCGGTGGACGTCTCGAGCTCGAGAATGTTGCCGCCGTGGGCGCGCACGACGTCCGTGATCGCGTGGATGATGCCCTCGTGGTCCATCGCGCTCGCGTTCACGACCCACGTCGGCGTCGCCGGCGCCTCGGCGACCGGCGCGGCGCGATCGCGCAGATGGCGCACGGTCACCCGCAAGCCATTCGTTCGCTCGAGGGTCGCGAGGCTGCTCTCGATCTCGTCGATCTGGAGCGGCGATCCGGAAACGAGGAACATGAGTCCGGCGAAACCGCCGAGCACGATTACGCGGCTGTCGTCGATGTTGCATCCGCGCTCGGCGATGAATCCGCTGAGCTCGGCGACGAGGCCGGGGCGGTCCTGTTCCGTGGCCGAAAGAATCAGTCGCTCGCGCGTGGCCATGACGACACTCCTGCTTAAGACTCTCCCGAACGGTAGTCAGGACAGGCACACGACGCCCTGACCGAACGGAGGGGGAACATGGCGTCGTGTCGCTGCTGCAAGACCGTTACGCGTCGCCACGCTTGACGGAGGCACGACCCGCACGTTCCCTTCCGTCGGAAGCATCTCGTCTCCACACCGAACCCCCTATCCCCTCAGCGTGCGCCGAGTTTTTCTGCTCGTGTTCGTCTTGGCCGGGTGCGGTGCGCCGGACAACAGTGCAAAGAAGGCCGAGCCGCCAGAGAAGCCGTTTGTGCCGCCGACGCACGCGGCGAGTGTGCGCGGATTCGAGCGGCCCGTGGCCGCGATATACGATTCGGCTGCCGACGTCTTCTTCGTCGCGAACCTGGGCGCCGATTCGGCGGGCGCGCGCGGCGCATTCATCAGCCGGGTCAAGCCGGACGGCAGCATCGATTCGCTGCACTTCGTCGACGACGGCCGCGGCGGCGCGCGGCTCGACGCGCCGCAAGGGCTCGTTCTGTTAGGCGACACGCTGTGGGTCGCGGACCGCGACCACGTGCGCGCGTTCGATGCGCGCACCGGCGCGGCGGGCCCCTCGATCAGCCTCGAGCGCCTGCATCCGGTTGCGTTAGGCGGAATGGCCGCTGGACCGGACGGCGCACTCTACGTGACCGACCCGGGCCTGCTGGACCCAGTGCACCCCGCCGGCGATCCGTCGGGCGGCCATCGCGTGTTCCGCGTGAGCCGCGACCACACGGTATCGGTGGCGGTGGCGAGCGATTCGCTCGCGCGACCGACCGATCTCGTCTGGGACCCTCGGACGAAGCGATTCATCATCGTGTCGTTCGGCAGCGGCAGGATCCTCGCGTGGGGCCCCGACGACACCGAGCCGCGCACGGTGGGGTACAATCGCGCGCAGATGGACGGCGCGGCGATGCTGTCCGACGGCCGTCTGCTCGTGACGAGCTGGAAGGATTCCACGCTCACGATTCGCGATGGCGACCGGCTCACCGCGATCACGGGGTTCCCGATGGCGGCGCACATTGCTGTGGACACACGGCGCCTTCGGGTTGCCGTCCCGCTGCCGACCAGGAACCGCGTGGACATCTGGGCGATTCCGCCCGCCGCACCATGACCGCTGCCTAACCGAATATGGCGCTGCGTCCGCTTCGCCGCGCGCTCGTCGCGTTCTGTCTCGCCGCCGCCGCATGCGGCCGGCATTCGGCTCCGCTGGCGCGCGACGCGCGCTCGCCGGACGATTCGCACCGCCGGCTGCCCACGGGCGTCTCGCTCGATCCGGCCGGCACGGCGACGCCGGTCGGGCAGATGCCGCTCGCGATGGTGCGTTCGCCGGACGGCGCGCGTCTGGTGCTGCTGCTCTCGGGGTGGCGCGAGGAAGGGATGCAGGTGGTGGATCGCGCGAGCGGCCGCGTGGTGCAGACGCTCGCGCAACCGTCGGCGTTCGTGGGGCTCGCGTTCGCGCCTGACGGTCGCGCGCTCTACGTGTCCGGTGCCGACGGCGACCTCGTGTACCGCTACGACTGGCAGGGCGACACGGCGGTGCTCGCCGACAGCCTCGCGCTGGGCCCGCACCCCGCTCGCGGCCGCGAGGGCGCGCGCTATCCCGCCGGTCTCGCGGTCTCGCCTAACGGACAAAGCCTGTACGTGGCGGAGAACCTCGACGATTCGCTGGCCGTGGTGGATCTGGCGACGCGCCGCGTGGCGCAGCGGCTGCCCTCGGGCCGCTACCCGTACGGCGTGCTCGTGACGCCCGACGGCGCGGTGTACGTGTCGTCGTGGGGCGCGAGCGCGGTCTGGGCATACGCGGCCGGCTCCGATGGCCGCCTAACGGTATCGGACACGATCCGGGTGGCGCGGCATCCCTCGGCCATGGTCGCGAACGGCGACGGCACGCGCCTCTACGTCGTGTCCGCCACGACCGACCGGGTGAGCGTCGTGGACACGAAGCGCCGGGCGGTGGTCGGCGAGCTCCGCGATCCGCCACCCGCCGGACCGCCGGAAGGCAGCACGCCTAACGCGCTGGCGTTGTCGGCCGATGGCCGCCGGCTCTTCGCCGCCGAAGCGGATGCGAACGCCGTCGCGGTGTTCGACGTGTCGTCCGATGCCGCGTTCGCGGACTCGGGACGCGCCGCGCTGCTCGGCCGCATCCCGGTGGACTGGTATCCGTCGGCCATCCTCTCGGCCGGCGACACGATCCTCGTGGCCAACGGAAAGGGGACGGGCACGGCGCCGAATCCGCGCGGACCGTCGCCCAAGGTCCCGAGCGCCCGCGTGCCCCGCGACTACACGTTAGGCCAACTCACGGGCACGCTGTCGACCATCGTGTTGGCCGATGCCTCGCGCGAGGCGCTCGCGACATACTCCGCGCGCGTGGCCCGCGCCAACCGCTGGGATGAACCCGCGTCGGCGCGCGGCGCGAGCCGCTACCCGCCGTTCACCCACGTCATCTACATCATCAAGGAGAATCGCACCTACGACCAGGTGTTGGGCGACCTCCCGCAGGCGGACGGCGACACGTCCCTGCTCTTCTTCCCGCGCCCGGTCTCGCCTAACCATCACGCGCTCGCCGAGCGCTTCGGCATCTTCGACCGGTTCTTCACGAACGCCGAAGTGAGCGCGCAGGGGCACAACTGGTCCACCGCCGCATACTCGAGCGATTACGTGGAGAAGACCGTCTCCGCGAACTACTCCGACCGCCGGCCGTATTACGACTACGAGGGCGCAAATCGCAACGAGCTCGCCGACGACGACGTTGCCTCACCGTCGACCGGCTACCTCTGGGATGCCGCCCAACGCGCGCGCATCACGTTTCGGAACTATGGCGAGTTCGTGGTGAGCACGAGCGAGATCACGGGCCGGCACGATCTCCCCGAGTCGTACCGCGGCGACAAGCCGTTCCTGGCGACACATACCGATTCCGCGTTCCCCGGTTTCGATCTCGCGATTCGGGATCAGACCCGCATCGACCGATGGCTCGACGAGTTTCGCGCGTTCGAGAAGAGCGGCGATCTTCCGGCATTGGAAATCGTGCGGCTCCCGAACGATCATACCTCCGGCGCACGCGTGGGGATGCCGACGCCGCGCGCCGCCTTCGCCGACAACGACCTCGCCTTAGGCCGACTGGTGGAAGCCCTCTCGCGTTCGCGCTTCTGGCGCAGTACAGTTGTGTTCGTCGTGGAAGACGACGCGCAGAACGGACCCGACCATGTCGATTCGCATCGCGCGCCGTTTTTCATGATCAGCGCCTACAGCCACGCCGGCGTGGTGCACCGATTCGTGAACACCACGGATGTGATTGCGACCATCGCCGACATCCTGCACCTCGGCTCCCTATCGCAATTCGACTATTACGGACGCCCATTGCGGGGATTGTTCACCGAGACACCCGATCTGACGCCGTATGTCGCACAGGCCCCGGCGCAGCGGCTCGATGATCGCAATCCTGCGAGAGGTCCCGGCGCCAAGGCATCAGCCCGCCTCGATCTCGACTTGGAGGACGAGTCGGACGACAACCTCTTCAACCACATTTTGTGGGAGGCGCTCAAGGGACCGTCGGTGCCATACCCGGGCGCGACGCATCGGGGAATGGGCAAGGGCGTGCTGGCCTACTGAACTCCTGCTCGACGCTGTACCCTTTCTCGATTTCGCCGCGCCGATCATCTCCGTCTTGAGCTCCCGGAACCCAGCGACCACTCTCCTGCACTCATGACGCCCGCCCGCTGGCTTCTCGCCATCGTATCGTTTGCTGCGGCGATCGGAGTGTCGTTGTACATCGTGCTCACCAGCTGGCCGACCTCGGAACACACGGTCACGGTCAGCGTGGCGGCGCACGGCATCTTGTTGGGCGTTGCGCTGCTCGAGCTGGGCGCGCGCGGGGCAAAGGTGCGATTGAGCGCGGCGTCGCTTCGCATCCCGATGACGTTCGGCGTGGCGCTGCGCGCGAGTGCGGGCGGCGACTTCGGCGCGGCGATCACACCCGCCCGCAGCGGCGCCGAACCCGCGCGCTTCCTGATCATGACGGAAGCGGGGATGACCTCGGCGAACATTATTCTCGTGATCTACGCCGAGCTGTTCCTCGAGATGATTTCGCTCGCGATCGTGGCGATCGCGATGTTTTTCACGTTCCGCGATGCGGGCGGGATCATTACCGGCATGGCGAGCCTGGTGGCGATGTACGCCGCCTTTGTGTTAGGCACGGGCGCGCTGGGGTTCGTGCTGGCGCGCCGCGGCATGAACCAAACGCCGCCGCGGTGGCTGGCGCGACTCGGCGTGCACGGCGCGCGGTGGCATCAGTTCCGGAACGTGCTGGAGCAGCTGCGCCGCGGCATCGAGGGCATGAAGGACATGCGCTTCGGCATAGCGGGCATCGCGCTGCTCACGTCGATCGTGCACATCATTCTGCGGCTCGCGATTCTGCCGATCATCGTGTACTCGTTCGGCGTGCACGTGCCGGCGGCGCCGCTCATTCTGTGGCCGATCGCGCTGATGTATGGGAGCGTGGTGGTCGCCGTGCCGGCCGGCGGCGGGTTCATCGAGGTTGCGTTCAAGGAGACGCTGGGACACGCGATCCCGTCGTCGATCTTCGGTGCGTCGCTGATCTGGTGGCGGTTCTACACGTTCTACCTGTACATCATCCTCGGTGCAATCGCGGCGGGTGGCACGGTGCTGCGGGCGCTGCGGCCGGATCCTGAAGACGGAGATGGCGCCGAGGAGAGCGGTGCCGATCTCGCGGTGCAGCACGATCCGGTGCGCTAGGCCGGTGTGTTTGACTCGGCATCTTCGCTCATGATGAAACGGGCAAAGCACCGACAGAACGGGCAAAGCACGGGCAAAATAACTACAACCAAACAAAAATTAGTCAGGCGACAGTGAGATCAAAAATGAATGTCCGACTGAACATGCTTGCAGTTTTGTCTTGCCCGTGCTTTGCCCGTTCTGCCCGTGCTTTGCCCGTTTCATCATGAGCGTAGATGCCGGACCACTCAATCCTTGCCTAACGCAGCCCGGATGAGCTGGAGCTCGTCGACGGACACGGGACCGGAGAGCATATAGCCCGTCCCGTCGGCGCCGCGCCACTGGATCGAGTGGAGTGCCGTGCTCGAAGAATCGGCGGCAGCCGAGTCCGTGAGAGCGCCTCCCGGCGTCCCCGCGGCGGTGGCGTTAGGCATGGCCGGCGCGGGCGTCACCTCGAGCACCACGCGCGTGCCGCTCTCCAAGGCGTAGGTCCGGCGGAGCACAACCGCTCCTCCGCGCTGCACCGAATCGACCGACACGAGCCGAGGCGGCTTGGGCGCGATCGACTGGCCCGTGATGACGACCTCCGACAATTGCAGCTTTCCTCGCTCGCCGATCCGGCGGGCGAGGGTGCTCGATGCCTGTGCCGCTCGGGTCACGGTGTCGGCGACGTTGTTGGCGTCGCCGAAAGTCCGGACGTCCGCACCAGCGAGTTGTTTCTTCGCCGCTGCGGCCTGTTGCCGCGCTTCTTGCGCGAACGATTTCACCTGCGGCTTGAGGCTCGGCGCCGGTGCGGGCCGCGGGGACGCACCGCCTAACGCAGCCGACGGCGCTGCCCGGGGCGCGACGGGTGGCGCCGCAGTCGGGGCGTTCGCAGAGGGCACGGCGGAATCGCGCGGCGCGCGCAGCTCATCGGTTGCCCGCGGTGCTTCGCGATGCCTCGCGACGTCGCGCCGGTTCGCGTCGCGCGTGAGCACGAGCGTACCGGCCACCACGAACGCGAGCACCGCGGCCAACCGGCTGTAGCGGTGCCCCCACCAGCGGGCACGCGGCGTGATGACATCAGCCGGCGGCGTTGCCGCGGCGATGGCCGGCACCGCGACGTGTGCCGACGCCGCCGCGATCCGCGGTTCCGCCGGCACCACGTTCGCCGGCACATCGTCGAGCGCCATGAGAATGCGCGACGACGCCGCGATCAATCCGCGCGCCTCCGCCACGCGGTCGGCGCACGCGCCACACGCCGCCACGTGCTCCGCGACGTGTCGGGCCTGGACTGGGCCTAACGCGCCGTCGAGCCACGCGTGGATGGTGCCGTCGTCAAGATGCTGCATGTCCGGTGCTCCCTGGCTGCGGCTCGCGCAGCGCCTCGTACTGTTCCACCAATCGGCGCCGAGCCCGCGCGAGCGTCGTCCCGATCGACCCGGCCGACAACGCGAGGGCCTGCGCGATCTCCTCGTAACTCAACCCCTCCTCGCGCATGAGCAACGCCAACCGGTCGCGCTCGGCCAACGCGTTCACCGCGCGACGCGCGAGCGCGGCCTCCTGCGCGCGCTCGAGCGACAGCGGTTCCGGCTCGACGACGTCGTCCCGCGTCTCCTCGCGCAGGAGCGCGAGGCGCGCGCGACGACGCGCATCGCGGCGCGCATCATCGCGCACCAGGTTGTTCGCCACGGTGAACAACCAGGCGCGCTCGTTCGACAGATGATCCTGGCGCAGCGCGCGGACGAACGTCTCCTGCGCCACCTCCTCCGCCCAGTCGCGATCGCCTAACCGACGGGTGAGGTAGCGCACGAGTATCCCGTGATACGTTCGAAACAGCCGCTCCGCGTCGTCCATTCACCAGTTCTCCCGGAGCGCCGTCCGGTCCGCCGCGGCGAGCGACATCGCGGCATCGGCATCCGTGGTCACTTCGATCGCCACCGCGCGACCGGCCACCACGACGTGGTCGCCTAACGCAAACGCGTCCCGCAGCTCCGGCATCGTGTGCAGCACGTCGAAGTAGGCCGGCGAATACGCCTGGATGCGGATGCGGCGCATCCCATCCTTGTACCCGCGATCGACCCACGCCGACGTGTCGGACTGCCGCTCGAACATTCGATTCGCCGCCCGTCGCACGAACGGCGACGCCGCGCCGCCCAAGGCGGCCGTGTCCATGAGGCTGTCCGCCGCGGCGAGCGACTTCGACGCGCGCATCGCCGTCGCCTGCCTCGCCCGCTCGAACCGCTGCAGCTGCGCGGTCGCCGAACCTGTCACCACGACTTCATCGAGGTGTACGGCACCCGCCGCCGGCACGGGTCGCGGCACATTGCCGAACGCGACCGCGGGCTCGCGCACCAGATATGACGTGAGCTCCGTCGGAATGCCATAGCGCTCGCCCAACTCCTTGATCTCGGCGTCCACTTCCGGCGATGCGCCCTGCGCGTGACGCTGCGCGCTCAGCCACCCGATCCGCTGCGTGGCCCAGAGACGCGGAATGAACGCGTTGTCCGGCGAACGGTCGGGGAAATTGGCAGCGTGCGTCCATGTCGCCGCACCGCGCGCGCTCCGCCCCGACACACGGATCGCGCCGTGCCCGCTGCCTTGGTAGCGCGCGAGGAGCACGATGCTCTGACCCGCGAACAGATCCGGCACTGCGTTAGGCATCACGCCCGAGAGCGTCACGCCGTCGGCCTCGACGCGAATGTCGGTGAGCACGGGATCGCGCAGCCGCGACGCAACCACCGATACCGCGCGCTCGATGTTCTCCTCCGGCCGGACGAAGCTCGCCGTGCCCTTCCCCTCGAGCGCGATCTGCTCGAGCAGCGTTGTGTTCACGTCGGCGCCGAGGCCGAACGTGAAGACGTGCCGCGCGCCGCGCATCGAGGACGCAAGCCGCGCCAGCGCCTGCGGGTCCTGCTCGCCTACCGTGGGCTCGCCGTCGGTGAGGAACAGCACCAGCGGCACACGGTCGGCCCGCGCGTCGCCGCCTCCCGCGCTGCCTAACGCAGTGCGGAGCGCGCCCTCGATGTTGGTCGAGCCATGCGCCTCGAGCGCATCGAGATAGCGGTTCGCCGCTTCGATGTTCGCGGCCGTGGCCTCGCTGAATTCGCTGCGAAACGTGCGCACATCGGTGTCGAAGTCAATCAGTCTGAAGCGGTCGCGCGGTGTGAGCGTCGCGAGCAAGGCTTTGCCGGCCGCGCGTGCCTGCGCGATCTTGCCGCCGCTCATCGAGCCCGACACGTCCACCACGAATGTCACGTCGCGCGGCAACGGCTGCGGCAGCACGGCCGGCGGCGCAATCGTGATGAGCGCATATCCGCGCTCACCCGATGGCGCGTTGGTCAACACCGAGATCGCCGGCTCGCGCGACCGCGCCACCGGCAGCAGAATCGTGATGTCGCGCGCCGCGCCATCCACGCCCACCGTGCGCGTGTCCCCGCTGGTGCGCACCACCAGCGCGTGCGTCGGCGAATACGGTTCGCCGTAGCCCGCGCCCACCGGATAGCTCAGCGAGAACGACGACTCGCCGCCCTCGACGTCGTTACCGTTAGGCGATTGCCCAACGACCGAGGGCACCGGCGCACTCCGGTGATAGTCGACGCGCACCGCGTCGCCCTCGCGCGACGCCACAGATTGGAACCGCACCACCACGCGCTTTTCCTCTCCCGGACCGATGGGGAAGATCCGAGTATGCAGCAGCCCCTGCCCCATCCATTCGACGAGCGCGGGATCGCGCTGCCGGCGCACGATCTCTTCGTAGATGCCGCGCGCCTGATTCGCGTTCATCACTTCGCCCGCGACCATCTCACCGTTGATCGAGAGGCGCAGGTCCTCGAACGCGGCGTTCGCCGGCAACGGGAAGTAGTAGTCCACTTCGCCTAACCCGCCGCCGCGGTTGGCAAAGGTTTCATCCACCTCGTAGCGCAGCACCTGGTCCGCCAGCGTCGCGCGTACGGTGCTCGACGTCCGCACGATGCGCGTGAGCGCGGGCCCGACGCATCGCGGGCACGGACCCGGAATCAAGACTCCCTGCGCGTTGCTCTTGTTCCCCACCAGTCCGGCGGCAGCGGCCAGCATCAGGCTCCATCGCATCGTGATCTCCAGTGATTGCTGTCATGGAGACGTCACGGCACGCCCGAGCTTGCACAGAAAGGCGGACAGAGGACGGACGGGGCCGGACCGGACAGGATAAGACCATTCTAAGCGGGCTTCGCGTCCACATCGACTAAGTTCATTGGAGAGAGGCGGTTCGCCGGCTCAGAGCGCCCGGGCAGATCCGTATTGGCGAGCTCGATTGATGGCACCTCACTTGCGCCCGGGTCGCATCCGACGAGGATTGATTCGGGATGGGCCACCATCCCAAAGGACGGCTGAGTCAGCTGTAGTTCTCTCGCACTCCAGGACCCCATGTCGCGCTACGTCGCCTCGCTGATCGCCCTTCCGTTCGTTCTCTTCACGTCGTCCGTCGCGCACGGTCAAGCCGAAACGGCGCTCAGAAAAAGCGATCTGGTTCGGTACCTGACCGGCAGCACGTACTCCAAGAGCGAAATCGCCGCGATCGTGCGACGCAACTGCCTCGCGTTCGTGCCCTCCGCGCGCGATCGCGATGATCTCAAACAACTCGGCGCCACCGACGCGATTTTGCGCGAGATCGACCGCTGCGTGAGCAGCGGCAACCGCGCGTCGTCAACGGAAACGCCGTCCAAACCCGCCGCGCCCGCGCCGCCGGTGACGCCGACGCTCACCGTGATCAACGGGCTCGCGTCGGCGATGAGCGGCAGCGTCGCGTACATCTCGGTCGATCTGGCGCGCGGCGAGACACCGGTGCCCGGCGCACGCCTCATGCTCAAAGGCGCGACCGACATTCCCGGCGGCGCGCGCAGCGACCCGGTGGCCATCACCGACAACACCGGACGCGCGACATTCACGGTGCCCGCAGGCACGCACGCCGGCACGTATCGCATGACGGTGGTCACGCCCGACGGCTCGCCGCTCGAGGGGACGACGGCGGTGTCGCTCAACACGACGCCCGCGGGCGCGTCGTTGGCCACGGTGAATCCGCCGGCGATCGCGATCGGCGCCGGCCCGCGCGGCACGCGCGAGCTGAGCGTGGCGGTGAACGACGCGTTCGGCAATCCGGTGAGCAAGGCGGCGGTGCAGGTGCGGCCGTATCCGCAGCGCCCCGGGTTAGGCACGCTCACGCAGTCGACCAACGACGCCGGTGTGGCGAAGTTCTCGATCTCCACGCAGCCGCTGCAAGCCGGCGACAGTCTGGTCGTGAGCGTGGGCGATCGCGCGGTTGCGAGCGTGCGCGTGACGGCCGCCGAACAGGTGACCGCGCTGCTCCTCGAAGCCGAGCGCCAGCTCGCCACGGGACAATCCGGCGCGATCGCGGCGTACGACAGCGTGCTCTCGGTCGACCCGACGAACACGCGCGCGCTGTTCGGCCGCGGCTACGCGGAATCGGCTGGCGGGAAGTTCGACGCCGCGACGCGCGATTTTCAGACCGCGCTCCACGAGGGCGAGGACGCGTCGGGCGCGCACACGGGACTCGGCTACGTCGCGCTGCGTCGCGGCGACTTCGCCGGCGCGGCGCCGCATTTCCAGGAAGCGTTGCGCAGCGCCGCCGGCGATCCGGCGGCATCGACGGGACTCGCGTACGCGGATCTGTGGCGCACCGATTCGCGCCAGGCGCCGCATCGGGCGGACGCGCTCGCGGCCTCGCGGCCCGCGGCGTATCCGGCTGCAGCGGCCGACAGTCTGCGCACCGGGATCGCGTCGTTCGCGGCGCGGAACACCACGGCCGCCGAGCGAGCGCTCACGAGCGCCGCGGGCGCGGCGACCACGTGGCCCGACGTGTACTACACGCGCGCGCTCGTGTACCAGGCCGAGGGCCGCTCGGACAAGGCGGCGGCCGACTTCCGCACGTATCTGGATCTCAGGCCTAACGCAGTGGACCGCGCCGATGTCCAGCGGCGCATCGCCGCGCTGGGCCGCAGCCCGGGCACCGCGTTTGCGTTAGGCTTGATCCCCGGCGGCGGCCAGTTCTACACGCAGCAGCCCATCCTGGGCGTGGTGGTGTTGGGCGGCGTGGCCGGCGGTGCGGCGTGGGGTCTCAAGCAATCCACGACCACCGAGATCCGGACGTTCACGGATCCGTTCGGCCGCGTGGATACGTTCACGGTGAACGTGTCCAAGCGCAAAAACCTGGGCGCGGGCATGGCGGTGGCGGGGGGCGTGCTGCTGGCGGGCGCCATCGAAGCGGCGTTGCACGTGTCGAGCGCGCGCGGCGATCCGTATCCGTCGGCGCCGGGGCCTAACGGAAGCCAGGCGCCGAGCAGCACCGGCGCCGCCATTACGTCGCCGCGGCTCGAGCCGGTGGTGGGATTCGATCCGGTGACGGGCGCGCCCCGGTGGGGCCTCGCCCTGCACCTGGGCTTCCGTTAGGGCAGAGCCGCGCGCCTAACGGTAAGGCCGGGCGCGGCCGCCGGACCGACGTTCGGCGATGGCGGCGGCGGAGGCGGCGGCGCCGCCACGGTCAACGATGTCGAGCCGGGCACGCCCTCGCTCGTCGCGGTGATGGTGACCGACGGACTCGCCTTCATGGCTTGCACGACGCCGCTGCCCGAGACCGACGCGATCTTCTTGTCCGACGTCGACCATGACACGGCGCGGCCGTCCAGCGGATTGCCTTTCGAGTCGAGCGTCTGCGCCGAAAACTGCGCCGAATCGCCGGCGGTCATCGTGGTGTCCTGCGGTTTCACGATCACCGAGCCGACGGGCACCGGGTTCACGGTAACCGCCGAGGAACCGGTCTGACCCTCGCTCGTCGCCGTGATGTTGGCCGAGCCGGCGCCGACTGCGGTGACGAGCCCCGTGCTGTCGACGGTTGCGACCGCGGTGTTGTCCGACGACCAGGTGATCACGCGTCCCGTTAGGACGTGTCCCTGCGCGTCCTTCGTGGTCGCGCTGAACGTCGCCGTATCCCCGACATTCATCGTCTTGCTCGCCGGCGACACGGTGACCGATGCAACCGGCACCGCGATCACGACCACGGTGGCGCTGCCCACCTGCCCTTCACTGGTGGCCGTGATCGTGGCGCTGCCGATACCCTCACTCACCACGTGCCCCGTGCTCGAGACGATGGCCACGGTGTTGTCGCTGCTGTTCCAGGTGACGGTGCGTCCGGACAGTTTGTTGCCGGCCGAGTCGAGCGGCTGCGCCGTGAAATTGGCGGTGCCGCCTAACTGAATCGTATCGAGCTGCGGCTCGACATCCACCGATGCGACCGGGACGTTCGCCACGGTCACCGATGCAAAGCCCTGCTGGCCCTCGACGGTGGCGGTGATCACCGCCGCCCCGATGCCCTGCGCGGACACGAGGCCGGTTCCCGACACCGACGCCACACTGCCCTTGTTGGACTTCCAGCTCACCGCGCGCCCGGCGGCGCTCAGCGTGTCGCCCACCGAATCGAGGAGCACGACGCCTAACTGAGCGGTCTGGCCGAGGAAGAGCGACACCGCACCAGGCGTCACGTTCACGGTGGCCACCGGCACCAACTTGACGGTGATCGATGCCGTCCCGTGCGCCGCGCCACTCGTTGCGGTGATCGTCGCCGAACCGGGCGCGACGGCGGTGACGTTGCCGGTACCGCTCACGGTAGCAGCAGCCGGGTTGTTCGAGCTCCACGTCACCGCTTGCCCACTGATCGGGTTCCCGTGGCTGTCGGTAACGGTTGCCGAAAGCTGCAATTGCTGCGTCACGAACAGCGTCGCCGAGCCCGGCGAAATGATCACCGCGCTCGCGGGCGATGGCGACACGGTCACCGGTACCGTCGTGTGGGCCGCACCACTCGTCGCCGTGATCGTCGCCGTCCCCACCGACACGCCCGTGACAGTGTCGGTGCCGAGACCGCTCGAGGAGAGCGACGCCACGGATGGGTTGTCGATGGTCCACGCGACCGCAGCGCCGGATATGGTGGCGCCCGACGCGTCCTTCACCGTGGCCGCGAGCTGCGACGTTTGCCCAACGGTGATGCTCACACTCGTCGGCGCGACGGTGATGGAAGCCGGGGTTTGAGCGCCGACCGAGACGGCCGCGCTGCCTGATTTGCCCTCGCTCGTCGCCGTGATCGTGGCCGGCCCAACGGCGACGCCGGTCACGAGGCCCGTGTTGTCGACCGACGCCACCGTCGCGTCGGAGCTGGACCACGTGACGACGCGACCGGAGAGCGGATCGCCGTTGGCGTCGACCGGCTGCGCCTGGAACTGGAACTTCTGTCCGACCTTGATGACCTGGTTAGGCGGCGTGACCTGGACGCCCGCCACGGGCTGCGGCAGCACGGTGATGTTCGCGATGCCGGACACGCCGTTCGCGCTGGCGGCGATCTGCACGGCGCCGGTGTCGATCGACGTGACGGTACCGTTGCTCGACACCGTCGCGATGTTTGCGTTCGACGTGTTCCAGAAGACGGTCGCGCCGTTCACGACCTGGCCCTGCGCGTTCAGGACCTTCGCGGTGAGCGTGACGCTGGTGCCGACGACGATCGAGTCGTTGGACGGGGTGATGACGACCTTGCCGGCGCCGTTGCCCGGCCCAGTGCTGCCGCTCCCACACGAGAGGATCGCGAAGCCTGAGGCAGCCGCGAAGGCGAGTCTGATGGAGCGATGTACGGCGTGCATCGGGACAGAGGTTCGGAGGTGGCGCGACCCATGTTAACGGGCTGGCCGCATCATTGGGAAGCACTTAGCAAGAAACGTGGAACCAGCCGAGCAATCGATCGGAGAGCTTGGGTCCGCTTTTCGACAGTTGATCGCCGCTGGTCTCGGGGGCTGGATCCACGAGCTGGCGCGCAGCTCATGGGCTCAGGGGACCGGCCGGCATGCGCGAGTCACCGATTAGTGACAGATTTGTGTCACCTATCAGTGACTATTGCTAAGTCGCACTTCCATCGCTATTAAGGACTGCGCTGGGCAGCAGTGGAGGTGCCCTGTCTAGCGACGGCGTCACCCATCGGTGGCTAGAGACATGGAGCGAGACCGAGAGACCACACGCGCCAAACTGCTGGACGCCGTCGAGCGACTCGCCATCCGCGACGGATTCGAGGCGTGTGGCGTCAACGCGATAGCCCAGGAGGCTGGCGTCGACAAGGTCCTCATCTACCGATACTTCGGCGGCATCGACGGTCTCCTCTCGACCGTGGTCGCCGAGCGTGCGGCGTGGCCCAAGGCAGGCTCGTTGGCCGAAGGCGCTTCGGCCGGATCGGCATTCGCATCCGCACTCATTGATCAAGCGCGCGACATCCGCGCGCGACCCCTCGCCCAGCACGCCGTCGCATGGGAAGCCACCGGCCACGCGGATCACGACGTCACGCGCCCCATTGCCGAGGGCCGCGAGGCGCAATTGTCCGCGCTCGCGGCCGCAATTCGCGCGCGGCACACTGTCCCTGCGCGATTCGATCTCGAGGCCGTGGGCGCGCTCGTGACCGCGGGCCTCGCCATGCTCGCGTCGCGCACCGACCTCGGCGTACCATTCTTCGGACTGGACCTCGAGCACGATACCGATTGGCGGCGCATCGAGAAAGCGGCCGCCACCATCTTGCGGGCGTTGCTCGATCCGTCCGACGCCTGATCTCTCCTCGAGCTTATGACCGAATCGCTGAGCACTGCACCGCCCACGTTTGCGCCCCCTCCCGCCGGCGCCGGCATCGACGTCCGCGCGCTCACCAAGCTCTATGGCGACCTGTCCGCAGTGTCGAACCTGTCGTTCACCGTGCAGGCCGGCGAAGTGTTGGGCCTGGTCGGGCCTAACGGAGCGGGGAAGACGACCGCGCTCAGGAGCCTGAGCGGGATCATCCGGCCCACGAGCGGCACCATCCACATTGCGGGACACGACCTGGCGCGCGATCCCGTGGCCGCCAAGCGCGCGCTCGCGTTCATCCCGGACGAGCCGCATCTGTTCGAGTACCTCTCGGTGGACGAGCACCTGCAGTTCATCGCGCGCCTCTACGGCGTGGACGACGCCGACCGGCGCATCGGGCCGCTCCTAACGGAGCTCGAGCTCGTGGAAAAGCGCGACGCGCTGCCGACCGAGTTGTCGCGCGGCATGCGGCAGAAGCTGGCGATCGCGTGCGGTCTCTTGCACGACCCGAAGGCCCTGGTGCTCGACGAGCCGCTCACGGGCCTCGATCCCGGCGGCATGCGCAAGATGAAAGCGACGATCGTCGCGCGCGCTCGCGAAGGCGCGGCGGTAGTCCTAAGCTCGCACCTCCTCCACCTCGTGGAGGAGCTGTGCACGCGCATCCTCATCATTTATAAGGGACGCGCCGTGGCATTCGGCGCGATCGACGACATCATCGCCGAGCGGCCGCAGCTCGCCGGGCGCGGACTCGAGGATATTTTCATGGCGCTCACCGGCGACGGCGAGGCCGCCGCGACGTGACGGCGCCCGCAGCGCGATCGCCGTTCGCCGCGCTCGCGTGGCTGCTCGTGCGCGGCGTGGTGAACCGCACCGTTAGGCGCCTCAGGCGCGCGCGGCAGCCGCGGTACGCGGTGGCGCTCATCGCGGGCCTCGCCTACCTGTGGTTCATCGTCGGCCCGCGCCGCCAGGCGGTCTTCACCGGCGTCGTGCCGGACGGCACCGCGCACCTCGCCTACGCTTTGGGGTGCGCACTGCTGGTCGCCAGTTGGTGGCTCTTCGGCAGCGACGAAGTCGCGCTCAATTTCTCGACCGCCGAAGTCCAGATGTTGTTTCCGGCGCCGGTGACCCGGCGCCAGTTGGTGGCGTTCAAGCTGCTGCAGTCGCAGTTGCTGATCGTCGTCAACGTGCTCTTCTGGACTGCTCTGTTAGGACGCGCACCGGGATCGCTCATCGAACGGCCCGTGTCGCTGTGGATCGTGTTCACGACACTCTATCTCCATCGCGTGGGCTCGTCGCTCGTGCGGGAGAGCGCGGCGGAGCACGGTGCGGCCGGCCTGCGTCGCCACCTCGCCACCTTCATCGTCGTCGCGGCGGCGTTGGTCGCCCTCGTGTGGGGCATCGCGGCGCAGTTGCCGGCGCTGCGCGCGGCGATCGCCTCCGGGAATACGTTAGGCGCTGCCGTTGCCGTGCTCCACTCGCCCACGAGCAAGGTGGTGCTCTACCCGTTCCGGTTGATGCTCGCGCCGGTGTTCACGCCATCGGCAACCGATTGGTTCGGCGCGGTGTGGCCGGCGCTCCTGATCGTGGCGTTGCACGTGGCCTGGGTGCTGCGCACCGACGCCGCGTTCGAGGAAGCGGCGGCCGCGAACGCGTCGCGGCGCGCGCTGGCGCTCGCCAAGCGCGCGGGGCGCGCATCGATGCCGGCGGCCGGCGGCGTGCGCAGGCGGTTCCGGCTGCCGCTCCCGGCGCACAGCACACCCGCCGCGGCCATCGCGTGGAAGAACATCGTTGCGTTAGGCCGAACGCTCGCCGTGCGCACGGTGATCGCGATCGTCATCGTCGTCGTGGTGGTCCTCGTATTCCTCAACCAACTGCTGCCGGAAACCGACAAGCTGTCGGTGATCGCCGGACGCCTCGCGCTCGCGTTCGCGCTCATGCTGCTGTTCGTTGGGCCACTGTGGGTGCGCAACGATCTGAGGCTGGACATGCTCGAGCTCGAGCTCTTGCGATCGTTCCCCGTACGCGGCGCCACGCTCGTGCGGGCCGAGCTCTCGTCGGCGCTCGTCACGCTCGCCGCGCTGCAGGTGCCGATGCTCCTCGCCGCGTACGCGCTGAATCCGGTGCACAACAGAATCGGCCAATCGTGGTCCGACCAGTCCGCGCTCCTGCTCACGAGCCTCATCCTGCTGCCTTCGGTGAGCGCACTCGGCGTGCTGGTGCAGAACGCCGGCGTGCTGCTATTTCCGGGCTGGGTACGGTTAGGGCTCTCGCGGCCGGGCGGGATCGAAGCGATCGGCCAGGGCATCGTGACGATGTTCGGGTCGACGCTGGTGCTGACCGTGGGGCTGGCGCTGCCGCTTGTGTTAGGCGCACCGGTGGCGATCGTGGCCGTCGCGCGCGTCGGACTGTGGGGCCTGGTGCCGGGCACGGCCGTCGGCGCCGCGATCGTCGCGGGTGAGGTGTGGCTCGTGACGGCGTGGCTGGGACGCGTGTTCGAGCGAACCGACGAGCTGCCGGAGGAAGCGGTGGCGCCCGGTGCCGCCTAACTGGGCTTTGGAGCCGGCCGCGATACGCGACGCGCGGCGAGCGAGCCAGGTCCGATCACGTCGTCACCGAAGCGCTCGCGGAGCGCGTCCACGGTGTGCGCGAGCGTGCGATCGCGCGCCGTTTCCGCGAGCGTGCCGGCGGGCGCCTCGAAGAACGCCAACTGCGCCGGCGCCGGCGCAGGTGCGAGCGACGACAGCGAGATGCCTAACAATCGCGCCTTGCAGCGGCGGGCCGAGCGCAGGCGGCGCAAGAGAGCGCGCGCGGTTTCGTGGATGGGCCGGTCCGACATCACGCCCTCGTCCAGAGTGCGGCTCGCCTGGCGCGTATTGAAATCGTAGTCGCGCAGCTTCACCGTCACCGTGCGCGTCGTGAGGCCCTCGGCTCGCAGGTCGGCGGCGGCGCGCACGACGAGCCGCAAGAGCTCGCGCTCGAGCGACGCATCGTCGCCAATGTCGGCCGCGAACGTATCCTCCCGGCTCAGACTCTTGAGCTCGCCGTCCCCGGACACCTTGCCGCGATCCACGCCGTGCACGCGGTCGAGCAGCCAGTGCGCGTCGCGCTTGCCTAACCAGGTGACCAGCGTGCGCTCGTCATGGGCCAACACGTCGGGCACGGTCAGCATCCCGTGCCGCTTGAGCCGCTCCTGGAACCGCGGACCCACGAGCGGGATTTCGCCTAACGTGAACCGCGTGAGGAACTGCGCTTCCTCGCCGGCGGGCACGATGTGGACGCCGGTGCGGCCGGTGTCGGGCTTGGGCTTGGCCACTTCCACCGCGAGCTTCGCCACGAGCTTGTTCGACCCGCCGCCGATCGACACCGTAAGGCCGGATCCGTCGCGCACCGCGTCGCGGATGCGGTGTGCGGTCCGCTCGATGGGCTCGTCGCCATAGAGCGCTTCGGTGCCGGTGAGGTCGAGATACCACTCGTCGATGCTCGCCGTCTCGACAATCGGTGCGAACCGGTGCAGGATGGCGCGGATCTGCCGGCTCTTGGTCGCGCATTCGTGGCGCGGCACCGGCACGCACATCGCACGCGGACAGAGGCGCAAGGCTTGCGACACCGGCATCGCCGAGCGCACGCCGAATTTTCTCGTCTCATACGACGCCGAGCAGACGACGCCGCGGCTGTCGGCCGAGCCGCCCACGATGAGGAGCGGCGCTCGGCCGGCGCCTTCGGGATCGACTAACCGGGCGACCGCGACGAAGAACGCGTCGGCGTCGGCGAGTAGAACGTTAGGCACAATCTTCACTTGGAGGAGCGCACGATGGGGCACATGGTCGAGTTCAAGGCGAACGGACGGAACGGGACCGGATACCTCGCCACGCCGCCGGGCGGCAAGGGCAAAGGACTGATCGTGGTCCAGGAATACTGGGGCCTGGTGGACCACATCAAAGATCTCGCGGAGCGGTTCGCCAAGGCAGGGTACGTCGCGCTGTCGCCGGATCTCTACAATGGTAAGACCGCGAAGAGCCCGGACGAGGCCGGCAAGATGCTCATGGCCTTGAACATCGCCGAAGCCGGGAAGGACATGAAAGGGTCCGCCGAGTTTCTGCTCGCGAGCGGGGCGGTCACGTCGAAGCGGGTCGGCATCGTGGGGTTCTGCATGGGCGGGCAGCTCGCGATGTACGCGGGGATGGAGTATCCAGAGCTGATCGCTGCAGTGGTCGACTTTTACGGCATACATCCCGCAGTCAAGATCGACGCGAAGCGGTTCCGCATTCCGGCACTCGGCCATTTCGGCAAGCAGGACAAGTCGGTGAGCGAGGAGTCGGTGCAAACGCTGGCGACGTCGATCAACGGGGCGGGCGGGAGCTTCGAGTACCACTACTACGATGCCGGGCACGCGTTCTTCAACGACACCCGGCCCGTGTACAGCGAGCCCGACGCGAAGGTGTCGTGGCAGCGGACCCTGGATTTTCTCGGTGCGCACGTGTCGTGAGTGACGCGCGCAGCGGGCGGGAACCTCGAGTCTTCTTCTGAGCTTTGCCGAGGGAGGAATCCGCTGATGAATGATGCGAGCGGCAATAGATCGGTACGGAATCCTCAGGACCTGGCGCGGCAGTTGGTTTTTCGTGAGCAAGCTGGAGACGTCGAGGGCATGGCGACGCTTTACGAGCGCGACGCCATCCTCGACATCGGCGACGGGCACGTTGTCCGTGGGCGAGATGCGATCCAGGCGTTCTATGCCGACCTGGTTGCCACGGGACGGCGGTTCGAGCTCGCTGCGCAGCGCGAGGCCATCGTCAACGGAGACTTGGCGCTGACTTCGACTCGGCTTCCCGATGGCACGGTGACCGCCGAAGTCGCTAGGCGACAAGCTGATGGGACGTGGCTGTGGGCGATCGATCAACCGGCGATCGCGCCGTATCCGTAGGAACGCCTCAGGCGAGGTGCGCGAACTTCGGGTTGCGGTTCGGGGTAAGTGGAAAAGCGGCTCCAATCACCGTCCGGCCGGCGGTTTGTTCGGTCGGACGCCGAAGGTGTCGGCTTCAAACAGATGTTCGAAAGCTGGCGCTAGCGAAAAGTGCCTGTGGAACTCATTCTATGGTGCGAACGTTCACCGTAGGGTGGGAACAGCGCTTGTGTCGACCGAGAGGAGTGGTTATGGCGACGGCTGTGGCTGGTAAAGCATTGGCGGCCGGTGGTCGAAGGGAGAGGCAGCGGGGCGGGCGCGAGTCAAAGGAGGATTTTGTGAAGAAGACTGTCGACCGCGAGCGCGCGCAGAAGAGCCCGAGGAAGGCCAGGGCGCGGCGCCCGCAGAATCCGACAATTGAATATGGCGCGCAGGCGGGGCAGGATTTGCTCGATCTGTACATCGCCGAGGCGCATGAGATTCCGCAGCGGACGGCCGCGGAGCAGAAGGCGCTTGCGCGTGTGATGCGTGATCCGTCGGCGTCGGCGGACCAGAAGGCGGACGCGCGGGACAAGCTCATCTCGGCGAACATCCGATTCGCGTTCTCGATTGCGAAGCAGTATCAGCATCGGGGGCTCGATCTGGAGGATTTGATCGCCGAGGCGAACACGGGACTCGTGCGCGCGGCGGACAAGTTCGATCCCGACGTTGGTGTGAACTTCATTTCGTACGCGGTGTGGTGGATCCGTCAGGCGATCCACGCCGCGCTGGCGCGGCAGTCGCGTTCCGTTAGGCTTCCGGCCAATCGGGCGAGCGACCTGACGCGGATCGCGCGGGCGCGGACCGCCCTCGAGTCTTCGTTGGGCCGAGCGCCGACGGTGGATGAGATCGCGTACGTGGCGCAGTTGTCGCCGGCGATGGTGAAGGACCTGCAGGGGTTGACGCAGCCCGAGCGGTCGTTCGACGAGCCGTTAGGCGAAGGGCACGGCGAGCGTGAGGGGCGGACGCTGGCGAGCATACTCTCGGTGGAAGATGCCGACGAGGATGCGCTGCCGGGGCGGATCGAGGAGGAGTCTCGGCGCACGCTGTTGATGCGGGCGTTGGAGACGTTGCCGCCGCGGGATCGGCGGGTATTGATTCTGTATTTCGGTCTCGAGAGTGGGGAGCCGATGACGCTCAATCAGATCGCCGGCATGTTGGGCGTGACGAGGGAGCGGGTTAGGCAGCTCAGGGATCGGGCGGTGATGGCGATCCGGCGTGGCCGGACGGCGGAAGAGCTCAAGCGGGAGTGGGCTGCATGACAATAGAGGTAGCGCCGCTGAGGCTGTTAGGCGGTGCGGAAGTGGGAGATGAGACCAGATCGGGCGTCGCGTCTACGGATGCGGCGCCCGATTCTGTTCTGCTGGACGCGTACTCGGCGGCGGTGGTGGGGGCGGTCGAGCGCGTTGGGCCAAGCGTGGTGCACCTCGCAGTGCGAGGGGCGGTGAGGGCGGAGCGTGGGAGGAGACGGGGAAGGCCGATTGAGGGGTCGGGGTCGGGCTTCGTGTTTACGCCGGACGGCTTTGTGTTGACGAACTCGCACGTGGTGCATGGGGCGGAGTCTATCCGGTGCACGACTGCTGACGGGACGGCGATGGCAGCGGAGCTCGTGGGGGATGATCCGGATACCGATTTGGCCGTGGTGCGGGTGAACGGGCCGGCGCTCATTGCGGCGCCGTTAGGCGAGTCGCGCGCGCTCAAGCCGGGGCAGCTCGTCATCGCGATTGGGAATCCGCTGGGGTTTCAGGCGACGGTGACGGCGGGCGTGGTGAGTGCGTTAGGCCGGACGATGCGGGCGGAGTCTGGCCGGCTGATCGACGGGATCATCCAGACGGACGCTGCTCTGAATCCTGGCAATTCCGGCGGACCGTTGGTGAGCTCGCGGGGCGAGGTGATTGGCGTGAACACGGCGGTGATTCAGGGGGCGCAGGGGATTTGTTTTGCGATTCCTATTGATACGGCGCGGTTCGTGATTCCGCGGTTGATTCGGGACGGGAGGGTGAGACGGAGTTGGTTAGGCGTTGTGGGACAGACGATTCAGTTGTCGAGGCGGCGGGTGGCGCTCGAGCATCTCGCGGCGTCGGGTGGCGTACTGGTGACCGGCGTGGAGCGTGGCAGCCCGGCGGAGCGTGGCGGGTTGCGGGAGGGGGACATCATCATCGGGCTCGCGGGGGAGGTCGTGAGCGGGATCGATGATCTGCAGCGGGTGCTAACGGAAGAGAGGATTGGGGAGCGGGTGGGGGCGGTGGTGTTGCGCGATGGCAGGCGGGTGACGACAGATGTGCTGCCAATTGAGAGCCGCGCCACGCGTTGATTACGGCAGTGGCGTGCCTCGAGGTCTATCCGCACGTGCATGCGATACGCTTAGCAGATCTGATTGGTGATTTGGCTAACCTTCCAGACACCTGCCTCGTCCCGAACATCGACGATCAATAAATCAGGCGGCTGGGCGCGATTGCATAGTCCGGCAAATGATCGATACAGGACGGACAGAGACATTGTTATAGCAGAGCGACTCGCGTCGGAATACACAGCGCCTTCCAGCGTTCGTGATTGCTCGAAGAACTCGGGCGTCGCAGCGCGACGTGAAAGGAGCCATACAACCGGTTGGTCCCTCACCGTCAGTCCCTTCATCGCGACCGTGTCGCCCTGCTGCGCTGCGCGCATAAGACTATCTAGCGACAGAAGTGCGATCGTGGGCACCCGCACGTTTTTGCAACAACTTGGACTTAACCGTGTCTCAGCTCGCGACCTACATCCGAGTTGGGTTGCTAGACTGCCTATAAATGTAAGCGCTAGCAATGTTTTGATGCCTCTTACTCCTACTTGTATTCGCATCTCGTAGGCTGGACCGGGTTCGCTGCGCTATGGTAGGGATTTTCCGTGAACATCGCGTCTTGCTCGTCGCCTAACGATCGTGCGGCGCCAGCACCACTCAAGCCAGCGTGGTAAGCGTGAGCGAGCTCGTGTATGACGATGGCGCCTAGATCAAAGTTGTGTTCAACATCCCCGCAGTGCGGACCCGGCCTGCTCGGATCGAGGTTGCTTGGATCTGTTGGATCTGAATGGTACGAAAGGAGAGCGTCTCGTAAGTGCGTGGGCCCGTCATGTTGCACAGGCTCACGCCGCCGCCTATACCCCAAAACGGGACAAGAAAAGCTGCGGCGATGTATGTGTCCGTATCCCAATGAGCCCGGAGATTGCCAGGTTCACGATCCAAAACGCTTCCACCGCTACGAACAGCCCGATCGCTATCGCTCCTAAGCGCGTATGACTCAACGAGCGGAGAATGCCGACGATGATACCGCCAACTAGGCCCATCGCCAGATAGCATACGACGACTACGCCGTAGGACATGCCCTCTCGACGGGCTGACTGGGCGCCGCCCAGTGCCCACAGAATCGAAATGAGAATCGAGAAGGCGATCCCGAATTTCAATCCGTAGCCGATTCCCCATTTAAGGTTGCTAACGG